>CADEEJ010000132.1:0-8800 GCA_902826315.1 uncultured Steroidobacter sp.
AGACGATCCAGGAGACCTCCAAGCGCATCAAGCGCCTCGGCGAGAGCTCGCAGGAGATCGGCAACATCGTCGAGCTGATCAACGACATCGCCGAGCAGACGAACATCCTGGCGCTGAACGCCTCGATCCAGGCATCGATGGCCGGCGAGGCAGGCCGCGGCTTCGCAGTCGTCGCCGACGAAGTGCAGCGCCTCGCGGAGCGCGCCGCGAACGCGACCAAGCAGATCGAAGTGCTGGTGCGGACCATTCAAGCCGACACCAACGAGGCAGTCGTCTCGATGGAGCGCAGCACCACCGACGTGGTCGGCGGCGCGTTGCTCGCCGAGAACGCCGGCGCGGCGCTCGAAGAGATCGAGCAGGTGTCGAATCAGATCGCCAGCCTGGTGCAGAACATTTCCGCGAGCTCGCGTCAGCAGGCCTCGGCTGCGCAGAACATCTCGCGCACCATGGGTGTGCTGCGCGAGATCAGCTCACAGACCGCGGAGAACTCGGCCGCGACCTCCGGCTCGGTCGGCAAGCTCGCCGAGCTGTCCGCGCAGCTGCGCAAGTCGGTCGCCGGCTTCCGCCTGCCCGACAGCTCCTCCGCCGGCAGCGCAGTGCTGACGGCAGAGAAGAAGGCGCCGCCGTCGCTGGTCAACGCCACGCAGGTTCGCAATGCGACGCCTGCGCCAAAAAAAGTCACAGCGGCTTGAAGCGCGAATAAAGACTCATGGCCGAGCTGTCATCGCAAACTCTGCATATCGTCGCGCGCGAGCTCAATAGCGAGCTCAACGACTCGCGCACGGCTCTCGAAGCATTCGGCGAGCAGCAGGACAACGTTGCGCTGCTGCGCAAGTGCAACGAGCACCTGCGCTCGGTACACGGCGCGCTGCGTATCGCAGAAGTCTACGGCGCCGCGCTGCTCGCCGAGGAAATGGGCCAGGTCGCCCGCTACCTGATCGACAACTTCTCCGAGCGGCGCCATCTCGCGGAAGGACTCGACGCGCTGATGCGCGCGATGGTGCAGCTGCCGACGTATCTCGAACGCGTGATGAGCGGCGGGCGCGACATGGCGCTGGTGCTGTTGCCGCTCCTCAACGATCTGCGCGCGGTGCGCGGCCACGCGCTGCTCTCGGAAGGAACGCTGCTGCTGCTGAATCTCAGCTCGGATCAGCAGGCGAATCCGGTCGCGGCGCCGGGCGAGGCGCTCACGATCGCGCAGTGGGCGCGCAAGCTCCGCACGCGCTTTCAGCTCGGCCTGCTCGGCTGGATCAAGGGCGAGCGCGTCGACCAGAATCTCGAAATCCTGTCGCGCTCCGCCGAGAAGCTCGAACAGGTTGCCACGACCCAGCCGGTGTTCCAGCTGTGGTGGGTCGTTGGCGCCATGCTCGAAGCCTTGCGCGAAGGCGGGCTCGAAGGCAGCGCTTCGATCAAGCGGCTGCTCGGTCATGCCGATCGCGAAATGAAGCGTCTGTACGAGCAGGGCGAAGGTCGCTACGTCGATACGCCGCCGCTCGAGCTGCTCAACAATCTCCTCTACTACGTAGCGCGTGCGCGCAGCTCCGGGCCGCGGGTCGCCGCTGTGCGTGCCTCGTTCCGCCTGACCGAGCTGCTGCCGGTCGACGATCACATCGAGCAGGCGCGCGAGAGTTTGTCGGCGCCGTCCGTCAAGCTGATGAAGACGGTGGCCGCCGCGATCAAGGAAGACCTCGGCCGCGTGAAGGACGCGCTCGACATCTTCGTGCGCCAGGGCGGCACGCAGGTCGACGAGCTGGCGCCGCAGCTGGAGCTGCTGAAGAAGATCGCCGATACGCTCGGCGTGCTCGGTCTCGGCGACCTGCGCGACAAGGTGCAGGGGGAAACGACCGACCTGCAGGCAATCGTGAATCAGCGCTCGGTCGCGAGCGAGGGCACGCTGCTGCGCATGGCCGCCACGCTGATCAAGGTCGAGGACAGCCTCGACGAGCAGCTGGTCGGCATGATCGTGCCGAGCGCGGACAGTGCCACGGCACCGCTCAGGCCCACCGGGCCGGAAGACATCGAGTTCCGCCACGTGACCGAGGCGGTGCTGCGCGAATGCATCGTCAACATGGCGCGCATCAAGGAAGCAGTCGCGCTGTCGTTCGAGAAGCCGCGCGAAGCGCAGGTTGCAGACCAGATCCCGCAACTGATGCGCGGCATGATCGCGGGTCTGCTGATGCTGGGCAAAACGCGCGTCGTCGAGATCATGGAAGGCGTCGATCGCGCGCTCGGCAAGCTGCTGCGCAGCGACGGCATGACGTTGCCGCAGGAAGCGGTCGATCGCCTCGCTGACGCGATCGTAGCGGTCGAGTACTACATGGAGACGCTGCAGGCCGGCCGCACCGACCCGTGGTACATGCTGGACAACGCGGAGAATTGCCTGCGCTTCCTCGCCGACGCGCACCCGATCCCACGCGTCGAGGCGCTCGGGCAGGGTGGCGACCACGCGCGCACGGTGGTCATCGAGCCGATGTCGCAGACCGTGGCCGCGTCGAGCCTGGCGCCGACCGAGCACGAGCCCACTGCAGTGCTGGATCCCGCGACTGCCGTCCGGCAGACACCTCGCAAGCCCGCCGCGCCGGCGCCGGCGGCGAAGGCGCTCGATCGCGAGATCGATCCGGAATTCCTCGAGCTGTTCATCGAAGAAGCGAAGGACGAGATCGCCAAGCTCAAACGCCTGTTCCCGCTGTGGGACGAGAATCCGCAGGACCAGGACTCGCTGGTCAACGTGCGCCGCTCGTTCCACACGTTGAAGGGCAGCGGCCGCATGGTCGGCGCGCAGCTCATCGGCGAGTTCGCCTGGTCGGTCGAGAATCTGCTCAACCGCGTCATCAACAAGACGCTGGAGCGCACTCCCGAAATGATGTCGCTGCTGCGCGAAGCAGTCGCAGCCGTGCCGGAATTGGTCGAGCAGCTGGAAACGGCGCGCAATCCGCAAGCGGACGTCGCACGCATCATCGAAGGACTCAACACCATCGCCGGCGTGCGTCCGAGCGCGCCGTCCGTGTCCAGTGCGCCGGCGCCGCGCCCTGTTGCGGCTCCAGCTCCTGCGCCAGCTGCAGTACCCGAGCTACCGATGCCATCGCACACGCAGACCACCATGGTCCTGCCTTCGCAAGTCAGTCCGCAAAAAAAAACGGCTCCGTCCCAAGACATAAGACAGCCGCCCCCGTCGCAAATGGATCCCGGCCTGCACGAGATTTACGCCAAGGAAACCGCGGGCCATCTCGCGACCATCCTTGAATTCATCGCGGCGTGCGACACCGCGACGCCGCCCTATCCGGTCACCGAGGACCTGCACCGCTCCTGTCACACGCTGAGCGGCACGGCCAAGACCGCAGGCGCGCGCCAGGGCATCAAGATCGCCGAGCCGCTCAACCGCTACGTGCGCAAGCTGTACGACAACTCGATCGGCATGCCGGCCGCGGGGCTCGCCGTCATCAAGGACGCGAGCGCCGCGATCCAGCAGGTGGTCGATCACATCGACGAGAACACCGGCTTCTTCCTCGACCATCCGCGCATCGCCGCCCGCCTCGGCGAGCTGGAGAGCGAGCTCGACGACGAGATCGCGCGCCTCGCAGAAACGCTGGAGCCGACGACGCATAGCCCGTCGCTCGCGCCGGCAATGCAAGCTGGTGCAGCGATAGCTGAAGACGATGCCGGAGTCGAGGTCGTCGAGCTGGAGCCGACCGACGCGAACGCACTGAGCATGCTCGACTGGAGCTACGAGAATTTCCCGCCGGTGCCGGCGAACGCCGATGCCGGCTCGCCGTCGCACGACTCGTCGCCGACGATGATGCGCCCCGCGCCGGTCTTCCGCGACGATCCGACTGCACGCGCCGAAGCGCTCGTCGACGAGGATCCGACGAACGTGCAGAAGGCGCTGGAGGACGGCGACCCGACCAACGTGCAGCCTTCGCTGGTCGAAGGCGACGTGCTCGCGTCGCTCACTTACGAAGCGCCGCAGGACGAGTCCGGCATCGTCGTCGAGGAAGGCATTCCCGGAGAGGATTCGATCGAGATCGAAATCGACGCCGTGGCGTTCGAACAGGAGCTGGAGCAGGGGCTGGAGCCGCAACCGGTGCCGCCGCCGGTGCTCACGGTCGAAGATCTGCTCGCGGAAGAGGAAAGCGAAACGGTCCGCAGCCCGGAGCTGTCGCCGCAGGCTCCGGCTGTCGCTCAATCTGTAGCTGTGGCCGTGTCTGTGGCCGTGCCCGTTGCTTCGCCGCCGGCCGTCGCTGCCGCTCCGCCGCCGCCACCCGCGCCGCCGGTCGAGGTCGAGGAAGAAGATGACGGCAGCGACTTCGACCCCGAAGTCGCGGCGATCTTCAGCGAGGAAGCCACCGAGCTGCTCGAGACCGCCGATCACGCGCTGTCGTCCTGGAAACAGGATCGCGGCAACAACGCGCTGGTGTTCGAGCTGAAGCGCGTCGTGCACACGCTCAAGGGCGGCGCACGCATGGCCGGCATCCGCGCGATGGGTAATCTGAGCCATGAGCTGGAAACGCTCATGCAAGGCGTCGAAGCAGGCTCCGTGCCCGCGACGCCCGAAGTATTCGACGCGCTGCAATCGAGCCTCGATGAGCTGCATCGCATGCGGGACGTCGTCAATCGCGGCGACCGCTGCCAGCCCGCTCGCGAGTTGCTCAATCGCATTCGCGCGCTCGGCGGACAGGCCCCGATCGCCGCGCCGGCGCCCGCACCGACCGTTGCGCCTGCACCTGTGCAGGTACATGCACCTGCGCCTGCACAGGTACCTGCACCAGCGCCTGTGGTTGCCGCTGCTCCCGAGCCGGCGCCCGAGGAAGAAGATTTCGGTTCGGCCACCGGCGTCGTGCCGACGCTGACCGAGTCGTTCACTGATGAAGCAGCAGCGCAGGACGAAACGCCTTCGCTCGACGACACGGAGTTCGACATCGAGTTCGGCGCTGACGAGCTGGGCGCAGCCGCGCCGCGCGAAGCGGTGCGTGTCGATGAAGGCACGGGGGCCCATCCCGCGGTCGAGCAGGTGTCGCTCGATGTGGCCGCGCTGCAGCCCGAGCTGCCGCCGGACGCTCCCGAGCAACTTGCGCCGGAGCAACCTGCGGCGCCGGTGCTGCCTGGCCGCGAGCAGCAGGCCCAGGAGCGACAGGAATTCGCGCGCGTCGACGCCGACCTGCTCGACACGCTGCTCAACAACGCTGGCGAAGTCAGCATCTTCCGCTCGCGACTGGAGCAGCAGGTCGGCTCGATCGAGTTCAACCTCGCCGAGCTCGGCCGCACGGTCACGCGCTTGAAAGACCAGCTGCGCAAGCTGGAGCTGGAGACCGAAGCGCAGATCCTGCATCGGCATGAAGAGGAACATCCCGGCCGGTCCGATTTCGACCCGCTGGAGCTCGACCGCTATTCGGCGATTCAGCAGCTGTCGCGCGCGTTCGCCGAGTCCGTCAGCGACGTCGGCAGCATCGAAGGCTTGCTGGAGAACCTGACTCGCGAAGCGCAGAACCTGCTGCTGCAGCAATCGCGCGTCGTCACTGAATTGCAGAACGGCTTGATGCGCACGCGCATGGTGCCGTTCCAGCGCCACGTGCAGCGTCTCAGCCGCCTGGTGCGGCAGGTCGCAACCGACACGAACAAGAAGGCGGACCTGGTCGTCGTCGGCGCATCCGGCGAACTGGATCGACAGGTGCTGGATCGCATGCTGCCGCCGTTCGAGCACATGCTGCGCAACTCGGTCGTGCACGGCATCGAGACGCCCGAAGAGCGCGTCGCACGCGGCAAGCCGGAGAGCGGCACGATCCGCGTCGGCCTGCACCGCGAAGGCTCCGAAATGGTCATCATCCTCGAGGACGACGGCCGCGGCATCGATGTGACCGCGGTGCGCGCGCGGGCGCGTGAGCGTGGCCTGCTGCATGCGGGCCGCGTGCTGTCGGACGAGGAAGCGCTGCAGCTGATCCTCGAGCCCGGCTTCAGCACGGCGAGCAACATCACTCAGCACGCCGGCCGCGGCGTTGGCATGGACGTCGTCGTCACCGAGATCAAGAAGCTCGGCGGCGCACTGTTCACCGAATCGCAGCCGGGGCTGGGCGTGAAGTTCACGATCCGCCTGCCGTTCACGCTGGCGATCACGCAGGCGCTGATCGTGCGCACCGGCGAAGAGCTGTACGCGCTGCCGCTGCCTTCGGTGGAAGGCGTCGCGCGTGTGCCGCGCTCGGAAGTACAGAAGTATCTCGCCGAGGATTCGCCGACGTTCACGTACGGCAAGCAGGTGTATCGCTTCCAGCATCTCGGGGCGTTCATCGGCGGCGGCGCCTCGGTGCTGCCGGAAGCGGACGTGTCGATGCCCGTGATCCTGATCCGTGCGGGCGAGCATTCGACCGCGGTCGTGACCGACGAGCTGGTCGGCAGCCGCGAGATGGTCGTGAAGTCGGTCGGCCCGCAGATCGCCGGCATCCGCGGCATCGCCGGCGCGACGATTCTGGGCGACGGCCGCATCGTCATCATTCTCGATCTCGGCGCGCTGGTGCGCTCCGAGTGGCGCGGCCGCAAGCAGCTGGTCGAAGGCCCGACCGAGGACCGCCGCATCTTCGCGCTGGTCGTCGACGACTCGATCACCGTGCGCCGCGTGACGCAGCGCCTGCTCGAGCGCCACGGCATGCGCGTCATGACGGCGAAGGACGGCGTCGATGCGCTGTCGATCCTGCAGGACCACCTGCCGGACGTGATCCTGCTCGACATCGAAATGCCGCGCATGGACGGCTACGAGCTGGCGTCGCAGGTGCGCTCCGATGCGCGCCTCGCGGACATCCCGATCGTGATGATCACCTCGCGCGTCGGCGAGAAGCACCGCGCCCGCGCGATCGAGCTCGGCGTCAACGATTATCTCGGCAAGCCCTATCAGGAAAATCAGCTGCTGGATGCGATCGAGCCGCTGGTCGAAGCGCGGCGTCGTAAGGCCGCCCCGGCGCAAGGTCGCGAGTCCCGTGCATGAGCGCATCGTCCATGAGTGAGGTTCTCGCCCACGAGCTGTACAGCCTGCTGGTGCCGCTGGCGCAGGAGCGCCTGATCGTGCCGCGCGCGTGCGTCGCCGAAGTCGTGACCTGGCAGGCGCCCGAGAAGATGGAAGGCGCGCCGCCGTGGTATCTCGGCACGATTCACTGGAGCGGGCGCGCGGTGCCGGTGATCTCTTTCGAAGCTGTGTGCGGCCAGTCGCCGCCGAACCCCGGCACGCGCACACGCATCGTGATTTTCGTCGCGCTGTCGAGCCAGATTCCGAGCGGCTACTTCGGCGTGATCACGCAGGGCTTTCCGCAGCTGGTGCGCGTGAACGCCGACGTCGTCAAGCACGATCCGAGCCGCAACTTCCCGGAGCGCGGCCCGATCCTGTGCCAGGTGCGCATGCTGAACGAATCGCCGCTGATCCCGGACTTCGAGCACCTGGAGCAGATGATCTCGGAAGAGACCCGCGCCTCTTAGGGCTACTGCAGGTCTCCCCACAACGCTTGTAGCACCGTCAGCGCTACGACTGCCGCTGTCTCAGTTCGGAGCACGCGCGGGCCTAGGCGCACCGGCATGAAGCCGGCCTTCTGTGCTGCCAGCAGCTCATCGTCGTCCAGGCCGCCCTCGGGACCGATCAGCAGCTCGACCTTGTTGGGCAGGCTGGCCAGGCCGGCGAGCGATCCCGGCGCTGACGGGCTCAATACGAGCCGCAGGCCCTCCTTGCGCACAGTCGCCAGGTGATCGCGCAACGTTACCGGTGCGGCGACCTGCGGAACCTTCGAGCGGCCGCACTGCTCGCATGCCGCGATCACGATGCCGCGCCAGTGAGCCTGTTTCTTCTGCGCTTGCTTCTCGTCGAGGCGAACCACGCTGCGCGATGTCAGCACCGGCGCGATCGTCGCGACGCCGAGCTCGGTCGCCTTCTGCAGCGTCCAGTCCATGCGCTCGCTGCGCGACACGCCTTGCAGCAGCGTGATTCGCAGCGGCGATTCGGTCGCAGCCGCAGTCTGCTCGCCGAGGCGTACAGTCACTGCATCGCCGGCGACACGAACGATCTCTGCGCGAAAGTCCTGTCCGCTGCCGTCGAAGACCGCGAGCGGCGCGCCTTCGCGCATGCGCAGGACGCGAGCGACATGGTAAGCGCCCGCTGGAGGCAGCAGCACTTCGGCGCCGCTCGCCAGGGGACCGTCACAGAAGATTCGATTCATTCTCATGGACGAGGCATCATCGCGCATCGTGACTGCGATAACTACGTCAGAGCTGGCCATCGATCCGCTGACCGGGCTGATGCAACCCGCGCGCCAGGTCGTCTCGCCGAATCGCGACGAGCGGCCGGGCGGAATCCCGCCGGAGTTGATCCTCGTGCACGGCATCAGCCTGCCGCCGGACGAGTACGGCGGGCCGTGGATCGATCGTCTGTTCACCAACACGTTGCCGCCGGACGCGCCGAGCGTGCATCCGTTCTTTGCGACGGTCATGAGCTTGCAGGTGTCTTCGCATCTGCTGATCCGCCGCGACGGCGAGTACGTGCAATACGTTCCATTCCATCTGCGCGCGTGGCACGCGGGCGCCTCGAACTATTGCGGCCGCGAGCGCTGCAACGATTTTTCGATCGGCGTCGAGCTGGAAGGCAGCGATGAGCTGCCGTACGAGCCTGCGCAATATCGCGCGCTGAGCAATGCGATTCACGCGTTGTGCCGCGCCTATCCGTCGCTGTCGCCCGAGCGCGTCGCCGGTCACAGCGACGTCGCGCCCGGACGCAAGACCGATCCCGGGCCGGCGTTCGATTGGGTTCGCCTGCGCGCGCTGCTGCGGCTGCCCC
>CADEEJ010000132.1:8900-13719 GCA_902826315.1 uncultured Steroidobacter sp.
GGTGCTGGTTGCCGGCGCCGCTCACGCTGCCGAGCCGCCGCAGCGCATCGTCAGTCTCGCTCCGCACCTCACTGAGCTTGCATTTACCGCAGGGGCCGGCGATCGCATCGTTGCGACCGTGGAGTACAGCGATCATCCCGATGCCGCGCGCGCGATTCCGCGCATCGGCGACGCATTCCGTGTCGACCTGGAGCGACTGCTCGCACTGCGGCCGGACGTCGTGCTGGTCTGGGAATCCGGCACGCCGAAGCCGACAGTCGAGCGAATTCGTGCGCTGAAGCTGCGGGTCGTCTCGTTTCAGACTCAGCGTCTCGAGCACGTCGCCATCGTGTTGCGCGAGATCGGCCGGCTCGCGGGCACGAGCGCAATCGCCGAGCGTGAGGCGGCGGATTACGAGCGTCGCATCCAGGAGCTGCGTGACCGCTATCGCGATCGCACGCCGCTGCGCGTGTTCATCGAAGTCGACGACCGGCCGCTGTATACGGTGAACGGCCAGCAGATCATGAGCGAGATCGTCGAGCTCTGCGGCGGCCGCAACGTGTTCGCGGATCTCAACGAGCTGGCGCCGGCGATCAGCATCGAGGCGGTGATTGCGGCAAATCCGCAAGCCATCGTATCCACCGACGACACCGTTCCGGACGCGGCTGCGACCTGGAGCCGCTGGCGGCATATCGAAGCCGTGCGCACCGGAAACGTCTATACGCTGCGCTCGGACGACATCGCGCGTGCCACGACCCGCCTGACGGTAGCGGCCGAAGCCGTCTGCCGCACGCTGGATACGGCACGCCAGCGCCTGCAGACGGCACGCTGACTTTCGCCGGTACCCGCGCGCCGGCTGCTCGTGTAGCATCCGGCGCTCTCATGACGCGATCCGCCACAGCTCTGCTGACCTTGCTCGCGTTACTGGCGGCGCTGCTCTCGATCATGACGTGGGCGGCGCGGCGTACCCACAACGCCGCCGATTTCGCCATTGCCAATCGTCGCCTCGGCCCATGGCTGGTCACGCTCAGTTACGCGGCGAGCGGCGTGAACGCCTGGATGCTGATGACCGTTGCTGCCGCTGCTTTCGTGTGGGGGCTGTCGGCTGCGTGGATCTGGGCCGCAGTGGTCTTCGGTTGCATAGTCAACATGTGGTTCGTCGCACCGCGGCTGCGCGCAGCTTCCATCGGCTCCGGCGGCATCACGGTAATTCACCTGCTCGGCGTCGATGCCGGCGATCGGCTGCAGCCGCTGGTCGTGCGCTCGGCCGTCTTCATCCTGATCCTCGCGTTGCTGTTGCAGATTGCGGCGATCCTGCAGCTCGCCGGCGTGATGCTCGCCGATGTCGGTCTCAGCACGACCAATGTCCTGGTGCTGTCGCTCGCGGTGCTGACGGCAACCGTGTTTGCGGGAGGAATACGGGCGGCGAGCATGATCGACACGATTCAATCGGTCGTCGTGATTGCCGTTGCCCTGTTCCTGCCGTTGCCCGCGCTGATCGCCACTGGCGGGCTCACCGAGTTGCAGATGGCTTTCGCGACGATCGGTCCGGAGGCGACGAACTGGTTCGGCGGCAAGAGCGGCGTCGCGGCGATCGCGTTTTCGGCGGGCGTCGTCGGCTTGGGCCTCGCGATGTGCGGGCAGCCGCACGCGTTGACGCGTTTCATGGCAGCGAAGGATGAGACGACGCTGCGCATCGCGCGCTGGGTCGCGCCGGTGTGGATCGCGATCCTGCTCGCGGCCGTCGTGTTCTGCGGCTGGTGCGCGCGCGTGCTCTATTCGGGCCTCGAACATCCGGAGCAATCGCTGGCGGTGATCGCCAGTCGCCTGTTGCCGCCCTGGCTCGCGACGCTGATCGTCGTCGGCCTCGCGGCGGCCGTGATCTCCGCGATTGCCAGTCAGCTGCTCGTGATCGCGAGCGGCCTCGCGGTCGATCTGAAGCGTCCGACGACGCCACCCTCGCTGCAGTGGCTGCGCGGCATGTTGCTCGTCGCTGCAGTCCTGGCGTGCATCGTGCTGCTCTACACGCCGAGCAGGATCGTCGAGCACGCGATGTTTGCGTTCACGGCGCTCGGCGCATCGCTCGGGCCACTGCTGCTGGTCCGCCTCAGCGGCAAGCGCATCCGGCCGGGCTCGACGCTGGGAGCGATGTGGGCAGGGTTTCTACTGTCGCTGGTGTTTCACCTGTTGCCGGACTCGCCTGGCGATTTCCTCGAGCGCGTGCTGCCATTCATCGCCGCGCTCGGCATCGCGCTGACCGGCGGCGAGCGGCGGCGCAACCCGGATCGCGCCGACCGGTCGCAAGAAACCATGCACGACCGGGTACCGATCTGAAGAAGGCGAAGAAGAAAGCCGGAAAGAAGGCGCCGGCAAAGCGCGTCGTCGCTGCGCCCAGCGACTCGGTACCGGAAATGGTGCTTGCCGCCGTGCGCCGCATTCCGCGCGGCAAGGTCTGCACGTACGGCAACGTCGCCGAAGTCGCCGGGTTGCCGCGGCGCGCGAGGCTCGTCGGCACTGTGCTGCGGCAAACATCGGCGCGCGGACTGCCCTGGTATCGCGTGATCAACGCCGGTGGGCGTATTTCCTTCCCGACTGGCAGCGACGCATACGCGCGCCAGCGACATAAGCTGGAAGCGGAAGGTGTCGTATTCGTGGGCGGGCGTGTCGACCTGCGGCGGTATGGCTGGCCGGCGCGGGACGAGCAGCTCGACGAGCTGCTCTGGAAGCTTTAACCCGACTGTCGTAGCTCCTCGTTAACACCGATACCTGGGCGCGGCTGGCGCCCGTAACGAGGAACTTCCATGAATCGCGTCCTGCGCGGCAGCTCGCTGCTGATCGTGACTGCCATCGTTGCCGCCTGTGCCGCCCAGCGCGACGAGGGCAAAGCAGTCGAAGACCGGCAAGGCCCTCAGCCGCAGCCGGTGAGCGAGGAAGTCGACCTCACGCGAGCGAAGCAGGAAGCGCACGAGCTCTTCGACAGAGCGGACGTCGCCAGCCGTACCGTCGCGAACCAGCAGCCGCCAGCGCCTGGCGTCGTGCCTGCAAGCGCCCCGCTGATGAAATCCATGATGATGGCCGGTGGTGCAGCGAACGTGTGCTGCGGGCCCGTCTATCAGCAGCCGACCAACACCGAGCGCTATCAGCACCTCGACGACAACCCGGTGCACCTCGTCGCCGATCAGCCGATCTCGACGTTCTCCATCGACGTCGACACCGGCGCGTACGCCAACGTGCGCCGCTTCCTCAACGCCGGCCAGCTGCCGCCGCAGGACGCGGTGCGTGTCGAGGAGATGGTCAACTATTTCGACTACAGCTACACGCCGCCGGCGAGCCGCGACGTGCCGTTCCGCGTGGCTACTGAAGTGGCGCCGGCGCCGTGGAATCCGCAGGCGCTGCTCATGAAGATCGGCATCAAAGGATTCGACATCCCCGCCGCCGAGCGGCCGCCCGCGAACCTGGTGTTCCTGATCGACGTCTCGGGCTCGATGCAGTCGCCGGACAAGCTGCCGCTGCTGAAGAACGCGTTCCGCCTGCTCACAGATCAGCTCACGGCGCGCGACCGCGTGTCGATGGTCGTGTATGCGGGCAGCTCCGGCGTCGTGCTGGAGCCGACGGCCGGCGATCAGAAGCAGAAGATCCGCGAAGCGATCGATCGCCTCGAAGCCGGCGGCTCGACCAATGGCGCCGAAGGCATCGAGCGCGCGTACCAGCTCGCGCACGATGCGCAGATCAAGCACGGCATCAACCGCGTCGTGCTCGCGACCGACGGCGACTTCAACGTCGGCGTCGTCAACTACGAAGCGCTCGTCGACATGGCCGAGCGGCAGCGCACCAGCGGCGTAGCGCTCACGACGCTCGGCTTCGGCACGGGCAACTACAACGATCAGCTGCTGGAGCGGCTGGCCGATGCCGGCAACGGCAACTACGCGTACGTCGACACGTTGTCGGAAGCGCGCAAGGTGCTCGTCACCGAGCTGTCCTCAACGCTGTTCACGATCGCCAAGGACGTGAAGATCCAGGTCGAGTTCAATCCCGCCGCCGTCGTCGAGTATCGATTGATCGGCTACGAGAACCGCATGCTGGCGCGCGAGGATTTCAACAACGACAAGGTCGATGCGGGCGAGATCGGTGCGGGGCATCGCGTCACCGCACTCTACGAAGTCGTGCCCGTCGGCAAGACGGGGCGGCTGGAGCCGCTGCGCTACGGCCAGAAGCCGGCCGCGAGCGCTGCGCGCGCGAGCAGCGAATTGGCGTTCGTGCGGCTGCGCTACAAGAAGCCGGACGCGGACACGAGCCAGTTGCTCGAATATCCGATCGCGAAAAGCTCGGTCGCCACGCTCGAACGGCTCTCCCCTGACTTTCGCTTCGCCGCGAGCGTGGCGGCCTTCGGTCAGCTGCTCCGCGGCGGCAAATATGTAGGCAATTTCGGCTACGACGAGGTCGAGCGGTTGGCGCGCGGCGCACTCGACGAGGATCCGCAGGGCTACCGGCGCGAATTTCTGTCGCTGGTGAAGCTCGCCGATTCGCTGACGCCCGCCGAAGCGGCACAGGTGAGTGAGGTTGCGCAGTAGGTTACGCTTGCTTGCATGGAACTCGGCTCGGTTTCAAGCCAGCAGGGCGCGGTGAGTAGCGCCGCCAGCATCGACGGGGCATTGCCCGGCGGCGCGGCCGCGCCCGCCGCTGCGCCTGCCGCCGCCGCAGTCACGGACGACGCAACGCTCATGTTGCGCTACCGGGACGGCGACGCTCGCGCGTTCGAGCTTCTCTACGAACGCCACAAGGGCCCGCTGTACCGCTACCTGCAGCGCATGTGCGGCCGGCGCGAAGTCGCCGACGATCT
>CADEEJ010000133.1:0-1982 GCA_902826315.1 uncultured Steroidobacter sp.
TGAGTCAGTGCCTGTGGATCAAGGCGCGATTGCTGGCTGAAGCGGACCCAACCGGAGCACAGCATGCAATCGACGCAGCGCTAGACCTGCTGCAACACGAGGACGGTGCCGACGACGCCCTTCTCGCCTACGCGTGGCGCCACGCAATGCGCATCGCCTGGTCGACGCAGTCGCCCGCCGCTGCGATTGCGACCGGCAAGCAGGCGCTCGATGCAATCGAACGCGTCCGTGACCGACAGCAGGGCTGGGAAAGCCGCGCGGCCGCATTTTCGGCATGGACGCAGGACTACTATTGGTTGTCGAACCAGATCCTGCGTCTCGCAGCGCGCCCCGAGCACGCAGCTCACGCCCGATCGCTGATGGACGAGGCGTTCCAGATCGCAGAGCGCATGCGTGCACGCTCACTCCTCGATCGACTCAGAGCGCCGGCACCTGTGCTGGCGGACGTAGACGAGGCGGCATTGCAGCGCCGAGAGTCGCTGTTGAAGTCGATCGTCGCAGTGAACCGGGAACTGCTGCAGGGCAAGGGCGACAAGACTGCACTCCTGAACAAGCTGGCAGTGCTGGAACGCGAAGAGGCCGACGCGCGCGAAATGCAGGACAGTGCACACGTCTCGACGGAAGTGACCTCTCTCAGCGACGTGCAGCAGAAGCTTGCGAAGAACGAAGCCTTGCTGTCATTCCAGATCTCCGCCCAATCCTGGCTCCTCGTCGTCACGCGCGACCACGCGCGAGCGATCGAGTTGCCGGATCGTCAGTCATTGACTCAGTCACTCGCCCTCTTCAAAGGGCTGGCGCGCCAACCGGAGCATGCGGAGCGCGCCCGCACCGCAGTCTCGGACCGCCTTCTCAAAGACGCGCTCGATGGATTGCCGTCGAGCATCGATCGGCTGCTCGTCGTTCCCGACCTGCCCCTGGATACGTTTCCGCTCTCGGCACTGACCACGCGCTACCAGATCGCCCTCGTGCCCTCCGCCACCCTCTGGCACGACTGGCGTACGCATCCAACGACCCACCACTCTCGCTCGACGTTGGTACTTGCCGATCCGCATCTGACATCCGTCCACAGCGCATTGCCCTATGCGCGTGACGAAGGCCGCGAAATCGCTGAGCGCCTGCAGGGCCGCAGCACACTGTGGACCGGCGACAAAGCCTCGGAAGCAGCGTTCAAGTCAGCAGACCTGTCACGCTATGGCGTCGTGCATTTCGCTGCCCACGCCGTCGTCGACAGCGCTAACACCGACCGCTCGTCGATCTTGCTGGCAAGCGGAGCCGAGCAACAGGATGGGCTGCTGCAAAGCCGGGAAATCGCCGAGCTGCGCCTCGATGGTCAGCTCGTCGTGCTGGCCGCGTGCCAGAGCGCGACCGGCACGGACGTGCGCGGTGAAGGCGTCATGGGTCTCGCGCGCTCGTTTTTCGCCGCAGGCTCGCGAACCGTCATCGGCAGTCTCTGGCCGATCCGCGACGATCACGCTGCGGCATTCTTCGAGCCCTTCTATGCCGCCCTGGCCGACGGGCAAAGCGCCGGCACCGCATTTCACTCGGCGCAGCGCCGCCTCATCGAGGACGGATTGCCGATGGAAGCCTGGGCCGGTTTCGTTCTCATGGGCGATGCCGACGCCGTGCCGGTGACTCGGACCGAGAACGCCGGAGCGCATGCGTGGGGGTGGGCAGCGATCGCAGCCGCGATCGGCATCCTCATTCCACTCGTACGACGTAGGTCTGCGACGCGACGCGCCGGCCATCGGGCAGCTGGGCTTCGACCTGCCAGAGCAGCTCCTCTCCCGCTTTGACATTCGCAAGCACCGAGCTGGGCACCAGCAGCTCCGTCGCCGTGATGTCGGATTTGACCAGCAACGACGCAAGGTCCGCGGTGCTGAGTCGAACCAGGTAAGTCGTGCCCGCCGCCCCCGCTGACCATCGCAGTACGAACTGATCGCGCGGCAAGGTGCTGCCAATCGCGGAGACCGGCGCGAGCGGAT
>CADEEJ010000133.1:2082-5517 GCA_902826315.1 uncultured Steroidobacter sp.
CCATGCGCGCGAGAGTTTCTCGAACTCTTCTTGTTGCGGGTTCACGGACTCATTCCCAGGCTCTGGAGGCATTCTCGAAGTTGCGCGAGACCGCGCAGTGTCAGGTTCTCAGCGCGCTTCGCATTGCACTCGAGCATCCCTGCAACCTCTGCTCCCGCGTAGCCGAGCAGGTGCAGCGTCAGTGCGCGTCGGCGGTCGTCCTGCAGACGTTGCATGCACTTTTCCATCGCGTTACCGAGCGCAGTGTCCGGAGTTGTGGAGGGTCGTTCGTCGGGAGTCGCTTCGATATCGACCTCGGAGCCCGAAACCGCCGCCGGCTGTCTGCGCCGGCGGCGGATTTCGTCGATCACTGCACTGTAGGCGACCTTCTTGAGGTAGCTGGCGGAGAGCTCACCGGCGCCGTCCAGCTTGCGGGCCCGCATGAGGCGGATGAACGACTCCTGCACCAGATCCTCGGCATCTTCCGCGAGAGATCGGGGACAGACGCGACGCACGGCCCGCACGAGAGCGGCACGCAGCGCCTGGTGAGCGGAGTTGGCATCCTCGAGCGTAGTCGCCTCTCCTGCTTTGAGGTCGTGACCATATCAGGGCACCCAGGCATTGTCGAAAGCATCCCGCAGCACGTCGCACTGGTAGGCCATCGCGCCGCGCTCGGAGTTGATCAGCAGCGAGGCCTCCACGACGATCGGGAAGATCATGAAGCAGGAGTGCAGCTGGCCGGAGCCGTGATACCAGTCACCGCCATGCGTGTAGTACACGCCGAATTCCCCGTTAGGCGAGCCGTAGCCGTTCGCGGGATTCATGAAGCCCAGGAAGCCATCCTGCATCTGCTCGCGCATCTGCGAGGACATCAGCTGCTCGGTGTTTCGCAGCGTCGACATCACGCCGGCGAGCTCGTTGGCACTGATGAACCAGCCGAAGCCGCCGCACGACAGCGACCGATCCGGCTCGTCATAGCCCGAAGCGCCGGGGTCCGGAAAGCGGTACTGGATCGTCGGATAAGCGTCGGTCGCCTTGCAGTCGACGGAGACACCGACCGAGTTGTAGAGAAACTGCGCTTCCAGGAGGAACACGGACGCCGTGAGCGAATCGGGTGCGAACTCGCCGTGCTCGACCGGATCGACGCCGAGCAAGCCCGCAACCGCGACGCGCAGCAGCCCGAAGTTGTCGTTGTCGTACGCGAAGCTGTCGTCATCCACGTCTTCCTCAATCAGGGCGCGCAGCGACGCATAGCTCGAGCCCGATACTTCCTGCTGCTGGAAGCCGGTGCGGTGTGTCATGAAGTCCTTGAACGTCAGGTCGCTCACACCGGCGCCGAGCGACCAGTCGCTGGGCAGATACGGCGCGACAGGTTCATCCGGCGTGAGCCCGAGTGCATCCAGGACGTGCAAGGTCACGATCGTGGTGAGCGTCTTGCTCACGCTGGCGACGTGCATGTCCTTGTTGGGCGACTGCAAGGTCACCGGCATGTCATAGGCCGTGCGCGCCAGGCCATCTGCATGGCCGCCGTTGTGGGTCTGACCGTTGAAGGTGATCGAGAAGGCATAACCGACGGTCTGGTCATCCAGCGCATCGATGATGTTCTGCTCGAAGAGATCGACGTCGAAGGTGATCGTGTTGGCTGCAAAGCCGAGCGAGTCGCCGAAATGACCGGTAGCGACGCCGTAGGCCAGCGTGCTCAACGCGGCCTGCCCGCGCTGGAAGCTGACTTCGGCGGAGGCGAGTCGGTCGGACGACACACCTGCGCGACGCGCCGTGTCGAGAATGCCCTTGGCGGAGCGCTGCGCGATGAGCGTCAGATTGCGCTGAATCTCAGCCAGCGCTGTGTTCAACGGCTTCGCTGTCGCCGCGCCACTCGCGAGCTTCAGCTGCGACTGAGCGTTCTTCACGTGCCCGTACGTGACCTTGGCATAGTTGAAACTGAGTTGCTCGCTCCCTGCGTGGAGGGTGGACTGAGCGAGCCGTAGCTCGATCAGCGCGTTCGCGATCGCCGCGGACTGCGGCCCGGTAGCGCTGCGAAGCAGGGTCTCGAGTCGCGCGATGGCAGCCGGCAGGCCGACGCCGGGAGCGAGAGCATCAGGCGTGCCAGGCGCGGGAGGCTTGCTGTCGTCGCGCTCGTCGACCGCGGGCGCTTTCTGCATCCGCTGGATCATCTGCAACAGTTCGGGTGAAAGCTTCCCGGACTCCGACACGACTGGAGCGATTCCGACGCGAGGTTTCTCGGGCGTTGCTGCCGCCGCGGTCTTGACGATCGCGGTGGCGAGCGCACACCCGACAGCGGCCGAAATGAGTGGACTAAGGACGTAGGTGAGCGCGCCCCGGACGAAGCTGGACGCTGGGCTGGAATGAGCTGCACGCATGGTGATCTCCGGTTAGTGAGTGGGACTCACCTGGAGAAACGCCACCTGCCGTAGATTCCCTCAGCTTACGAGTACTGCCGCGCCGCCGTTTCGAGCTGTTTGCGAACTTCGTCACGCAATGCGGCCGGCTCGATCACTTCGACGTGCGATCCATGTCGCATGATGTCCATCACCAGCTCGCGCGAATCGCGGTACGGAATGCGCAACTCGTAACGCCCATCCTGCAGGGACTTGCCCTGCTGCTGCGGATGCCAGGCCTCGTCCGCCACCCATCGCGCCCGCTCGGCGGAGAAACGCAGCACCGCGACTTGGTCGGCCTTGCCGCCGAAAATCCCGTATGCACTCGCGTAGTGACTGTCGAGGTCCGGGTCAGGCAGATCGAGTGCCGTTTCCTCCAGCACCTTCGCGCGGTGTACGCGATCCAGCGAGAACGTGCGCAGCTCGTCGCTCGCTTCGTCCCACGCATCGAGATACCAGGCCTCGCGATAGTGCGTGAGCCGCTGCGGTGAAACCGTGCGCTCGGACTGCCGATTGCTGCCGCGCGAGTGATATTCGAACCAGAGCTTGCGCCGCTGCAGCGTCGCCGAGGCCGCGACCTGAAACGCTTCGCCGGCGATGCGCGAAGCGACACCTGGAAACCGGATGCGCGCAGCCGCCTCGCCGAGATTGAGCCGCCGATGCTTCACGAGTTGATTCAGGTGCTTCGTGATTGCAGACATCTGCTCGGCAAGCAAGCCGCCGCCGAGGTCGCGGACAATCCGCTGCATGACCGCCAGCGATTGCAGCTCAGCAGGCGAGAACCACAAGCCCGGCAGCTCATAGGTCTCCTCGCCCGACGCCCTCCGGTACATGAACCCGCCGCGCTCGCGATCGAACTCGATCGGCGCGTTCAGGTGATCCTTCATCGTCGCGATGATCCGGAACAGCGTCGGCCGCGAGCATTCGAGCCGCGCCATCAGGCTGTCCACGTCGATCGGCGTGCGCCGGTTCGCGAGGATCGAGTGGAGCTGGAAGATGCGGTCGAACTTGTCCACCGATCTGCACTACAGGCGCGGCGCGCAGACGTTAACGTCGA
>CADEEJ010000133.1:5617-13699 GCA_902826315.1 uncultured Steroidobacter sp.
CCGACACATCGAACACGAAGATCGCGACTCGCGTCTTCCCTTCGCGCCTGAGGTCCTTGCTGACGAGCGGTTGCGTGATGTGGCAGTACTTGAGTCGCGGGGCCTGCTCGTCGTATGGAATCTTCCGCTCATCCTTGATCGAGGCTTCGAGCTTGTCGCGCTTGTAGCATCCGGGCGCCTTGTCGAATGCATCGGCCGGCGTGAACACCAGCAACGACGGAACCAGGCAGACTGCAATGAGTGAACTCGAGCGGCGCATGACGGGAGTTTACACTTGCTCTTGCAAGGCCTCATCGACGTTCATGCGTGGGTGCAGGATACGCAGGATGACGACTTTGCCCTTACGTTGGACGTAGAACGCGACGTGCTGAGCAATCGGAAAGGATCGCAGTCCCGGAGCGATCCCTTCGCGCAGTCGCCCCACATTCGAGGTCAGGCTGAGTTGCTGAAGCGCAAGATAGAGTTCTTCGCGATAGTGTTGCGCCTGCCCCCACTTCTGTCCGGTGTAGCGAACGATCCCCAGCAGGTCCGCGGCTGCCAGAGGTGTGAGCTCGTAGCGGCTCATTTCCTCTTGATCTTCCTGAGTTCTCTGTCGACAGCGGCGAATGCGCGCTCCGGGCTGACCAGCCGGCCTCGCCTTACGTCATCCAATCCCTTCTGAATCTCGCTTCGCAGCACCTCCAGCTTTAACTGTTGTTCCTCGTGATAGGCCTGCGCCGACATCACTACCGCGACGGCGCGCCCATTCTTCGAAATCATGACCGGTCCGCGCTGCGCCTTATCGAGCAACGCTCCGAAGTTCGTCTTGGCATCTGCCGCAGCGATCGTTTCCATGGCCGGCTCCGCGATTGACACGGGCGGCATGTTAGACAGATCAGCCACTTCGATCAAATTGATCATTTTGCCGTCACGAGAGCGTTGCTCCGATCGCGACTGCGGGCGCTCGGCCAAAGCTCCGATCGACGCCCGCAGTCACATACCTCTTTGATGCAAAGCCAGTCCCTGGCGAGATCGCTCACTCCCTGAGGATTCGATGCTAAGCATCTGAGCCACTGGTCGGCGCAGCAAATGCCTGCGTGTTCGCAGAGAAATTCCTCATCTCGACCGCGAGTTGCAATGCCAGGGCTGCTACCATTTCCGCCGAGACAACGTCGGCAGCGGTGACTTGTGCCCGAACAGAAGATCGAGCCCCCGAACGAAAAAGACATCGAGAACATCGCGATGGGCGTCGTGCACGCCGGCCAGGTCATCGAGCAGGCGCTCAACGAAGACCTCGACGGCTCGCGTAACGACCTGTCGCTGATCCAGCGTGTGCTCGACCAGGGTGTGGTCGAGCCCGAAGCGACGTACACGCTGCAAGCGCTCGGCCTGGCGTTCGGTCGCGCCTTCCTCAACGAGTTTCCGGACTACGACTGGTGGATGGTCGAAGACGAGTACGGTCGCGATCCCGCGATCCGCTACAAGGAAACCAGCCTGCTGGTGTTTCCGATGACGATGATCTCGAAGCGCATCGAGGACGGCGAGCCGTTCGACGTCAACGAGCTGTTCGACGGACTCGCGAAGCAGCTCGCGGAGCTGATCCAGGAAGGGGTCTACGGCGACTGAGCGGGCCGCTCACGTCACCCGCTTCTCCCACTCGCTCCTCAGCATCGCGAACGTCTGCAGGTCGTGCCAGGCATCGCGCACGAAGAACGACTTCAGCGTGCAGCCTTCGTACCTGAATCCAAGGTTCTGCAGCAGCTTCTCCGACGCCGTGTTGCCGAGGAATACGTGCGCCCAAAGCCGATGAGCGCGCAACTCGCCGAAGCCGAACTTCACGAGCGCGGCCGTCGCCTCTGACGCGAGACCCTGCCGCCACCAATCCTTGTGCAGCACGTAGCCGAAGCTGTACTGCGGGCCATGCGTGTCGCTGCGCATGAGCCCGCAGCTGCCGATCAGCTTGTTCGTCTGTTTGTGAATCAGCACGAAGCTGTAGTTCGCGCGATCCTCCTGCGACGCCTCAGCCGACACGAACTGCAGGAATCCCTTGGTCTGTTCCGGTGTATTCGGCCCGAACGCCGTGTAGCGCGTGACAACCGGGTCGCTGGCATACACGTGCACGGCGTCGTAGTCGTCCACGGTGAAATTGCGGAACGACAATCGGGTAGTTTCGATGAAGGGCGTCATGACAGGTCCGATCGTGGCACGGGCCGAGTGTGCCTCAACCCTCTCGAGGACGCTAACCACGCCTGACCAATGACATGCTCCGTTTGCTGAGGATCCTGAAGCGGCAACTTAGCGATCTATTGCGCGAACGTGCTGGTTTGTAGTCGTACCCCGGATCCCAGTCGAGCTTTCCACAAAGCTCCAGGATGCGCTTCGGCGAATGCTGCCGGATGTACTCCTGCAGTGCCTTCGTTAGAACTGCCGACGCGTCGGATTCACCGCTCACCCGCATTGCCTCCTCAAAAAGGCCGCGGTCGACGTAGAAATCTTGATTCATGAGACCTCCCCCGATTGTAGGTTGCGGCCCCGGCCTTGCGGCGGCCCGCTTTCCCCAATACCCATACTGGGCACGAACATACCCAAATTGGGTACATCCGTGGACGCAACTTTTGCTTCAAAATGCACAGATTCGCGGGCACCGCGTCCAATTACCATTTCGCCGTGCGTCTCTACTGCAGGCGAAGCATGGTGCCCGCCGACGATTGACGGAGAATCTCGATGCAATACCTTCTTGTCCTTCACGTAAGCGAGTCCGGCTGGGGCCAGCTGACGCCGGAACAGCAACAGCAAGGCACGGCCGCCTACATGGCCTACGGCGAGGCGCTGCGCAAAGCCGGCGCTTTCCTCGGTTCGAATCGCCTGAAGCCGTCCAGCAACTCGACGACCGTGCGCATCGCCAACGGCAAGACGCAGGTGCTCGACGGTCCGTATGCCGACACCAAGGAACAGGTCGGCGGCTACTACCTCATCGACGTCGCCGATCTCGATGCCGCGATTTCGTGGGCATCGCGCTGCCCCGCCGCCGGCCATGGCGTCGTCGAAGTGCGTCCGGTCTGGCAGATGCAGTGAGCCAGCGCTCGTGAATTTTGCTGGAGGCGACGATGCTCGCAAAACTGCCGACGCGGTCGCGCGTCGCAGCTACGGCAAGCTCGTCGCCTTCCTTGCGGCACGCACGCGGGACGTGACGGCGGCCGAGGACGCGCTCGCCGAAGCATTCGCCTCGGCGCTCGTCGATTGGCCGCAGAACGGCTGTCCGCGGAATCCCGAAGGCTGGTTGCTCACGGTCGCGCGCCGCAAGCTGATCGACAGCGTCCGCCGACGCCAGACAGGCGAGGCCGCGAGCACGCAGCTGCAGATCCTCGCTGAAGGTCTGGAAGACGCGGCAGCGCAGGCAGAGAGAGACATGCAGATCCCTGACAAGCGTCTCGCCCTGTTGTTCGCGTGCGCACACCCTGCGATCGAAGCTGGCATCCGCGCGCCGCTGATGCTGCAGGTCGTGCTCGGACTGGATGGCGAGACGATCGCATCGGCGTTTCTCGTCTCGCCGGCAGCGATGCGCAAACGGCTATCACGCGCGAAGGAGAAGATCCAACAAGCCGGCATTCCGTTTGCGATTCCCGAGCGCGAGGAGCTGCCGCATCGAGTAGACACGGTACTCGATGCGATCTATGCGAGCTTCGCCGAAGGTTGGACCGACGCGAGCGGCACCGACTCGATCCGCCGCAATCTCACCGACGAAGCGATCTTCCTCGCACGGCTCGTCGTCGAACTGATGCCGCAGGAACCCGAAGCTCTCGGCCTGCTTGCGTTGATGCTGCACGCGGAGGCGCGGCGACCTGCGCGCCGCAATATCGCCGGAGACTACGTGCCGCTCGCCGAGCAGGATCCGCAATTGTGGACCGCGACGCTGATCGATGAGGCCGAACGTCTGCTCTATCGCGCGAGTGCAATGCAGTCGATCGGACGCTTTCAACTCGAAGCCGCGCTGCAATCCGCGCATGCGCATCGACGGCGCACCGGCCACGACAATTGGGCCGAGGTCGTGCAGATCTACGATGCGTTGATCGCGATCACGGACTCGCCGGTCGTCGCGATCAATCGCGCACTCGCGATCGCGGAAGTGCATGGACCGGAAGCCGCCGCGGCAGCGCTCAAGGACATCGCAGCCGACGATCGGCTCAGCGAATATCAGCCGTACTGGGCGGCACGCGCCGAGCTATTATCGAAAACCGGTGCGCACGACGAAGCGCGCCAGGCGTACGAGATGGCCATCGGTCTGGAGCGCGATACGACAGTGCGAGCGTTTCTGCAGAAGCGTCAGGCAGCTCTCAAGTGAAGCTGGCGATCATCGCCCTCGCCTTGCTGGCCGCCGGCACGGCCTGGGCAGGCGCAGGAGATCTACGCCTGCGCCCGTGCGCGGACAGCAAGCTGAAGCAACCTTCCAAGTGCGGCACGTACACCGTGTGGGAGAACCGCGCGGCCAAAGCGGGCCGCACGATCGATCTGAACGTCCGGGTGCTGCAAGCGACGGCGTCGAACCCAAAGCCGGATCCGGTCGTCGTGCTGCTCGGTGGGCCCGGCGAAGCCGCAACGGCCGCCGCCGCGTGGTATGGCGACGATCCTGCGATGGCCGACCGCGACATCCTGTTGGTGGACGCGCGCGGCACGGGCAAGTCGAACGGTCTGCACTGCCCGATCCCGCAAGACGGTCCGTTGCAAGGCTTCATGCCAACGCTGAATGTCCCGGTGCTCAAAGCGTGCCGTTTGAAACTCGAGCAGCACGCGGACCTGCGTTACTACCTGACCCCGTACGCGATGGACGATCTCGACGACCTTCGTGCCGCACTCGGCTACGACAAGATCAATCTCGACGGCGGCTCGTACGGTACGCGCGCCGCGCTGACCTACATCCGCCAGCACGGGGAGCACGTTCGCACCGCGACCTTGTGGGGCAGTACTGCTTTCACGCAGCCCATGCCGCTGCACTTCGCAACGGATAGCGAGCGCGCGCTTCGCAACGTCTTCCGGGACTGTTATGCCGAGCCGGCGTGCAAGGCGGCCTTCCCCGACCTCGAAGCCGACTATCGGCGCACGGTCGAGCGGATCGAAAAAGGTCCGGTTAGCGTCACCGTCAAGGATCCACGCAACGGCAAGGCGACTGAACTGAGCCTCGCGGCCGACGACTTCGCTGAATCGTTGCGCGCGATGATCTACAAGCCGAACTCCATGCGCAGCATTCCATTGCTGTTGCACAAGGCCGCCGGCGGCGACTACCGGGCGTTCGCCGACTTCCAGCTCGGCCGCAACGTCGGACTGAATGCCGCCCTGGCGGACGGCATGTACTTCGCCGTCACCTGCACCGAGGACATCGATCGCCTCGATCGGCAGCAGGTCCACGCCAACGGTCGCGGCACGTTCCTCGCGGACCATCGGGCGCGGGCACACATGGAAGGTTGCGAAGGTTGGCCACGCGGCACACTGCCGGCCGGATTCGGCGAGGAAGTGCAGTCCGACGTGCCGGTGCTGATCATGGTGGGCGACAACGATCCAGCCACGCCGCCCGCCGCGGCGAAGGCTGCAGCGTCACGATTGTCGAACGGACGCGTCGTCGTCGTTCCCTACGGCGGCCACGTGTTGGACGGCCTCATTGGTGACGAATGCGCGTACAGCATTGCTGCGCGCTTTCTGGAGACCGCAGATCAGCGGTCCTTGGATGTCTCGTGCCTGACGAGCGTCAAGCACCAGCCGTTCAACCTGAAGTGACTTCAGCCCGACTGCACGCGTACGCGCATAACTCACGCACGAGCTTTGCTGCGACCGTCGCCGTCATCCCGTTGATGTCCCGATCCGGATTCAACTCGACGATATCCGCGCCCACGAGCGGCGCACGCTGTGCCTGAAGCACATTGAGAATATCCCGCATCGTCAACCCGCCCGGCTCATGATGCGACACGCCCGGCGCCACTGACGGATCGAGCCCGTCGAGGTCGATCGACACGTACAGCGGCCCTTCCAGAATCGGCACGGCGTACGGCGAGAACGTCCGCATCGGAATGATCTCGACGCCGAACCGCTCGACCTGCGCCCGTTGCCGCCGCTCCAGCGTGCGAATGCCGACCTGCACCAGCCGACGCGCCAGTCCCTGCTCCATGATTCGCGCGAACGGCGAAGCATGCGATCGCTTGTTGCCCTGGTAGTCGTCGTACAGATCCGGATGCGCGTCGAAATGCAGGATATCCACCTGCCCCCGCTCCGCATGGATCGCGCGCAGCACCGGATACGTCACCGAGTGATCGCCGCCGAGCGAGATCGGGCAATGCCCTTCCCGCAGCGGCGCGCTGATCGACCGCTCGATGATGTCGTCATCGCCATCTGCCT
Organism: uncultured Steroidobacter sp.; assembly: GCA_902826315.1. Classification (GTDB taxonomy): domain Bacteria; phylum Pseudomonadota; class Gammaproteobacteria; order Steroidobacterales; family Steroidobacteraceae; genus Steroidobacter. The sequence goes on from CADEEJ010000133.1 coordinate 11,981, forward strand.
CACGCAGCGGCGCATCCCCGCAGTCGTTGATGATCAGATCCAGGCCGAGCTCCCGCCCGTCCTCGGACGCGACGGTGTTGCCATCGCAAGCGAGCGCGGCACGAATGAACGCGGGCCCTTTGGCGGGCCCGCGCAGGTAGGACGAATGTCGATCGGTCGGTAATCCGATCAATGCGAATGTCGGCTTCATCGGCGGATTATGCCCGAGTCGAATTAGACGCTACTTAGAATATCCGTCGAGGAACGGCAGCGCCGTTGCCGTGACCTCAGTGCCGTCGAAGATGTCGTAGTGCGTCTTGTTCGGCAGGATCGCCAGCCGGTTCTGCGACATGTGCTCGCGCTGCCAGCCCGCGTCCTTCAACCCGCCGCCGAGCAGCTGGTAGAACTTCACCATGTGCTCCGGCCGAATCATGTCGCTGTCGCCGTAAGCCAGCATCGTCGGCATCGTCAGCTTTTTCACGTCCGCCGACCAGTCGTACGGCTTGCGCATGTACGTGCCCAGGCGATCGAGCAGCTTCGGAAAGTCCTCCGGATGCGGCGCGACAGCGACGTACGACGTGTACATCGGCGTCTGCTTCATCTGCTCCGCCATCGCGGCACCCACAGCGGCCTGCTGCGGGTACATTTCCGAGTAGAACTGATCCTGCGACATGCCAGAGGAAACGATGACCAGGCGCCGCACCAGCTCCGGATGTTGCACGGCGAGGCGGAACGCCGTCGCGCCACCCAACGAATAGCCCATCACGTCGACTTGTCTGTAACCGAGCTTCTTGAGGATCGCGGCGAGGTCATCGCCCATGTCGATCAGGTTGATTTCGCGATTGCCGAGATCCGTGCGGCCGTGGCCGTGCAGATCGACGCCGATCACTTCGCGGGTTTTCGCGAGCAGGGCGAGATTCGGGCCGAACATCTCGATCTGGCCGAGGCCGCCGTGAAGCAACAGCAACGGCTCGCCCTTGCCATAGACAGCGTAGTAGTAGTTCACGCCATTGGCAGCGATGTGTCCGCTCTTCGCGGGCTTCGGAATCTGGGTCATCGTCGGGTTCTCCGCAGCTTGAACCGGGGCCGGCGCGACGCTAGTCGCAACGATCGCTGCAAACGCTGCGATGGCTATGCGCATGGACATTGAACGACTCCTGTAATGAATGGCGATGTCGTCCCAAGGACGTACAGGAGTGTGCCGTTCCGACACTAATTATGCGCGGCGAAGAACACACCCAGCCGTTCGGCCAGTCCGCTTGTGTTTTGAAGATGGAGCATGTGCGTGGCGCCGTCGAGCACGAACGGCTCAGCACGGCTCAACCAGGCGGTCAGCATGTCCTGGCGTTGCTGCCAGACCGGCGAGACTTCATGACTCTTGCCGCCCATCACGAGCAACACAGGCTGCGTGATGCGCGCGCCCTCGGCCTTGCCGAAGATCCACTGCTGCACGGCCGGCAGCTCCTGGCCAAAGAACGTATCGGCGTCCGCCACTGCTTGATCGAAGGCTCCGGGCAGGGCTCGATCGGCAACCGCACGATAGTCGGGGCCGGCCACTGCGCGCATGAAGGTGTCGACTGCAGCGGCCTTGTCGCCGGCTCGATAGTGCGCGATGGCCTGCGGAATTCCTGTACGCCCGGGTGTCCCCGCAGCAACGGGCAGCGCCGCTTCCAGCAGCGCTAGCGATGCGACGATCTCCGGCGAGTCCAGCGCGAGCTGCATGATGATGTTCGCGCCGGA
>CADEEJ010000134.1 GCA_902826315.1 uncultured Steroidobacter sp.
GCGATCGGCGACTGACAGCTCCCTTGCAGCCTGAGCGCGAACGCACGCTCGGCTTCGCAGCACTGCCACGCGAGGGTGTCGTTCAGCGCCCGGACCAGCTCGATGCTGCGAGCATCGTCCGACCGGCATTCGATGCCGATGATGCCCTGGCCTACGGCCGGCACGAACTGCTCGATGTCGAACCTGTGAGTGATGCGGTCCTCGAGACCGAGACGGATCAGCCCGGCGGCGGCCAGCACGATGGCGTCGTACTGTTCCTCTTGTAACTTACGCAGCCGCGTCTCGACATTGCCGCGCAGCGTGAGCAGCTCAAGGTCCGGACGTGCGTATTTCAACTGGCACTGTCGCCGCAGGCTCGAAGTCCCGACACGCGCGCCTTGCGGCAACGAGCTGAAGCTCGCGTGGCGCAGCGACACGAATGCATCGTGCGGGTCGGCGCGCGTCAGCATCGCAGCGAGCGTCATGCCCGGCGGCATATCGGTCGGCACGTCCTTCATCGAGTGCACCGCGATGTCGGCGCGGCCTTCGGCCATCGCGACTTCCAGCTCCTTGATGAACAGCCCCTTGCCGCCGACGCTCGCGAGCGAGCGATCGAGGATGCGATCGCCCTGCGTCGTCATCGGCACGAGCTCGACGACGAGTCCCGGATGAGCTTCCCGCAACTTGCCTGCGACGTGTTGCGCCTGCCAGAGCGCGAGTCGGCTCTGTCGTGTGGCGATACGCAGCTGGCCGGGCGCTGCGCTCACTTCTTCGCCTCTGCGGCCTTCTTCGCATCCTCGGCGCGGCGCAGCTCCAGCGCGAACTCCATCAGCGCGATGATCAGCGCGAGCACGACGGGGCCCAGGAACAGTCCGATCGCACCGAACGCAGCGATGCCACCGAGCACGCCGACGAACACAGTCAGCGTACTGACCGGCGCGCGTCCCGAGACCAGCATCGGGCGCACGATGTTGTCGACCAGCGATACGAGCAGCGCGCCCCATATCACCATGAAGGCAGTGGCTCCCCATCTGCCTTGTGCAGCAAGCGCGATTGCGGCCGGAATCCACACCAGCGCGGTGCCGCCGAACGGCAGCAGAGCGGCGAGTGCAGCGATCACGCCGAAGACCAGCGCGGAGGGCAGGCCGACGATCAGGAACGAGATACCGACCAGCGTGCCCTGGATCAACGCCGTCAGGCCCGTGCCATAGACCAGCGCCCGGGTCACGGCGGCGAGATGATCGAACAGCTTGTTCTTCTGTTGCCGCGACATCGGGATCAGGTCGCGGACCGTCGTCCACATGACCGCGCCGTCGCGGATGAAGAAGAACAGCAGGAACACCATCAGTATGAAGCCGAACACCGCGCCGAACGCCCCCAGGGCCACCTTGCCGCCGAGGGAAGCCAGCGATTGCAGCACGGTGCGCGAGCCCTCGATGACGTAGCCCCGCACCTGGGCGACCTTGATGCCGAAAGTACCGTCGAGCCAGCTCAGCGCGCTGCTGATCCAGGGAACCTTGGTCAGATCGAACACGTTGTCTCGGGTCTGGTCCGCGACGGTGCTCTGCACCGACTGCAGCAGGTCTCCGACCTGTGCCGCGAAGGCCGCGCTCAGCGCGGCGAGAGGACCGAGCAGGACGATGAGCGTCAACACCGTCAGCAGTGCCGCCGAGAGCTGGGCCCGGCCCTTGAGCCGCCGCGTCAGCCACACGTGCACCGGGTACAGCAGAAACGCGATGAACATCGCCCACACCAGCGGGCCGAAGAACGGCTGGACGATCTTGTACAGCGCGATGCCGAGCACCAGGGCGGTGACCAATGCGAACGTACGCGCGTAAAACCGGTCACGGACCGGCACGGTACGTTGCGGCGAATTCATTGGTGGCGACTCCTGGCCGTGCGCCCGCGGAACTGCGGGCGTGCAATGCTAGCACCGGGATCGCCCGAGGATTACCCTGACTGCCCGGAGACGAGGAAGAGCTTATGAGCACGAACGCCCCGAATGCCGCCAATGCCGAAATTACAACCGACCAGCTGCTGGCCGACCTCAAGACCGTCATGAACGATGCCGAAGCGCTGCTGCGCGCGACGTCCACCCAGACGGGCGAGAAGATCCAGGAAGTGCGCGCCCGCGCCGAAGAGTCGCTGCGCGCCGCAAAAGCGCGGCTCAGCTCCATCGAGGACGAGGCGTTGCGTCGTGCGCGTGAGGTTGCAGACGCGACCGACGAGTACGTGCGCGAGAATCCGTGGCAGTCGGTCGGCATCGCCGCCGGCGTCGGCTTGCTCGTCGGGCTGCTGCTGGCGCGCCGCTAGTCGTTCAGACCGCACCGATGGCAGCACTCCCGCAGGAACAACCGCAGTCCGCGTCCGGGCTGTTCCAATCGTTCAGCAACTTTGCCGGCACGCTGATCGCGATCGCGCACACGCGCCTGCAGCTGCTCACGACGGAGCTGCAGGAGGAAGTGCGGCAAGTCGGCGCGATCCTGTTGTGGGCGTTCATCGCGGCGTTCGCCGCGATGCTGGCGTTGTTCCTCGGCGCACTCGCCGTGATCTTCGTGTTCTGGGATACGCACCGCATTGCCGCTGCGCTGGCGATGATCGCGCTGTTTCTCGTGATCGCTATCGGGGCTGCGTTGATGCTTGCCAAGAAGCTGCGCAGCAAGTCGCCGATGCTCGACGACACGCTCGCCGAGCTCGCCAAGGATCGCGACTACCTGAAGTCGCGGTTGCCGAAAGAGCAGTCATGAGCCGGCGCTTCGATCAACTCAATGCCCATCACAGCAGCCTGCTGGCCCGCTGCGCGGTGCAGCGTCGGCAGTTGGCCGATACGGCAGAGGAAATCGAGCACGAGCTGGGCCGCGTGGACCGTGGGCTCGCCGCGATTCGCCGCGTGCTGAGCAGCCCGGCGTTGATCGGCGGCGCAATCGCTGTCGTCGCGCTGGTGGGACCGCGTCGCTTGCTACGCTGGGGAACGAACGGACTGATGCTCTATTCGAGCGCGCGTCAGCTGCTCAGGCTTCGCCGCGAATCCGTCGCAACAGCTCCGACGCATGACGGCGGCTGACCTCTAGCACGTCGCCGCACTCGCGAACTCGCACGACATACTGACCCGAGTCGGTCCGCTCCACCGCCGAGATCTGCTTCTCCGCGATCAGCGCGTTGCGATGAATGCGCACGAAGTCCGGCGCGAATTCCTCCGCGAGCGCTTTCAGCGATTCGTCGATCAGGCTCTCGCCACCGCGGTGCTTCACCGTCACGTACTTCTGGTCGGCATTGAAATAGTAGATGTCGCCGATCGGGATGAGCCGCAGCTGCTCGCCGAGTCGCGCGCAGATCTGATCGCGCCGATGCTCGATGCGCGCCGTCTCCGCGACCTTCACCAGCCGGCTCGGCGAAATGCGCGCGGCGTGCCGCAGCGCATGCGCGAGCTTTTCCTTGCGCACCGGTTTGAGCAGGTAACCGACGGCTTCGGTCTCGAAGGCTTCGACGGCGTACTGATCGTATGCAGTCGTGAAGATCACCGCCGGCGGATCTTCCAGCGTGTCGATGTGGCGCGCGATCTGGATGCCCGAAAGCCCCGGCATGCGCACGTCGAGCAGCACCACGTCCGGACGCAGCTCGCCGCAGCGGCTGAGCGCTTCCTCGCCGGTGCCGGCCTCGGCGACGACTTGGCAGTCTTCCATCTCGGCGAGCAGCCGGCGCAGGCGCTCCCGGGCGGGTGGCTCGTCGTCGACGATCAGGAGCTTCATGGGGACCGCGAGTTTACTTCATCGGCCGGAAAGATGAGCCGGGCGCAGAACTCGCCCGGCGACTGCTCGGTCTCGACGCGGGCGCGGCCCGGCCAGGCCAGCTCCAGGCGCTGGCGGATGTTCTCCAGCGCCATGCGATTGCCCTCGCGCTCGCCGTAGCCCGCCTGCGGGGGGATCGGGTTGCGGACTTCGATGTGCAACATGTCGCCGACGCGTTTGCCGACGATCGACACCGCACCGCCGCCCGCCAGCATCTCGATGCCGTGATACACGGCGTTCTCGAGCAGCGGTTGCAGGATGAGGCTCGGCACTTCCGCGCGCATCGGCAGCCCGTCGACGTCCCACAGCACGCGCAGACGGTCGCGCAGACGCAGCTGCTCGATACGCTCGTGCGTGCGCGCGATGTCGATCTCGTCCTTCAGCGAGATGCGTGCGCTCGCGTCGCTCAGGCTCGCGCGGAACAGATCGGCGAGATCCTCGACCGCCTGCTCGGCGCGCTCCGGCGATGAGCGCGTCAGCTCGGCGATCGTATTCATGCTGTTGAAGAGGAAGTGCGGGCGGATGCGCGCCTGCAACGCGCGGATGCGCGCCAGCGCCTCCATCTCGACGCTGCGTTTCCATTCCGCGCTGACATAGAAGTAGCGCAGCGCCAGCGCGCTGACGATGAATCCGACACCGAGGCTGCGCAGCATGAAGCCGGCGTGATCGGTCGGGAATACGGTGGCGGCGTCGATGCCGGGGAGCCCCGCGCTCCAGTAGCGGCCGAGCTGATACACGAGCTCGGAGATCACGCCGACGCACGTGAGCATCATCGCCATCGCGATCGACGATGCCTGTATTGCCGGCAACGTGTGTAACCAGGTGCGTGCCCGACACAGTGCGCCCGCGCAGGTCAGTCCGATCCACAGCAGGAACAGCGAGCTGCTGGCGAGGTCGAGCCAGAAGCCGGCGTGCAGCGCGTGACGCGAGATCGCGAACATCAGCGCCACGAGCTCGACGATCAGCACGACGGCGAGCACCGCGCGCGATTCGCAGAAGTTCGGCAGGAACAGGGTCGAGGACGGACCGCGGGTGTCGGAGGCGGACGCGGCCATCGCGGCGCAGCCTCAGGAGCTCGGCTTGTTCTTTTCGCCAGCGACGAACAACGCGTCCTTGAGACGGAACAGCGTCGAGATGTCCTCGTCGCCGTGACCCTGCTCGATCAGCCGCCGGTAGTGCACCAGCGTCATTTCGATCAGCGGCAGCTGCACGCCGTGGCGCGCGGCCATTTCACGGCAGATCTTCAGGTCTTTCTCGTGCAGCCGCACGCGGAAGCCGGCCGGGTAGCTGTCGCGCAGGATGTTCGGCGCGCGATGCACGAAGTACCAGCTGGAGCCCGCGCCCTTGCCGAGCGTCTCGATCAACCGGTCGAGCGGCAGGTCCTCGGATTTCGCAAACGCCATCGCTTCCGCGACTGCCTGGATGACGCCGGCGCACATGATCTGATTCGTCGCCTTGGCCGCCTGGCCGGAGCCGCTGGTGCCGAAATGCGTGACCGTGCGACCCATCGCCTGCAGCACCGGCATCGCGCGCTCGAATGCCTGCGCGTCGCCGCCGACCATGATCGCGAGCGTGGCGTCGCGTGCGCCTTCGGTTCCGCCGCTGACCGGCGCGTCGAGGAACTGCGCGCCGCGCTCACGCAGCTTGTGAGCTGCGCTGCGCGCCGTGTCGGCGCTGACAGTGGAGCAATCGATGACGATGGTGCCGGGGCGCAGCGCCGGCGCGATCGAGTTGACGATGTCGAGTACGTCAGCGTCGGCGGAGACGCACATCACGATGACGTCGCTGAGCGGCGCGAGATCGGCTGGCTTGCCGACGGCGGTACAGCCGGTTTCCTGAGCGAGTGCCTGTGCTTTGGCGGGAGTGCGATTCCAGATTGCGGTGAGCAGGTTCTGCTTGTGCAGGTTGCGAGCCATCCCTGAGCCCATGGCGCCCAGGCCGACGAAGCCGACCCGCAGGGTCACTTGCACATCACATCCATCGACGCCTTGGCGGAAGCGCGGGCAGCGTCGAGCTCGTCGTCGCTGAGGTAGCGGCGCTCGCCGTCGGCTCCCTTTTCATAGAGGCGCTGCGAATTCATGTAGCTGTCGTAGCGTGCGCGTGCCTTGGTGCACTGGTCGGCCTTTGCCGTGGCCGACTGCTCCGATGCCTGCCGCTGGTCGCGGCTCTGATTCGCGGCCGACTGATTCGCTTTGTCAGCTTCCTGCAGCCGCTTCGATTCTTCTTCCTGGCGCGCCTGCACGGCAACTACATCGGTCTTCTGCGACTGGATGTTGAGCCGCTCGGCCGGCAGGGTGCTCGGCTTGTCGGTGTACAGCACGTTGCCTTTGTCGTCTTTGAACTTGTAGACGTCGGCAGTGGCCGGACCGGCAGCGAGCACGGCGGCAGCGGCTGTGAGCAGGAACACGGTTCGCAACATTGCTTTCTCCATCGCGTCCAATGGCTTGCGCTTGGACGTGACCAGCTTGCGGAAAACGCGCGGAGTTTAACAGGAACCCCGTACCGTCGTTATGTAGTCAATCCCGGCAAAGGCCGCGGAATGAGCACTGGATCACGTTGTGGCCCCCAAAAAAGAAGGGCGCCGCAAGGCGCCCTTCCATGCCCCCACAGGGAGCGGGACTACAGGCTGTAGCCGCGCTCGCCGTGCTCCACGGTGTCCAGGCCTTCCGTCTCGTGCTCTTCCGAGGCGCGCAGGCCGATGACCAGGTCGACGATCTTGAAGCAGATGAACGAGACGACGCCCGACCACACCAGCGTCGTGGCTACGCCCCACAGCTGCGATTTCACCTGGGCGAACGTGCCCGCGAAACCCCACGTGCCGGCGACGTAGTCGTAGATGCCGGTGCCGCCCAGCTCGGGGTTGTTGAACACGCCGGTCAGGATCGCGCCGAGGATGCCGCCGATGCAGTGGACCCCGAACACGTCGAGCGAATCGTCGTAGCCCAGCGCCGACTTCAGCTTCGTGACTGCGAACAGGCAGACGACGCCGGCCAGCGCGCCGATCACGAGCGAGCCCATCGGACCGACCCAGCCGCACGCCGGCGTGATCGCGACCAGGCCGGCGACCGCACCCGAAGCTGCACCGAGCATCGTGGGCGTGCCGCGGAAGATCCACTCCGCGAACGTCCAGCCGCACACCGCCGCGGCGGTCGCGAGGAACGTGTTGAGGAAGACCTGCGCGGCGAACGCGTTCGCTTCGAGGTTGGAGCCGGCGTTGAAGCCGAACCAGCCGACCCACAGCAGTGCCGCGCCGACCATGATGAAAGGCACGTTGTGGGGCGCCATCGCCTGCGTGCCGTAACCCTTGCGCTTGCCGACCAGCAGACAGCCGACTAGGCCGGCGATACCTGCGTTGATGTGCACGACTGTGCCGCCGGCAAAGTCGAGTGCGCCCTTCTGGAAGAGGAAGCCCGCGGTCTTGCCTGCAGCCTCGGCAGCCGCCGCGTCCGTGTACGCGTCCGGGCCGGCCCAGAACCACACCATGTGCGCGATCGGCAGATAGGCGAAGGTGAACCACAACACCATGAACAGCAGCACCGCGGAGAATTTCATGCGCTCCGCGAATGCGCCGACGATCAGGCAGGCGGTGATGCCGGCGAACGTCATCTGGAACGACGCGAACAGATACTCGGGGATGTAGACGCCTTTGCTGAATGTCGCTGCGGGCACGAGGTTGCCGGCCGCATCGAGCATGCCGGCCAGGAACGTGCGACTGAAGCCGCCGAAGAACTCGTTGCCGCCGGTGAACGCGATGCTGTAGCCGTACAACGCCCACAGCACCGACAGCACGCTGAAGGTGACGAACACCTGCATCGAGACCGAGAGCACGTTCTTCGCTCGCACCATGCCGCCGTAGAACAGCGCGAGACCGGGCACGGCCATCATCAGCACGAGCAGCGTGCTCACGAGCATCCACGCGATGTCGCCCTTGTCATATACGGGCGCTGCCGGCGCGGCTGCTGCTTCGGCCGGGGCTGCGGCGGCTTCAGGCGCCGGTGCTGCTTCGGCAGCCGCAGTAGTCGGTTCTGCCGCGGGCGTTTCTTGCGCCGCCGCTGGATGCATGCCGAGCAGCAGGACCAGCGCTGCCAGCACCACCAGCGCGAGCGTCAGCCTCGTGCTTTGCAGGTGCATCAGCGTACGGCTCGTTGCCAAGATTTTTTTCACTGTCGTTCTCCCGCCCCAATGAATTGACCCGATTGACCCGAACACCCTTCTAAACCGCCTCGACGCCCGTCTCGCCGGTGCGGATGCGCACCGTCTGCTTGAGCTCGATCACGAAAATCTTGCCGTCGCCGATCTTGCCGGTGCGCGCCACGTTGGTGATCGCCTCGATCACCTGCTCCGCGATCGAGTCGTCCACGGCGAGCTCGATCTTGGTCTTCGGCAGGAAGTCGACGCGGTACTCGGCACCGCGGTACAGCTCGGTGTGGCCGCGCTGCCGGCCGAAGCCCTGCACCTCCGTCACCGTGATGCCTTGCACGCCGATATCCGCGACGGCCTGGCGGACGTCATCGAGCTTGAACGGCTTGATGATCGCGGTGATCAGCTTCATCGCGGCTCGGAAATGCATCTTCTATGCCACGAATTCGTGCGATCAAAACGGTGCTGCCGTCGTGCGCTTCGGTGCCGTGCGCACCGCGCCCGCACTGACATGGTGCGGTTTTCGGCCGCGCTTGCTTCACCAAGGGGCATCTCTCTACATTGCGGGCCATGGACGCACGTTTCATCGACGATCTGGCGCGGCGGCTCGCGGCTGCCGTGCCTCCCGGCCTCAGCGCGCTGCGCCGCGACCTCGAGGACAACTTCAAAGCCGTGTTGCAGTCGGGGCTCGCGCGCCTCGATCTGGTGTCGCGGCAGGAGTTCGACGTCCAGGCGGCGGTCCTGCGCCGCACGCGCGAGAAGCTCGAAGCGCTGGAAGCCCGCCTCGCAATGCTGGAAAACGGCCAGAAATCGCCGGCCTCGAAGCCGCAATAGCGTGCCACGCTAGCCTCGGTTCACTCGAGGCAAGCCAAGGATGGCGATCCCTACGGTCCTGAGCCGTGCGCAGCACGGCATGGAAGCGCCGCTCGTGCGCGTCGAGGTTCATCTCGGCAGCGGCTTGCCGCGCTTCGCGATCGTCGGCTTGCCGGAAGCCGTCGTGAAAGAGAGCAGGGATCGCGTGCACGCCGCGATTCTGAACTGCGGCCTGGCGATGCCGGATGGCCGCATCACGGTGAATCTGTCGCCGGCGGATTTGCGCAAGGAAGGCGTGCGCTTCGACCTGCCGATCGCGCTCGGCATTCTCATCGCTTCCCAGCAAGTCGTGCAGCAGCCGTTCGAGAGCTGCGAGTTGTACGGCGAGCTGTCGCTCGGCGGTGAGATCAGGCCCGTGCGCGGCGCGCTGCTCGCTGCAACCGCGGCTGCGCGTGCCGGGCATCGCATGATCGTGCCGCCGACGAACGCAGCGGAGACACTGTTGGTGTCGGGATCGCACGTCGCCGTCGCGAAGCACCTGCTCGACGTGGTTGCGCACGCGTCGGCGTCGACTTTGCTGAGCTTCGCGCATGGCACTGCGCCGCCCGTCGTCGCTGCACAGCATCCCGATCTCAGCGACGTGCGTGGACAGATGCAGGCGAAGCGCGCGCTCGAAATTGCCGCGGCAGGCGAGCACAGCCTCGTGTTGATCGGGCCGCCGGGAACCGGCAAGAGCATGCTGGCGCAGCGCTTACCTGGATTGTTGCCGCCGATGAGCGAAACGGATGCGTTGGAAGTTGCTGCCATTCGCAGCGTCGCCGGTCTCACGCTCAAGCCGACGCAGTGGCGCATGCGACCGTTCCGCAGCCCGCATCACACGACGTCTGCTGTTGCGCTCGTCGGTGGCGGTTCGAACCCACGTCCCGGCGAGGTGTCGCTCGCTCATCACGGCGTGCTGTTTCTCGACGAGCTGCCGGAGTTCGCGCGCGGCGTGCTCGAAGTGCTGCGCGAGCCGCTCGAAAGCGGTTGCGTCACGATCTCGCGCGCCGCGCGGCAGGCGGAGTTCCCGGCGACGTTCCAGTTGATCACTGCGATGAATCCGTGTCCCTGCGGCTATCTCGGCGATGAGCAGGGCCGTTGCCGTTGCACCGTCGAACAAGTGCAGCGCTATCGCAGTCGATTGTCGGGGCCGCTCATCGACCGGCTCGACTTGCACGTCGAAGTCCCGCGCGTGCCGACGGAAGTGCTCACTGTCGGAGCGGGAACAGCGGAGAAGAGCGCGGTGGTTGCAGCACGCGTGCTCCGCGCACGCGAGCGGCAGATCGCGCGTCAAGGCACGCTCAACTCACGGCTCGACAACAAAGCAGTCGAGCGCTTCTGTGCGGCGACGCGTGAGGCAGTCGTCTTACTGAATCGCGCGGCCGAGACGCTCGGTCTGTCGGCGCGTGCGTTTCATCGCGTGTTGAAGGTGGCGCGAACGATCGCGGATCTGGCGCAGGCGGCAACGATCGACGTGCGACAGGTCGGCGAGGCGCTGTCGTTGCGAGTGCTGGACAGGAAGATGTCAGGCTGAAGTGACGATTCGTCAGAGTCGTCATCCCCGCGCAGGCGGGGACCCAGATGGATTCCCGCGTACGCGGGAATGACGGGACGCTACTTCTTCACCGCGCCGATCATGTAGTCGACCGCGTTGATGATCGACTTGTCGGAGAGGTCGGTCGCGCCGCCCTTCGGCGGCATGAAGCCGGCCTGGCCCTGGAAGCCTTCGATCGCGTGTTTGTGCAGCGTGTCGGCGCCCTTCGCGATGCGCGGTCCCCAGGCGGCCGCGTCGCCCAACTTCGGCGCGCCTGCGACACCGGCGCCGTGGCACGCCGTGCAGGCTCTGTTGAATACTTCTTCGCCGCCCAGGTCCGGCTGCGGACCGGCAGCCGCCTTCGGTGCGGCGAGCGCGGAATTGTCCTGACCCGACACCGCCACTTTCGCGATCGGCGCAATGCGCTCGTTGATCGCGCGGCGCATCTCCGGGCTGGCCTGCACTTCCGCGACCTGGGTGTCGGAGGCGACGATGCGCGCGAGCACGTACAGCACGACAGCGATGGCGACCAGGATGCCCAGAACGAGCATGAAGGTGTCGAAGAATTTCTTATCGGGGGCGACGGTCACAGCGGCTCCGCAGGGCTGTCCAGGGTCGAAACGAAGCGCGCAAGTATAGGGGCAAAGCTGATAAATTACCGCCCCCGCAACTACGCGCCCGTAGCTCAGCTGGATAGAGTGTCGGCCTCCGAAGCCGAAGGTCGCCAGTTCGAATCTGGCCGGGCGCGCCATCCCATGTCTGAGCAGATCCTCGAACAGACTCTCGCCGGCCGCACCATCGCGGTCCCGGAAACGCGGGAGCTGGACGTCTTCACCGCGATGCTCGAGCGGCGCGGCGCGACCGTGCTGCGCTGTCCGCTGGTGACGATTCTCGATGCGCCGGATCCCGCGCCGGTCCTCGACTGGATCCGCTGGTTCGCCGGCGGCGCGTGCGACGATTTGATCCTGCTCACCGGCGAAGGACTACGCCGGTTGCTCGCGTGCATCGACAAGAATGAGCCGACACTGCGCGCCGACTTCGTCGCACAGCTCGCACGCGTACGCAAAATCACCCGCGGACCGAAACCGGCGCGCGCGTTGCGCGAGCTCGGACTCAAACCGGACATCGCTGCGCAGACGCCGACGACGGCGGGTGTGATCGCGGCGCTCGCTGCCGAGCATCTCGCGGATCGCAACGTCGGCGTACAGCTCTACGGCACCGAGCCGAACGCGCCGTTGCGCGAATTCCTGCAGCGAGCGAATGCACGCGTGCGCACGGTCGCACCGTACATCTACGCGACGAAAAGCGACGATGCTGCAGTGAGTGCTTTGCTCGATCGCATGACGCGCGGCGAAGTCGACGCGATCGCATTCACGAGCGCTGCGCAGGTCGATCGCCTGTTTGCAGTCGCACCTGTCGCGCGAGTGCAGGCTGCGCTCGCGCGCACGCGCGTCGCAGCAGTCGGGCCCGTCGTCGCCGATGCGCTCGCGCAACGCGCGGTGAGCGTCGCATCGATGCCGCAGGATTCGTTCTTCATGAAGCCGCTGACGAGCGTTCTCGAAGCAGCATTCGCTGCACGCAGCGAGGTGCGATGAGTGCGAGTGTTGGCTGGGTGCTACGTGCCCTCTTGACCGCCGCGGAGGTGTTCACGTAAAACACTTCGCGAAGTATACAGCGCTGGTTTTTGCCGAGTTTTGCAGAGCGCACCGTATGTGACGGGCACTCTGCCTGCGTGGCGGAAATTCAGACGCCGGCCTACAAAGGTCCTTTCGCGCGTGGAATGTCGCGCGGAAAAAACAATGTCGATGGAGTGATTGAGAGGGGGTTGGACGTGAAGCGTGTCGTGCACGCTGTCGCGGTTGAGACGACAACGCATCCGGTTGCCGTGCGCCACGTAAAGAACAACATGGCGCCGGCGCTGCTCCCTCCGCATTGCACTGCCGTTGTGCACGAGTTGCACACGCGCGGCGCCCAGAACGAAATTCGCTCGTCTCAGCACTCAGGATTCGTCGCGGCGCGCGCGAGCGTGGCCGGGTCGGACGCGAAAACAGAACTCATGGATTACAGGCCCGCATACCGCCGGCCTAGGGGGTCTTAAGTGAACATCAAGCGCGCATTGCTCATGTCCGGCGCCTGCGGAATTCTCGCCACTGCGGTCAGTACCGCGCTGGCGCAGGAAACCAGCGAAGTCGCCGAAGTCGTCATCGTCACCGGCTCCTACATCCGCGGCACTGCCGAGGATGCAGCGCTGCCGGTCGACGTCATCTCTGCCGAGGATCTCGCGAAGCAGGGCTCGCCCTCGACGCTCGAGATGATCAAAGGGCTCAGCGTCAGCAACGGCGTGCTCGGCGACACCAATCAGTTCGACGCCCGTGCCCAGGGCTCCGAAGGCTCGGGCAGCGTCAACCTGCGCGGCTTCGGCCCGCAACGCACGCTGGTGCTGGTGAACGGCCGTCGCATGGTGGCGAGCCCGTTCCTGCTCGGCGCCGTCGACACCAACTTCGTTCCGCTCGCTGCGATCGGCCGCGTCGAGGTGCTGAAGGACGGCGCGGCTGCGACCTACGGCTCCGACGCCATCGGCGGCGTCGTGAACTTCATCACCAAGGAGAACCTGCGCGGCATCGACGTCGGCGCGGACTTCAAGCAGATCGAGGACTCGGACGGCGACTACTCGGCCAGCGGCGCTTATGGCTGGGGCAACGACCGCATGAACGGCCTGTTCGCGGTCGGCTATCAGCATCGCTCGGAGCTGCTGGTGAAGGATCGCGACTGGGCGCACAAGGACTACTTCGTCAATCCGCAAGGCGGCTGGTCGGCGGCCGGCAACCCGTCTTCGTACATTCCGACGGGCGTGGTGGCGCCGACCGCGGCGAACCCCCTCGGCATTCCGCAGCCCCCCGTGCCGATTCGCGATCCGCAGTGCGACGACCTGGGCGGTGTCCCGGGCCGGACCGGCACGGGAGCCGGGGTCTGCTACTGGCAGTACTCGGTGTACGACGCGTTGACCGAAGAGGAAGACCGCTGGCAGGTCTACACGGACTTCAACCTCGACATCACCGACTCGACCACGTGGCACATCGAAGCCATGTACGCCGACACGGAAATTCCGATCTACCGGACCTCGCCTTCGTACGCGGCATTGCAGACGCCGACCTCGCCGGTACCGGGCCAGTTCCTGGTCCGTGCCAACAATCCCGGCTTTGCGCCATTCATGGCCGCGAACCCGGGCGTGCTCCCGGCGAACGCGAATGGCGCGCTGCTGGTCGCGAACCGTCCGTTCGCGCTGGGCGGCAATCCGCTGTTCAACTACGGCTCATCGGAAGGTCCGCGCAACTACGACGGCTTCCGCGTGTCGACCGGCTTGAGCGGCGACATCACGG
>CADEEJ010000135.1:0-7488 GCA_902826315.1 uncultured Steroidobacter sp.
CTCGAACGGCTGCTGGAACAGGAGTTCGCGGCGATCCTGCTCGACGTGAACATGCCGGAGATGGACGGCTTCGAGGTGGCGCGCCTGGTCCGCGAGCATCCGCGGATGGAGCGCACGCCGATCATCTTCGTCACGGCCGTCAACGTCAGCGAGCTCGACCGCCTCAAGGGTTACGAGCTCGGCGCGATCGACTACATCGCGGTCCCGGTCGTTCCGGAGATTCTGCGCAGCAAGGTTGCGGTGCTGGTCGAGCTGTATCAGCGGCGTGGCCAGCTCAAGGCAGTCAATGCGGCGCTCAGCGCAGCGCGGGCGAATCTGGACGCCGAGTACGCCCGGGCGCTGGCGGAGCGCGACGCGCAACTGCAGGCGATCTTCGAGCATCCGACCGATCTCACGGCGATCCTCAAGGCCGAGCGCGACGCATCGGGTGCGATCGTCGACTGGATCTACCTGAACGCGAATCAGAATGCCATCGCACTGCTCGGCTTGCAGCGCGACCAAGTCATCGGGCGCAGGATCAGCGAGCTGGTGCCCGACCGCGCCGCTAAGGGCATAGCTCAGTGCAAGCACGTGCTCGAGACGGGCGAGACCGTGCGGTACGACAGTCGCTTCGCCGAACGCGATCTCGAAGTCACGATATTCCCGGCGGGCACCGACTGCGTGGTGAGCTCCGTCAAGGACGTCACAGACCAGCTGCGGCTGCAGGCGGCACTAGAAGACAGCGACCGGCGTAAGGACGAGTTCCTCGCGATGCTCGCTCACGAGCTGCGCAATCCGGTCGCGCCCATCGCCACCGCCGCGGAGCTGCTGTCGCGGCTCGTGCCGCACGACAATCAGCTGACGCTGGTCGGCATCATTCAGCGTCAGGCGGTGCATCTCGGGCGGCTGCTCGACGACCTGCTCGACGTGGCGCGCATCACGCAGCGCCGGATCGAATTGCGACGCGAAGCGATAGACGTCGGCGCCTGCATCCAGCTCGCGATCGAAACCGCGGAGCCGCTCATCCGCAGCAAAGGTCATCGGTTGACAGTGACGCAGACGCTGGAGCCGATCTACGTGTCCGTGGACAAGGTGCGGATCGGTCAATGCCTGGCGAACGTGCTCGTCAACGCCGCGAAGTACACGCCCGACGGCGGAGAGATCCGCATCCGCTCGTATGTCGACGACCGCCACGTCGCCGTCGAGATCCAGGACAACGGCATCGGTATCGCACCCGAGTTCCTGCCGCGCATCTTCGACCTGTTCGCGCAAGCCGAGCGTGGGCTCGATCGCTCGCAGGGCGGGCTTGGCGTCGGCTTGACGGTGTGCAAGCAGATCGTCGAGATGCATGGCGGCACGGTGGTCGCGAGCAGCCCGGGTTGGGATCGCGGCACGACGTTCACGCTGCGACTACCGCTTGCCGAGCGCCCGGCGACAACGGCTGCAGCCACATCGCCGAAGCCCGACACGCTGCTGCGAGTGTTGATCGTCGATGACAATCGCGATGCAGCCGATTCGCTGGCGATGCTGCTGCAGTTCGAAGGTCGTCGAACGCTGTGCGCATACTCGGGAGAGGCGGCACTGGAGCAGGTCGCCGCGTTCGACCCGCAACTCGTGCTGCTCGATATCGGCTTGCCGGGTCTGGATGGCTACGAGGTCGCGCGACGGTTGAAGGCGGCTTCACCCAAACGGCGCGTGGTCGCATTGAGCGGATATGGGCAAGTCGAAGATCGACAGCGGTCGGCGGCTGCGGGATTCGATGCGCACCTGGTCAAGCCTGTCGACCTCGATGCGCTCAAGAGCGTGCTAGCCCAAGCCTGACGCTGACTCGCGTTCCTGGCTGCGCCTCTTCCACCGTGAGCTGCGCGCCGATCGCCCGCGCCCGCTCCCGCATCGATTGCAATCCGCTGTTGGTGTCGATGCAGCCACCACGCCCGTCGTCGCGCACGCTGATTTCGATCGCTCCACCCTCGCTGCGCGCAGTCAGCCCCAACGTCGAAGCTTGTGCGTGCTGCAGGGCATTCGAGATCGCTTCCAACAGCAGGAACTGCAGGTGCCGCATCGCCTGATCGGTGCCCTGCTCCCAGTGCGGCAGCTCGTCCACCTGCCAATCAACTGTCAGTCCCGCCTGCGCGATGCGTCGCTGCAACCGATAACGCAGACTCGCCAGCAGCGCGTTGACATCGCCGGTCGGCAAGTTCATCGCATCGATCGACAGCTTGAGATGGTCGAGCGATTCACGCAGCGTCGCAGCGACCTCTTGTACGGGCGCCGCACCGCTTTCGAGCTGGCGCATCGCGGTCGCGAGATTCGCGCCGACGCCATCGTGCATGTCCCGCAGGATGCGCTCGCGCTCCGCGGTCACTGCGCGCGCACGCTCGAGCTGTGAAACACGCTCGAACGATTCGCGCAGTTCGCGTTCCTTCTGCTCGATGCGCTGTGCGAGGGAAGCTTGCAGTTGCAACGCCTCAGCTCGCGCTAGCCGGAAGCGCTTGCTCACGACCCACATGATCGTCAGTCCGAGCACCATGCCGACGTACTTCGCCCAGGCAAGCTCGCCGAACGCGTTCGAAACGATTTGCGATGAGATAGCGTCGTGAACTCCGGCCACCAGCAGTGCCATCAGACCGATCCACAACAGCACGCGCTCCGTCGAATGGTTCTTGCGGAGGTCGAGCATCAGCCGCATCCAGATACCGGCGCACAGCAACGACAGCAGCAGACGCAACAGTCTCGCCGGGATCGATGAGCCGGTCAGCGCGAGCACCAAAGCGCAGAACGGTGCCGCCCACAAAAGTCCTTGCACGGCCGCACGCTCGCGTGGCGGCCGTGCACCGAACACTTGCTCGATGATGACGTAGAGCGCCCAGACCCACACGGAGCGCAGGAAGAACAGCAGCGCCGTCCACTCGTGAAAGCGCAACGGCGCCCATTCCATCGTGATGTCGAGGACGACGAGCGCCCATACTGCTTCGCCGATGCACGCCCATGCGTAGAGCTTTTCGCGTTGCTGCAGCCAGAGCAGCAGACAGAACGCGGACACGAGCGCGCTGAACGTCGTGGCGATCCACGGCACCAGCACGCGGAACATGTAAGCGCGCGTGTAGTGCGGCTCGACCAGCCGCGAAGGGCCGAGCATGATCGGCGCGATACCGGCACGCCGCCCCGCGTCGCCACGCACCTGAATCGTCAGCTCGTTCCGGTCCTGCAACAGCTCCTGCGGAAAGCCGATGCTGACCGGTTGCTTCGACGACCAGGCTTCGCCGTGGTCCTGGAGATGACCTCCAGTTGCGAGCACCGTGCCGTTGAGCACTACCGAGTAGGCGTTGCCGATGCGCGGGATGAACATCGTGTACGGCTCATCGCCGTTGCTCGCGGCGGGCCGGGGAAAGGTCAGCGTCAGGCGCGCGATGCCGGACTGCCCGCGATAGGCGACGTCCCAGTGCAGCGGTAGCCTGATTTCGCCGGCGGATTGCGGCCAGCCATTCAGCGTCGCCACGACCGTCGCACGGTCCAGCTCGATGACTTCTTCCGGCGTCGCGCGCGCCGCGTCGCTGCAAGCCGCGAGACCGAGTACGACGCACACCGCGAATCCCCACGCGGGCATGCGTCAGTTCCCCGGCTTCATGCTGTCGAGCAGTCCCATGCGCGTGGCTTCGAACACTGCCTCGCTGCGCGAATGCACCGCGAGCTTGCCGTAGAGATTCTTGATGT
This sequence comes from uncultured Steroidobacter sp., assembly GCA_902826315.1. Classification (GTDB taxonomy): domain Bacteria; phylum Pseudomonadota; class Gammaproteobacteria; order Steroidobacterales; family Steroidobacteraceae; genus Steroidobacter. The sequence goes on from CADEEJ010000135.1 coordinate 3,694, forward strand.
GACTCTGCACGGTGTGCATCGTCACGCCTTGCAGGCGTGCGATCTCAGCATAGCCGTAACCGCGTGCAATCAGTTCCAGCACTTCCGACTCGCGCGGCGACAGCAAACCGCTCGGCGCCGGCGTACGCGCAACAGGCTTGCGACGCAGCCGTTCGAGCAGCTTGCGCGCGATCATCGGCGAGATCGGCGACGCCCCTTGTCGCACGTCGACGATGACTTGCGCGACGTCGGCCGGCGTCGAGTCCTTGTGAATGTAGCCGACTGCACCGGCCTCGACGCACGCGAGCACCGTATCTTCGTCGCCAAATACGGAGACCACGAGGATGTCGCACTCCGGCTGCTTTTGCGCCAGCTCGCGGATCAACGTGAGACCGTGGCCGTCGGGCAGCGCGAGGTCGGTGAGCAGAACGTCGGCGCGGTTGCTCTCGAACCAGGTGCGCGCAGGCGTGAGCGCGGCGAACGACGCCGCCAAAGTGAGGCGCACATGCGAGCGCACGCAGCTCTCGAAGAAGAGCCGCGTATCCTTATCGTCCTCCAGCAGTACGACACTCCACGGAGGGTCTGTCATGGTTCGCCCGTGAGCTATCTAACCCGTGTCAAGCTTACCCCACCGGCTGTCTGGCCGTTCGAAGGCCCCCAACCAGTCGTCCGCGAGCTCCGCAGCCGTCTCATGCGGCCATAGGCTGCTCGCCTCGAGAAATGCTTCGATCTGCGGGCGCAGCTGCAGTCCGCGCCACGACCAGGACCAGATGTTGCCGAGCTTCTGATCGTCCGTGAAGCGGCGATGCAGCTCGCGCTTCGCGGCGAAGTACGCTTCCACTTCGCGTGCGGTCAGGCGCCGGCTGATCAACGCGACTCGCTCTGCCCCGTCCGTCAGCGAGCCCGCGGTGACGATCGCCGGTGCTTGCACCTTCAGCCAGTCGAGTGCCGTGCGAAGCGATGCGTTATCGCGCACGCGAACCGGCGTCGGCAGTGACCGCCCGCCCGCATGCAACGCCAACGCTGCGAACTCCGTGCAGTACAAGCGTGTGTGATCGCGCCAATCGAAGTACGGATCGAATTCGGTGCCGTCCTCGTGACGCGCACGTGCAAATGCCGCCACGGCCGCTTTGTCGACCCCCGGCGCCGGATCGAAAATCGCGGTGACCCGCTGCCGGCCGATGTACTGCTGCAGCGTGACGCGACGGATACTCCCGTGCATCGCGTCGGTCGGCGGGCCGCCCAGGAACGGCCATAGCAGTGCGTAGCCCTCGTAAACGTAGGCCTTGCCGGCCTCGATCGACAGGATTCCCGCGTGGCCGTACGACGTGTACTCCTCGCCGAGCATCGACATCAGCAGGCTGTCCGGATCGCCGGAGTCGCTGACGACGAGCTGCCCCGATTGCAGGGGCAGCCCGTGAAAGTCGAGCTCGCCCTCGCTCGCCGACTCCGCATCGAAGGTGCGATACGCCGAGGGGATCAACGTCGTCGCGCAGCCGCTCAACCACACAGCGGCGAACACGAGGGCGAGAGCTCGAAGAACAGCAGTCATGGTTTGTGAAAGTGATCCTGCCGATGGTGCCCCACCGGCTCGAGCTCGCTGGCGACCTCGCGCGGCAGGTTGATGCAGCCGCTCGACATCGCCAGCAGGAACACGATCAGTATCGCGCGGCTCATTGTGCAGGCACTCGATAGCGGTCGCCGCCGTAACCGCCGTCGTCGCACGGCCAGTTGTCGGTCAAGCACGAGATGCCGAGCGCAGCTCCGAGCGCAGCCGCAAACCACAGCCACGGATTGTTCCAGCTTGCGCCTTCGCCATAGCTGCCGCTGTAGCCGAGCCCTTGCGGTGCCTCACCGGTCAACCTCAAACCGTTCAGCATGACTGCGCCGTCATCGAATGGAGCGACGCGTAAGTCGAAGATCCGAGCACTGGTGGCACGCAGCGCCGATTGATCCATCTGCAGCGTCAGCGGGATCGGCCGGTCGACGGCGAAACCGAACGACGGACCCTTGCTCTTGTTGCGCACTGCGCCGATGTCCTTGTGCAGGTAGAGCATGAAGCGCGGCGAATCGTCGAGCGCGCCGAACGGCTCATCGGCGCGATCGGCCCGCGCGGCACTCCCAACCAGGACCGTCGCGCACAGTCCCCAACACAAATTCGAAAACCTCATGATGACTCCCCGAACGTTGCCCAGTCCTGGGACAGAGCCTACGAACGGGCGCCAGCGCGCACATCCCATGAACGCGGGGGCGCGCCTAGCCCGAAAGTGCATCAGATGTTCATGGGAAGCGCCGCGCCGGGCCCGCGGCTACGGTGAGCGCATACCGGGATTTGTTCACCAAAGGGCCCTCAATCATGCACAACTACTCGAGTCGATCGTGGCGCTATCGTCTGGCCGCCGCCGCAGTGCTGCTGTTCAGTGGCGTCAGCGCTCAGGCCTGCGACATCTGGCGCGACAAGGACTTGGGCATCTGGCGCGGCAACTGCAATCTCAAGGACTTTCTGGTGACGCAGACCTTCATCGGCACCTACCAGCCGCGGTTGATCTTCAAGTGGCCGGACCTGCACATCCGCAAGTTCAAGTACTACGTCAACGGCTCGTCGGTCGAAATCTACGCGGACGTCGAGAACATCGGCATGGGCAACGCCGCCGCGAGCACGCTCACGGTCGACGTGAGCTTCGGCAACCCGCTCACCGGCATGCAGCAAGGCAACTCCATGCAGTTCACCGTGCAAGCGCCGGCAGTAGCGCTGAACACCAACCAGCGCGTGTACGTCACCACGCTTAATGTGCCGAACACTACACAGGACTGGGACTTGGTCCTGCTGGGCGTCACCGATCCGCCGACGATGGCGCAGCCGGTTCGCGGTGCGATCATCGAATCGGATGAAACCAACAACAGCAGCACGCACATCTGCCGCTGGTACGGCCCGGTGCCGGACACGTCAGTGTCTGGCTGCAACTGAAGGAGCCTGCGATGCCTGGTTATCTCCTGATCGAATCGCGTGATCCGTTCGAGTCCGCGGGCGCCGCTCGCACGTACGAGTTGGCGATCCAGCTGCGCGCCGCCGGTCACGATGTCGCGCTGTTTCTCGTGCAGAACGGCGTGCTGGCCGTGCGCAGCGGCGCCCGCCGCGCGGAGCTCGACAAGGTGATCAGGACCCAGATCGAGGTGCTGGCGGACGATTTCTCGCTGCGTGAGCGCGGCATTTCGTCCGCCGGCATGATCGGCGGTGTGCGTGCGGCACCGATCGACTCGATCGTCGAGCGCATGACGTCGGGCTGGAACGCGCTCTGGCACTAGGACGCATACATCATGACGACGAAACACACGCTGACATTCGTGCTCATGGACGCGCCGTTCGAGAGCGCGCGGACGACGACTGCTTTTCGGCTGCTGCACGCGGCTCTGGATCGCGGTTGCGACGTGAACGTCTTCGCGTACGAAGGTGCCGTGGCGCTCTCGTTCGCGAAGCAAGTCGGGCACGCCAATGCCGTTCATGGCCGCGATGCCGCGCAGGAGGATCACCCCCTGACCAAGAACTGGATCGCAGCGCTCATGGCACATGCGCACGAGCGCGGCGCGGATCTCAACTGGGTGAATTGCGGACTGTGTGTCGATGAGCGCGGCGTCGGTGAGACGATCGAAAACGTGCGCCGCGGCTCGCCCGCCGACTGCTGGAAGATGGCGCAGCAGTCGATCGCCACGCTCGTCATCCCGACGAAGTGAGGACTGGACATGAAAGTGCTGCAAATCGTCGAGACAGCGTATCGCGCAACGACCGAGGAACAGGACGACACGGTCATCTGGATC
>CADEEJ010000135.1:7588-9540 GCA_902826315.1 uncultured Steroidobacter sp.
CCCGGTTTCCAGCCGCTCTTCGTCAGGAACGCCTTCGGGTCCGACAGTGCCAGGATCTCGCGGAGCGCCTGTTGCTTGTCGGGGGCGTGCCGATAGTAAGCCTTCACGATGCGATAGCCGACCCAGTAGCCCAGGTCGTTGCCCTGCTCCATCGTGCTGTTGTCGACCCAGCGCGAGAGCTCGGTCTGGTCGACGTCGGCGGCGAACGCCGTCTCGATTTCCTGCTCACGGCCCTTCGTCAGCGCTGGGAAGTGCGAGTAGCCCATCTTGCCGGAAGTCAGCTCGGCGACGAATTCGGCCGCGCCCTCGATCAGCGAGCGTTCGAGCACCGTGGGGTGTTCGTTGTCGACGAGCGCGACGGCCTGCTGGACGTGCGCGTACTCGTGCGCGATCACGTGGACGAAGCGATCCTCGACATCGGGATTCATCCATTCGGCCGAGCAAAGCGCTTCGAGACCGATCTGTAAACCCGTGACGGGACTACCCACCCCGACCGGCTTGCCGCGACTGACGGCAATCGTGATCGGTGGCGTGCGTGCCTGCGGGTACAGCCGCACGAGCGTACGCAGCGAGACGTCGACGCGTTCGCGCACGCGCGGTAGAACCGCCATGCATCGTCGTGCACGCACGTAGATCTCCGGATTCTTGGCCAGCGTATCGGCGATCCGCACGCCGGTCACGTTGCGGAGCTTGGCGAGCTGATGCAAGCCTTCCGACCCGGCGTCGAGGTAGTCGCGTTGCAGTTGCTCCGCGGTGGGGTGGCCGCCGGCAGCATCGAAAATTTTGTAGAAGCGCTCGACGTCTTCGGTATGTATGTCCGGCGCGGAAGCCTGCGCCGACGCGGCGATTGCAGCCGACGCAAAGAAACCAATAACGATGCGATTGCAAAGTCGTTGCATGGATCGAGCATATACTGTTCCGCCATGGATCTCCGTCGGCGCAGCGTCGCTCTGCGATTCATATTCCTGGCTTGCCTGGTTGGCCTGGGATGGTGGATGCGTCCACATGAAGCGCCCACGGCGCCGCCGACCCAATCTGTCCAGTCGTCTCGTTCTGGACAGGCATCGCAATTGCCAGCCGTCGAGGCAGCAGACCCCGAGACCGCTGCGGAATCTCCCAGCCCCGCCCTTGCGACATTCAAAGGGCGCGTAGTCGATGCCGATACTCGCGAGCCCATCCGCGAATTCGAGCTGAAGTTCGTCGGGTCAAAACAGAAGCAAGCGGCCAACGAAGCTCCCGGTGCCCGCAAGTTCAACGCCGACGATGGCCGGTTCGAGTGGCAACAGTTGCCCGCCGGCGTGTGGACGGTCACCGCCGAAGCGACCGGCTATCAACGCTTCGATCTGTTCAGTCTGCAGTTGACTCCAGGCGCAGCGACTGCCGAAGTTGTCCTGCCTTTGCGTCGCGGACACACGCTGCGCGGTCGCGTTTACGACCAGTCGTCGCAGGCCGGTATCGCATCCGCAAACATCGGCTTTCGCGAAGCCGATACCGCGCGCTTCGCCGGCAACTGGCGCATGCGCCCCCGCGTCACGTCGGCGAAGGATGGCTCGTTCGTCCTGAACGGCGTTCCTGCCGGACGCGTCACGCTCGAAGTCAGCGCAAACGACCATGCGAGTCGCGAAGTCGACGTCGTCGTCGCCGACGACACACCGCCGCTCGAGATTGGGCTTGCGACCGGCGGCTCGATCGCGGGCCGGCTCACCGGGGCCGACGGCGTCACGCCGATCAAGGGATACGCGGGGTTGTTTCGCGTCGGCGATTTCTCCGGCTTCAGCGCTGCAACCGGCGAGGCCGGTGAATTCTCGTTTCGCAACCTGACCGCTGGAAGGTACCGGCTCACCGGGCAGGTCGCGAGCAGCAACGCAACGCTTGAATTCGACGTGGCGGACAACGAGCGCATCGAAGGCGTCGTGCTCGCGGTGGGCGCTGGCCGCACCATTCGGGGCACG
>CADEEJ010000135.1:9640-13663 GCA_902826315.1 uncultured Steroidobacter sp.
GCGCATCGAAGGCGTCGTGCTCGCGGTGGGCGCTGGCCGCACCATTCGGGGCACGGTCACAGGCTTGCGACCCGGCGAGCTGAAGACGCTCACCATCAGGGCGCAGCCGGAAGGCCAGCTCAGCCTCGGCTTGGACTCTGCAGAAATCGATGAGCGCGGCGAGTACGAGCTGCGCGGCGTACAACCGGGCCGCGTGCAGGTCCTCGCTGACGTGAACATGCGCCGGCAGCTCTCGCGAACTATCGACGTGCCTGCGAACGCGGATGTCACCGTCAATTTCGATTTCCCGCGAGGGGTACGGCTGTCCGGGCGGGTGACTCAGCGTGGCGAGCCGATTGCACGGGCTTATCTGTCACCGCGACCAACGGTGCCGGGCAAGGTCTTCACGTATGGCGCGTCGACCTCGGCGAACGGCGAATATGTTCTCGAAGATCTGGCGCCGGGCGAGTACGTCATCTGGGTCGGCCAGTCCTTCCGCAGCCGGCCTGTCCAGGTCTCGGGAGATACCGTCTTCGACATCGAGGTGCCGCCCGCGCAGCTTGCGGGCCGCGTGCTGGAAGAAGGTGGCAAAGTGCCCGTGGTCGGAGCTCAAGTGGACGTGTGGTCCACCGAGTCTGCGGGCCCGCAAATCCACTTGTCCGATCGGGCGGATCACTTCGGACAGTTCGGCCTCGCCGGGCTGGAGCCGGGCGACTTCATGCTGGTCGCCCACAAGGCGGGCTACGACATGTACCGCGAGCGGGTTTCGTATAGCGCGCCGATTCCCGAGATGAAGATCGAGCTGCGGCGCGACGCAGGCGTCGAGGTGCGCGCGCACGACGCGAGCGGCAAGTCTCCTCCGCACGTCTGGGCGTCAGAGGTGATCGGCGACGGGAAAGGCGTCATGCTGCAGGTCAATCTCGACGAGCAAGGTGTCGGCTACATTCCGCGCGCGCTCGCGGGCGCCACGATTGCGTTCTCCGCGGGCGGCTACACACCTCTCACCGTCCCTGCATGGAATGGCAAGAGGCTCAATCTGAAGCTCGTCAGATCGACCCCCACGCAATGATGCTGGCACCGACGGCGAGCAGGAACGGCGACTCGAACAGGGTCTCGGATCCCTCTCGTGCTGTTACGGATCGTTCCAGTTCTTCTGCATCTTCTCACCCGGGCCCAGCACGCCGATACGGATTTCCCAGCGCAGGCTGCCCTTCTTCACGTACTGCCAGTCGAACTTGCGCCCTTCGAGCTGCCAGCCGGAGCGCTCGAAGTTCTGGCAGAGCTCCGTGAAAGCCCGCTGCGCGCCGCCCTCGCGGCAATCGATGCGTGCGAGCAAGCCCCACGGGTTGCTGATCCCGATCCAAGCGGAGTCCTGCGGATCATAGCGAACGCGTACACGGCCACCCATGAGCACACAGTACCGCGGTCACTGTGTGGATATCCAGTGGATAACCGTCAACGGACGAGCCGGCCGAGCGACGAGCTTTTGCCGACGCGATCGAAGTAGCTCCAGGCCGCGTAGGCGATGCGCCCGATGCTCTCTTCGGCTTCGAGGCCATCGGCGGCAAACGTCGTCATCACCGCAATCGCGAAAGGACGACCCGGGACGAGGATGATCCCGGCATCGTTGCGCACGGCGTCGAGATTGCCGGGCTTGTTGGCGATCACGAGGTCGGCCGGCAGCAGCCGCGGGATGTAGCTCGACTTCTGCGTGCTGAGCATCTTGATGAAGTCCTCGCTGGTCGCCTTGTTGAATACACGTCCTTCGTGGATCGCGCGCAGCATCGTCACCAGCTCGCGCGGCGTCGAAGTGTTTTCTCGTCCTTCCTGCGCCGCCTTGATGTCGAGCATGTGACGTCGCAGACGCGTTCGCTGCAGGCCAAGCTGCGCGAGCCAGGCGTTGACGTTATCCATGCCGACCCGATCGATCAGGACATTCGTGGCCGAGTTGTCGCTCAACGAAACCATCAGCAACGCGAGGTCGCGATTCGTGATGCGAGAAACACCAGCCGACATCGCTTGCAGAATGCCTTCGGTCCCGACGCCGTCTTTCGCGTTGACGGTGTAGAGATCGCCGAGCTTCGCGCCCGAGCCGCGCTCGTGCTGGCGATACAGCTCCGCGAGCACGGCAATCTTGATGGTGCTCGCGGTCGGATAGATCGCATCGGCGTTCAGATAGAACGCGCGCTGGTCGGTGAGATCCAGAACGGCGACGCCGACGACAGCGTCCGTCTGCTGCACGATCGCTCGGACGGAGCTCTCCATCTGAGTCCACAGCAAGTCCTGCTTCGCGCGCACGGATTCAGGAGTATCGGCCTGGCTCTTCGCATCGTCGGTGGCACCGAATGCAGCGGGTGCGAGGAGTGCGAACAGAACGAAGCGCAGGCTTACGTTGCCTGGCTCAACACGCAAACGAGCGGCGGCTATCGCCTGCTCACCGAAGTCGAGTGGAGTACGTGGCGCGCGGTCGCCAGGACGCGGTAGCCATTCAGCGAGGCGTCGGCACCACTGGAAACTGCGGGAGCTGGTCGGTGATCTCGAACTGCCGGACAACATCACCATCGATGACCTGGTGTCAGCGGGCGTGTTCCCGCGTCCGAATGCGTGGCGTAAGGCCGAATGCGGGCGGCTCGGATGTGCGCGTGACTCTCAAATGATGCTGACGGGACGGTCGCGCACTCACGGGTCGGACGATTTCCGACACCTCGTTGAATGCTCCGCACTCCTTGCATTCATACACGACGGCGCCCTCGGACCAGCGAAATTCGACGACCCCTCGTTGGGGCTTCGCGCAGGTGCGGCAGATGGGCGTGTCCACGGCGGGCTCCGTCTGGATCGGCAGGTTCAGTGGGGAGACGCAGGCTAGACCCGCCGGGCACATCCTGCAATTAAAACCGGTTAACTTTTTGGCCTTGCGTCATTCCCAGTCCTCAGGTCGTAGATCTGCTTCCGGGTGTAAGTCGGCAAGTCCTGACGAAGTTCGTCCCACGCAGGCGATAGTCCTGTGTCTCGACGAGGATCGTGAGGAGCGACGCGCTGCCTGAACGTATAACCTGTGTTTCCTGGAAGCGACCGTGATAAAGCCCCCTGTCGAACCGATGCTCGCGAAGCTCGCCGACGAGCTGCCGGCCGGCGACTATTTATATGAGCCCAAATGGGATGGCTTTCGGGCGATCGTGTTCCGCGGCGAGGACGACGTGTACATTCAGAGCCGCGACTCGCGGCCGCTGGATCGCTACTTCCCCGAACTGCACGACATACTGATCGATCGTCTGCCGAAGAACTGCGTGGTCGACGGCGAGATCGTGATCGTGACCGCGCACGGGCTCGACTTCGACGTCCTGCAACTGCGGCTGCACCCTGCGGCATCGCGCGTCGAGAAGCTCGCGAAGGAAACGCCCTCTTCATTCGTCGCCTTCGACTTGCTCGAAGTCGGTGGGCGCAATCTCATGGACGAGCCGCAGGCGGCACGCCGCGCTGCACTGGAGAAGCTGCTCGGCAAAGTGAAGCCGCCGGTGCATCTCACACCTGTTACACGCGACCGCGCCGTCGCGCTCGACTGGCTGACGCGCTTCGAAGGTGCTGGCCTGGACGGTGTCATTGCTAAGCCGCAGTCCAGCACCTACCAGCCTGGCAAGCGCGCGATGATCAAGGTCAAGCACGCGCGCACGGCCGAATGCGTCGTGGCGGGATTTCGTTGGCACAAGAGCGGCAAGGATGTGGTGGGGTCGCTATTGCTGGGGCTGTATGACGATAGCGGGACGCTTCAGCATGTCGGCGTGACCTCATCGTTCACGATGGTGATGCGCAAACAGCTCGCGCAAGAGCTCGAACCGCTTCGCAAGAACGCGATGGATGATCACCCGTGGCGCGATTGGGCAGGCGCCGCCGGCGAATCGAGCCGCATGCCGGGTGCCCAAAGCCGCTGGAGCGCAGGGAAAGACTTGTCGTGGGAGCCGCTGAGAATCGAGCGCGTGTGCGAAGTGAAATACGACCACATGCAGGGCGACCGCTTCCGTCACGCCGCGATCTTCCTGCGCTGGC
>CADEEJ010000136.1:0-10941 GCA_902826315.1 uncultured Steroidobacter sp.
TGACGAACAGCGGGATGTCGTCGCGACCCACGACCGGGTTGGTGCGCACGCCGTAACCGAACGACAGCGCGACATCGAGCTCGCCGACAGCGACGCAATCCGCCGAGGGCGCTTTGCAGGAGGCCTGCGCGGCGGCCGCGTGCGGGCCGGCTGCAGCGGCAATCGCAAGGAAGGGAAGAGTGTTGCGAAGAATGAGGTTCATGGTGCTGATCGCCGTGTGGGCGCGCCGCTAAGGACACGAGGCCGGCATTCTTTCAGAGCTTGCGTCCCGGTCCTGTTCGCCGTTGGTAGCGAATTGTTACGCAAATGTACGCCTGGTGATCTCTCCGTAATGAACCCCGCGCCGACGGGCCTGCTGCCCCACACACTTTACAAAGTCGCGACGGATTCCGCGCGGCACGCTACCTAGTATCCCCGACGTGCTGGGGATACGCGAACTCTACAAGAACTGGAGCACGGATCATGACGTCCTGGATGAAAATCGCGACGCTGCTTGCCTTGTGCGGCAGCCTCACGGCATGCGGCAGCGGCAACACGGGCGAGCAGCCCATAAACACCGATTACTCTGCGCTGCGCGTCGCGCCGTCGCACGAGGGAGCGCTCGGCTATGCGACGAATGACGAACAGCTGTTGCAAGCAGTGCGGAACGGCCTGCGGATGTCGCTGGGCGGCGCGTCTGCGGGCGGTGCCGTTACCGACATCGCCGGGCCCGCAGGCCAACAGGGCACGTTCTCGGCCACGACAGTTCAAGTGGACGGCGTGGATGAAGCGGATCTCGTGAAGTACGACGGGCAGTACATCTACACGATGCGACTGCACGCCGATCCGTCCATCCCCGGCATCACCAGCCACGTACTCACCATCGCGCGCACCGAGCCCGCGACCGCCGGTACCCAGGTGGTGTCCGAATTCAACGTCGACGGCGAACAGACATTGCTGCCGCAGCTCTATTCGGTGCAGTCAGCTGAGGGTGCGACGGAGTATCTCGCGGCCGTCAGCCACGACTACCGCGGCTGGATCGACGGGCCCGCCGTCACTTCTCTCGTGTTGAAGCCGGACCACACGCGTATCCAGCTGCTCGACGTACGCGATCCCGCCAACGTTTCGCAAGCGTGGGATATCAAGATGGACGGCTGGCTGCGCGCGAGCCGCAAGATCGACGACACGCTCTACCTCATCAGCAGCTATCGACCGCGCCTCGCGGGTCTGCAGCTACCGGCGGATACGCAGGAGCGCAAGCGTGCGAACGAGCTGCGCATCCGCAACGCTTCGCCGCAGGATCTGTTGCCGGGTTACCAGGAGAATGGCGGGGTGCGACGTGCGCTGATCGCCCCTGCAGATTGCCTGCTGCCCGCCGATCTCGCCGTTAACGACGCGTACTCGGACCTCCTGGTCATCACAGCCCTGAGCCTGTCGCAGCGTCGCGTTGTCGACGTCAATTGCGTCAGCACTAACCTAAACGGCGTTTACCTGTCGCGCGACAGCCTGTACGTGGGCGGTCAGGACGCCTCGGTTCCGGCGGCGACGTCCACGTCGTTGCACAAGTTTGCGCTGGACGGTGGCGACATCAGCTATCGGGCGAGCGGGATGGTGAGTGGCAGTGTCGGTTGGCAGAATGCCGCGCACTTCATGGACGAGCACGACGGCGATCTGCGCGTCGTCACGTCGCGGTTCATCTTCGACAGCCCCACCAGCGGCGATTTCGTCCATCGCCTGCACGTGCTGCGCGAGGCGAATCACGAGCTCAGCGTGATCGCGACACTGCCGAGCTCACAGCGCACTGCGCCCATCGGCAAGCCCGGCGAGCAGGTCCATGCGGTGCGCTTCTTCGGCAAGCGCGCCTACGTCGTCACGGCGCGGGTCACAGATCCGTTGTACGTCCTCGATTTGAGCGTGCCGGAAGATCCGTTCATCGCCGGAACTCTGGAGATTCCCGGCGTTTCGACCTACCTGCAGCCGCTCGGCGCAGCGGGTGCGGAAGCCGTGCTGGCAGTCGGCGCGCAGGTCGACGAAATGGGCTTGCGTACCGCAGTCAAGGTCGAGCTGTTCGATGTGCGCGATATCACGCAGCCGCGCTCCATCGCCAGCCAGGTTTTCGGCGACCGCGGCACGTCCAGCGAAGCGCTGAGCGATCCGCACGCACTCACGGTGTACTCGCGCACGGCAGATCGCGTGCGCATCGCGTTGCCGATCGACGTGTTCGCGCGCACGGGTAACGACGTTCCCAAGGCCTTGGGCTGGATCTACTCGGGCTCGCACCTGTTCGAAGTCCACGGTCTCGAGGACGGCGTGCCGCAGCTCGACTTCAAGGGCGTGATCAAGACCGCGGAGTCCGACGGCAGCAATCCGTTGGCGTTCCCCCCGCGCGTGACGCCGCAGCGCGCCGTGATGCACGATGACGCGGTGTTCGTCGTGGACGGCGCGAAGTTCATCGGCAGCTTGTGGGGCAGCATCGCGCCGCTCTGACGAATGGCAAAGCTGAACTCTTCCCCGGCGAGGCGGCCACGGACGGCGGCCTCGCATCCTCGCGCTGCGCTCTCTAGAATGCGCGACACAACAAGAAACGGGGTGCTCGGATGTCTCCGCTCCAGCCCGCGAGATGGACAGGTATTTTGCTGATGCTGGCTGTTGGCGCCGTCGTGGGTGCCCAGGATGTGCCAGCGCCGGATCCAGCCCAGGCGCCGGCGACGCGCGTACTGCCCGCCGAAACTGAAATTCATCTGCGGCTGCTCGAGCCGGTCGCTTCCAACACGCACCAGCACGGCGATCGCTTCAAGCTGGAAGTCGCCGAGCCGGTCGCCGTCGACGGCAACGTGGTGATTCCCGCCGGTGCTGCCTGCGTCGGCGAAGTCGTGCACGCGGGCAAAGCCGGCTTCGGCGGCAAAGCGGGCGAACTGATCCTCGCCAGCCGCTACGTCCAGCTCGGCGACCGCGAAGTGAAGCTGCGCTCCTTTTCCGCCGGCAACGGCCAGCAGCGCGTGAACCTTGCGCTGGGACTCAGCTTCGTCGTCGTCGGGATATTCGTGCAGGGCAAGAACATCGTGCTGCCCGCGGGCACCGACGTGTTCGCCCAGATCGCCGCTGACTCCGAGCTCGCCGTCATTTCATCCGTTCCAACCAGGGAGATCGACAACAATGAGAATTCTCAGCAGTGACCCTAACCGACCGTTCCTGCGTGCAGCGCTGCTGGCGCTCGCACTGACGCTGGCCGGTTGCGCCAGCACCGACAGCTCGAAGCCCGCCGCGCCGGCGAAAGCGGCAGAGCCCGCGAAGCAGGCCGCACCCGCAACGGCGACACCGGCTGCGCCAGCGACACCGGCGTCGACGGGTATTGCCGCGCCAAGCGGCGACATGGGGAGCATCGTGTTTTTCCGCCCGAGCAAGTTCGTCGGCGCGGCGGTCAGCTTCAAGGTTCGCGAGGGCGAGACGGAGCTTGGCAAACTGTCGAGCGGCACGTACTTCGTTGCACAGGTGCCGCCCGGCGCGCACGCGTACACCGTGCACTCCGAGGCGAAGGACGTCCTCAACCTGGAAGTCGAGCGGGGCCAGACGTACTACGTGCAGGGCTCGATCTCTATGGGCGTCATGGTCGGGCGGCCGAACCTGGCGCCGTCGGACGCTGCGACGTTCGCCTCGATGAAGGACAAGCTCAAAGATTCGGCGGCGAAGAAGAAATAACGCCGGTGCGTGCCGCCTGCGCTTCTGCACGACGTGCGTAGAAGCGCAGCGCGGTCTCCTCGAAGTTACTGACGAACAGCGCTGCCACCGGCTGCGCGTACCAGTTGAAACGCGTGCTGACGCGATAGCTCATCGTCACGCGCAGCGACGTCGTGCCGTTGCGGCCGGGTTGCAGCGAGTATTCGGTAGCGAGCAGGTCGAAGTGCTCGCCGCCAATCCGCACGTGATCGTCGAGCGCGCGCGGCGGGAAGGACTTCGACGTGAAGCGATACTGCCAGCGAACACGGCGGCACGCCTGCCAGTCCGTCGCGACCTGGTCGAACTCGATGCCGTTGCCCATCCGGATGTGTCGCACCAGCTCGCCGCCGTCGGTCTGCCCGGTCAGCGCCGATTCCGGCAGCGGCACACCGATCCGATACATCAAGCCCTCCTCGAACTCTGCCGGCTGAATCGATTCGGCAGCCATGAGCTGATCCCACACGTCAGCGGGTGCCGCTGCGATCGTGATCGTGCGCTCGATCGTGCGAACGTCTTGCGGCAGTGGCAGGTGGTGCTCGTACGCGCCCAGCACGAGCGGTAGCAGCGCGCAGCAATAGACTGCGCGGCGCATCCAGCGAGTCCAGCGAAACACTGCTCCGACGATCAATCCTGCCACGCCGCCGACGACAGCGAACAAGGGCGCCGCGAGGACCACGCAGATCAATCCTTCGATGTGAATCAGGAAGGTGCCGACGACGAACAGCACGTTCGTCAGCGCGCCCAGCCAGAAGTACTGCGCCCACGTGCGCCGCGCGCGCAGCTCCGCGACGAACACAGTCACTGCGCTGATCGCGATCGGTGTAAGCAGCGCGAACGAGCCCGACATGGCGTCGTAGGCCTCGCCGGGCTTCCCAACGTAGAACAGCCGCAGGATCAGGCCGACCAGGACGCCTGCTGCGAGCGGCCACCACCAGCTCGGCTTCAGCCGGAAAGTGATTTCGTCCGTGTCCATGCTTCACCTGCGGGCAGCTGGATTCCCCACACGAGTCCTGCGCGTCGCAACGCCTGCAGCACCCACCATCCCGGATCCCATTCTCCCGGCGCGAGTCCGAGCCGAGCCGAGCGGGGAAACGCGTGGTGATTGTTGTGCCAGCACTCGCCCATCGTCAGCAACGAGGTCAAGCGCACGTTGCGCCCCTGGACCGCTGCGCCGCGAATCTCGCGGACCAGCTCGCCGTGATTGTGCGCGAGATGCCCGATCACCCAGTGGCCGAACACGGCAGCCGTCACGCGCGCGCAGACTCCCCAGAACACGAACGCCCAACCGCCGAACGCGAATAGCAGTGCAGCCAACGGCAGCTGCTGCGCCATCCACGTGCGCTCCAGGAAAGCGTAGAAACGGTCCTGCGCGATACGCCCCTCGATGCGCACGACCGGTGGCCGCTCCAATTCCAGGTCGCAGTTGAGTTGCCACCACGCGTCGAGGAGCGGTGCGCGGCCGTGGCGCAGATAGTCGTGACAGCGCGGCAGGCGCTGCGCGTAGTCGCGCAGCTCATGCTGACGCAGCAGCCCGATCGGGCCCGCGAGTCCGACCTGCACGCCGCAGTAGACCAGCGAGTACTCGAGCCACTTCGGGCACTGGAAGCTGTCGTGCACCAGCTTGCGGTGATTGCCGAGCGAGTGGCCGAACAGCAGCACCGCCGCCGTGATGCACACGAAGAGCGCGAACGCGCTCCACGAGAAAGTCAGCGCGCCGCCGATCAACGCAGCCCCGAGCATGCCGAGGAACCAGAGGGATTTGACCGGCGAGTAACGAACGCGGCCGCGGCACACCGCGTCGACGTCGTCGGCCGAGACGCGATGTCCTTCGAGATTCGCCGCGAGTTCATGTGCACGCAGCTGCATGCGGCAATGCTAGCAGCTGGCGGGCAATGACTGTTTTTTCAGTTTCGTCGCAGCTTTCGCTGCATTCTTCGTGCAGCGAACGCGGCGTGGTCAGCCGCCGCGCCCCACCATGCCGCCGCCGTCGATGACGATCGTCTGCCCGGTCATGAAGCTGCCGGCCGGCGACGCAAGGAATACCGCAGCACCGGCGATCTCGTCCGGCTCGCCGATGCGCTTGAGCGGGTAGATGCGCACGGTCTGCTCGTAGATCTGCGGATTTTCCCAGAGCGCCTTGGCGAAGTCGGTGCGCACCAGGCCGGGAGCGATGCAGTTCGCGCGAACATTCTTCGCACCCCATTCCACGCAGATGTTGCGCGCCAACGCCATGTCGGCGGCTTTCGAGACGCCGTAAGCGCCGATCACCGCCGTGCCCAGCAGTCCGGCGACCGAGGAGATGATCACGATGGAGCCGCCACCGCGCTCCGCCATCTGCGGCAGCACCATGTTGCACAACCAGAAGTTGCTGCGCACGTTGCTGGCCATGATCTTGTCCCAGGCGTCGTCGCTCATCTGCGCCATCGGGCCGAAGTAGGGGTTGATGGCGGCGTTGCAGATCAGCGTGTCGACACCGCCCCACTTCTGGATCGCGGCGTTGACCAGCCCCTGCAGCTCTTCCTTGCGGCCGATGTTGCAGGCGTGTGCGATCGCTTCGCCGCCGCGCGCGCGAATTCCTGCGACGACTTCCTCGCAGGCATCGAGCTTGCGGCTCGAGACCACGACCTTCGCGCCGTGCTCGGCGAGCCGTTCGGCGATCGAGCGGCCGATGCCGCGGCTGGACCCGGTGACGAGCGCGACCTTGCCCGTCAGGTCGAACAGCGCAGATCCTTTCATCGGTATCTCTCCAGCTCCATGCGGCCGATCTGATTGCGGTGAACCTCGTCCGGCCCGTCGACGATGCGCATCGTGCGCGCGCTCGCCGCGATGTGGCCGAGACCGAAGTCGGTGGTAACGCCGGCCGCGCCGTGCGCCTGGATCGCCCAGTCGACGACGAAGTTGAGCATCGCCGGCGCCGCGACCTTGATCATCGCGATCTCGCGCCGCGCCGCCTTGTTGCCGAGGCGATCCATCCTGTCCGCCGCATTCAGCACCAGCAGCCGCGTCTGATCGATCATGATGCGGCAGTTCGCGATGCGCTCCAGCCAGATCGATTGCTCGGAGATCGGCTTGCCGAATGCGACGCGCGAGGAGAGGCGGCGGCAGATGCGCTCGAGCAGCCGCTCGGCGACGCCGATGTTGCGCATGCAGTGATGGATGCGGCCGGGGCCGAGGCGCGCCTGCGCGATCTCGAAACCGCGGCCCTCGCCGAGCAGGATGTTGTCGGCCGGCACGCGCACGTTTTCGAAGACGATCTCGGCGTGGCCGTGCGGCGCATCGTCGAAGCCGAACACCGGCAGCATGCGCAGCACCTGCACTCCCGGGGTCTCCATCGGCACGACGATCTGCGACTGCTGTGCGTGCTTGGCAGCGGTCGGGTCGGTCTTGCCCATCACGATGAGCACTTTGCAGCGCACGTCGCCCGCGCCCGACGACCACCACTTGCGGCCGTTGATGACGTAGTGATCGCCTTCGCGGCGGATGCTGGTCTCGATGTTGGTCGCGTCGGAAGAAGCGACCGCGGGCTCGGTCATGCAGAACGCCGAGCGGATCTCGCCCGCGAGCAGCGGCCCGAGCCAGCGCTGCTTGTTGGCGGGCGAGGCGAAGCGGTCGAGGATTTCCATGTTGCCGGTGTCCGGCGCGGAACAGTTGAACACTTCGCCGGACCAGGCGACGCGGCCCATCACTTCGCACAGCGGCGCGTATTCGAGATTCGTCAGTCCCGCGCCGCTCTTGGAATGCGGCAGGAACATGTTCCACAAGCCCGCCGCGCGCGCTTGCGGCTTGAGCTGCTCGACCAGCGGAATCGGCTCCCAGCGCGCCCTGCCTGCGCGCTGCGCGACCAGCTCCGACACGGCCTGCTCATGCGGATAAATGTGCTCGTCGAAGAATTTTTCGAGGCGCGCGATCAGCGCCGTGACTTTCTCGGTGTGCTCGAACTGCATGACATCCCCCAATTGGCGTGCGCTGAAATCATAGCGCCTCGGCGTCGGCTGTAGCTCGGGCTTCAGCCCGGCTCCAACATTTCTTTTATCGCGTCTGCAATGCGGTCGAGCACGCTGTCCGTGCTCCAGTACTGCGTGTGGCTGTACGGCGTGAGCGATCTGACTCGCCCGAGCAGCGTATTGCCGCTCGCATTGACCGCGTGATCTTCCACCAGCGCCGCATACGGCGCGCTCAGCGGCGCGAGCGGCCAGCCGAGCACGTCGTCGGGATCGAACTGGTTGATCCAGCGGAATCCGGCGCCGAGCTTGCTGCGGTCGATCGGCTCGATCGCGCTATGGCCGGCGACGAACACGGGAATGTTGCAGCCGGTCGTCATCAGCAACTGCAGCGAGCGCGCGCGACGGAAGCGATCGCGCGGCGAGTCGGCAGGCACTCCATCGTCGAGCGCGGAGCTCCAGATTCCCGCATACGCGCGCGACTGCTGCGCGTCCCAGATGTAGTTCGACATGACCTGGCAACCGAGTGACTGCGCGACGATCGCCAGCCGCGGCACGACGCCGTCCGACTGGTCGAAAGTCTCGTCGAACAGCTCGTCGAGACGCTGCAGGATCAGCTGCTGCGTCTGCCAGTACGGACTCAAGGCCAATTCTTTCTTGTGCTCGAGACTGGCAGCATCCGACAAGCCGAACAGCATCAGCTCGCGCAGGCCGTCCCAGCGCAGCAGCGGGCGCATTCGCTGCAGGATCGCGCGCTCGTTCCGCTGCAGGATCGGCTGGTAGTACACCGGCCGCCAGGCAATGCGATTCCACGCGTCCCGCAACCGTGCGCGCAGCGGCACGATGAGCTCGTCGTGGAAGTCGGGCGCGGTCTCGCCCATCCCGTGGACGATCAGCAGCGTGAGCGGAGCGGCCATTTGTATTGCATATGTAAAAACCGGGAACCTGTAGGCGCCGCGACCGGTCCATTGCTGTGAAGACGTCGAGGTGTGGCGTGTGATCGACGGCGCAGTTTGCAGCGAAAACAGCTGGATGGCTGCATCCGTCGCTAAATGGCGGCAGTAGAGAGTCGATATTACAGACCGTAGGACCAGGAACTACTTTTTGGCGATGAGCGTTGAATCGTCGACGTTGGAAGCGGAGCTAGCATGAAGAGCAAAGACGGTTGGCGAGGACATCTGCGTGAGTTGGTGACCGCGAGTCTCGACCCGGTCGTTTACGCGATGCAGTGGGCGCACGATCCGCGCTGCATCCAGCGTGGTTCGCGGCATCGTCGCGTCGGCGCGTTCGTCGCGAGCTCGGCCCCGGTCTGCAGACTGTGGTCCTCCACGTCGCGCCGCGACTGGCGCTGATACAACTGACGCCAATTGGCACGCAGCGTTTTCTGGCTTCTTAACCCAGTTAATCGCACCTCCATCCCTCCCGCGCAGCGCTAGCCTGCGCTCATGTTCACCACCGACGATCGGCTGCAGCGCCTGCTGCGGTCGCGCTCACTCCATCCTCACCGCTTCAACGCGAGCTGCGAAATCGGCCCGTTCGTGGTCGCGCATGTGTGTCCCGAGCGCTCGCTGATCGTGGAGCTGGTGCAGGCAGGCGAACGCCAGCGTCAACAGCAGCGCGCTGCCTTCCTGGCCGGGCTTGGCTACACGGTGCTGCGGATCTGCCCGCGCGAGCTGCAACGACACCCGCGGCGGGCGCTGCGCCGGGTGCGGGCCGCATTGGCGGCACACACGTAGACGACAGGGAACGACAGGGAGGTAACCATGGATCAGGTACTGGCCTTTAGTCCATTACTGGAGTATTCTGTTGATCACTCCATTAAAGGACTTTACGGAATGTTGCAACCCCGCCCCGCCGGCCGGCTCGACCTCGACTCCGAAGAGCTCGGCTCGACCGCGCTCACGGCGTTCTTCAACATCACGCAGCGCTGGGGCCTGAGCGCCGAAGAGGAGCGCACGCTGCTGGGGGCGCCGCCGCGCTCCACCTTCTTCAAGTGGAAGAGCGACCGCGCCGCGAAGCTCTCTGCCGACACCGTCGAGCGCATCAGTTACGTGATGGGCATCTACAAGGCGCTGCGCATTCTGCTGCCCACGGCGGAAGCCGCGCACGCCTGGATCAAGAAGCCGAACGCCGCCTATGCCTTCGCCGGCAAGCCCGCCCTGGAACGCATGCTGGGCGGCCGCGTCGTCGACCTGGCCGACGTGCGCCGCTACCTGGACGCCGAGCGCGGCTGACGCAAGCGAATGTCCGAGCGCAAATCCGAGCCAGGGGCCGTCACCCTGCGCTGGCAGAAGATCTATCGCGTCGTCGCCGCGAAGCATCCGCCGGTCAACGTCTTCGAAGACGTCGTCAGCGCACGCCAATTGGAGTTGGCGTGGCACATCGAAGGCCTGACCAACGATCGCCTGCGCGACGAAAGCGGCGCCGCGCCGCTGGTCGCCGACGAAGATCGCCTGCGCGGCCCGGGCGCGAGCATCGTCATGGCCCCGTTCACGCACCTGGGCCGGCCAAGCCGCTTCAGCGACGGGAGCTACGGCGTGTACTACGCGGCGCGTTCGCTGGAAACCGCCGTGCGCGAAACTGCATTTCATCGCGGTCGCTTCCTTGCAGCCACGCAGGAGCCGCCGTGTGAAGTGGACATGCGCGCGTATGTCGGCAAACCGGTGAAGCCGTTTCTCGATATCCGCGCCGCGCGCTACGCGGCCCTGCACGATCCGGATGATTACGCGACACCGCAGAAGTTCGCGCGGCCGTTGCGCGACAAAGGGCACTGGGGATTGGTCTATCGCAGCGTCCGTCACGAGGCCGGCGAATGTATTGGCGCGTTCAAGCCGCAGGCAGTCAGCATTCCAATGGCGGGAGCCGCACTCGCCTACGTCTGGGACGGCGAGCGCGTGAACAAGGTGTATGAGAAATCGGCAGTCTTGTTCGAGCTGTAGCTACCGATACCGCGCCATGATCTTCTCGAGACCCTTCGCGCCCGGCGTCAGCTTGTCGTACGACAGCTGATTGATCGGCGTCGCCGTCGTCTTGTTGACGTCGTGGAAGTCCGCGCCGGCCTCGTCGATGTAGATCAGGCCCGTCACGTGTTCGCCCTGAGCGAGTTTGGCGCGAAGGTAGCTGTAGGCTGCTGCGCGATCCGTCGGGTCGTAGCTCGGGTCGAGCTTGCGCAGCAGGATGCGGCTGCCGTCGTGCATGGTCACGGGCATCGCCTCGCCTGCGGCGTACTGCGTCGTGATCTCCTGCGCAGGCGCCACGAAGTCGGCGTGCACCACTTCATCGTAGTGGTCCCGCACGAACTCGT
>CADEEJ010000136.1:11041-13623 GCA_902826315.1 uncultured Steroidobacter sp.
GGCGCCACGAAGTCGGCGTGCACCACTTCATCGTAGTGGTCCCGCACGAACTCGTAGCTCTTGGTCGAGCCTTCGTGGTCGTTGAACGTCACGCACGGCGACAGCACGTCGATGAGCGCGAAGCCCTTGTGCTTGAGCCCGGCGACGATCAGCGGCACCAGCTGCTCCTTGTCGCCGGAGAAGCTGCGCGCGATGAACGTGCAGCCGAGCGTCAGCGCCGCGAGCACCGGATCGACCGGCGGCTGCAGATTCTCCTCGCCCTTCTTCGCCTTCGTGCCGATGTCGGCGGACGCCGAGAACTGGCCTTTGGTCAGGCCGTACACGCCGTTGTTCTCGATGATGTAGAGCATGTCGAGGTTGCGGCGGATCGCGTGCGCGAACTGGCCGAAGCCGATCGACAGCGTGTCGCCGTCGCCGGAGACGCCGATGTAGTAGAGATCGCGGTTAGCGGCCACGGCACCGGTGGCGATCGACGGCATGCGGCCGTGAACCGAGTTGAAGCCATGGCCGCCGCTGACGAAGTACGCAGTCGTCTTGGACGAGCAGCCGATGCCGGACAGCTTGGCGAGCTGCTCGGGCCGCATCGACATCTGCCACACAGCCTCGATGATCGCGGCCGTGACGGAGTCGTGGCCGCAGCCGGCGCACAGCGTCGACATGCCGCCTTCGTAGTCGCGACGCGTCAGTCCCAGCTCGTTACGAGGCAGGGAAGGGTGGGCGACTTTGGGTTTGACGATGAAGCTCATAGAACTATCCGGTGACCGCCAGTCGTTTGTTCGTACCCAATTCCGCCGCGACGCCTTCGACGATGCAGCTCGAAGAAATCGGCAGGCCGCTGTAGTGCAGGATCGAGCGCAGTTTGGCCTTCTCGACCGCCGTCTCCAGCGTCAACAGGCTCTTCAGCTGCGCGTCGCGGTTCTGTTCGACCACGAACACCGTCGAGTGCGCGGCGAGGAACTCCTCGACTTCCTGGCCGAACGGGAAGCTGCGCAAGCGCATGTAGTCCAGCTGAATGCCGCGGCGCTTGAGGACGTCCAGCGCTTCGTGGACCGCGCCGTCGCAGCTGCCGATCGACACGATGCCGACGTCGTGCGCGCTCTTGCCCGCGAACACTGCCTTCGGCACCAGCTGCTTCGCGGTGTCGAATTTGCGCTTCAGGCGATCGAGCACGATCTGGTACTCGGTCGAGTCCTCGGTGTAGCCGCCGTACTGCGTGTGCCCGGAGCCGCGCGTGAAGTACGCGCCTTTCGGATGCACGCCCGGCAGCGTGCGATACGGAATTGCATCGCCGTCCTTGTCGAAGTAGCGGTGGAACTTGTCTAGCTGCTCGATCTGTTCCTTGTTCAGAACCTTGCCGCGATCGGGACGGTAGTTGTCGTCCCACTTCAATGTCGGGCACATCCAGTCGTTCATGCCGATGTCGAGGTCGGACATGACGAACACGGGCGTCTGCAGCCGCTCGGCGAGGTCGAACGCTTCCACCGACATGTAGAAGCACTCTTCGGGACTGTTCGGGAACAGCAGCACGTGGCGTGTGTCGCCGTGCGATGCGTACGCTGCGAGCATCAAGTCGCACTGCTGAGTACGGGTCGGCATGCCGGTCGACGGGCCGACGCGCTGAATGTCGAAGATCACCGCGGGCACTTCAGCGTAATACGCGAGGCCGATGAACTCGTTCATCAGCGAGATGCCGGGGCCGCTGGTCGGCGTGAAGGCGCGCGCGCCGTTCCACATCGCGCCGATCACGGCGCCGATCGCCGCGAGCTCGTCCTCGCACTGGACGATCACGAAATTGCGCTCGCCGGTGGCCGGGTCGACGCGCCACTTCTGGCAGAAGCTCTTGAACGAATCCATCAGCGACGTCGACGGCGTGATCGGATACCACGCACCGACGGTCGCGCCGGCGTACATGCAACCGAGCGCCGCGGCGGTGTTGCCGTCGATCATGATGTGATTCGACGTCTTGTCCATGCGCGCCACGCGCAGCGGCAACGGGCACTGGAAATGCTCTTTCGCGTAGTTGTAGCCGATCTCCAGCGCCTTGACGTTCGAGTCGAGCAGCGCCTTCTTGGCCGCATAGCTCTCGCCGAGCATCGCTTTCATGACGTCGACTTCGATGTCGAGCAGCGCGCCGAGCAGGCCCGCGTACATGATGTTCTTGAGCAGGATGCGCGAGCGCACGCCCTGGAACGCCTCGTTGCACATGCGTGCGAACGGCGCACCGAGAATCGTAATGTCGTCGCGCTTGAGCAGCGCAGGGCGCGGCCAGGTCGAGTCGTACACCAGGTAGCCGCCGGCGCTGACGTCCTTCACGTCCTTGGCATACGTCTCCGCGTTCATCGCCACCATGAGGTCGACGCGGCCGGAGCGAGCGACGTAGCTGTCGCGCGAAACGCGGATCTCGTACCAGGTCGGCAGGCCCTGGATGTTCGACGGGAAGTAGTTCTTCCCGACCACCGGAATGCCCATCCGGAAGATGGACTTCATCAGCAGGGTGTTCGCGCTCGCCGAGCCGGTGCCGTTTACGTTCGCGAGCTTGATGACGAAGTCGTTCAGGCGGTCTTGCGAGTCTGCTGCGTGGA
>CADEEJ010000137.1:0-1808 GCA_902826315.1 uncultured Steroidobacter sp.
ATCGCGCGGCGGCATGAAGTCGATGACGCAGACGCTGCCGGTCTCGGTCTCGAAACGCGTTTCGAGAATCAGCGTGTCGTCACGATAGCGGCGCGTGACTTTGGCGTCGGTCGCTTGCGGGATGAGCAGCCAACGGCCGTGCTCGGACGTGCCGAGCAGCGCGGCGAAGCATGCGTCGGAATCGAAGCGCGGCCAGCACAGCCAATCGATCGAACCGTCGCGGCCGACCAGCGCTGCGGTCTCGCAGTCGCCGATCATCGCGTAATCTTCGATGGGCAGCGACATGCAGCGCTACTACGAGATTTCCACGCAAACCGGTGCGTGATCGCTGGCCTTCTCCTGACCACGCACCCACGAGTGCACGTTGCAGGTGACCAGGCGCGCCGCCGACGCCTCGTTCAACAGGACGTGATCGATGCGCAGCCCGGCATTGCGCTGCCAGTGATTGCGGAAGAAATCCCAGAACGTGTAGATGCGCTCCTCCGGATGACACTTGCGCAGCGCATCGACCCAGCCTTGCGCCAGCAAGCGTTGATACGCATCGCGTGATTCTGGCTGCAGCAGCGCATCCTTCTTCCAGCCCTTCGCATCGTAGATGTCGAAATCCGTAGGCACGACGTTGTAGTCGCCTAACAGCACGACCGGCTTGCCGGACGAGTACAGCGTCTGCGCGTGCTCGTTGAGGCGCTGGAACCACTTGAGCTTGTACTCGAACTTCGGCCCCGGCTGCGGATTGCCGTTGGGCAGGTACAGGCAGCCGACGACGATGCCATTCACTTCCGCTTCGATGTAGCGGCTGTGCGTGTCGTCCGGATCGCCCGGCAGTCCGCGGCGGGTTTCGACCGGGTCTGCCCCTTTCGCGAGGATCGCCACGCCGTTGAACGAGACCTGACCGTGCCAGATCGCGCCATAACCTGCGGCACGGATCGCAACGATCGGGAAATTCTGGTCCGGCGCCTTCAGTTCCTGCAGGCAGGCAACGTCCGGCGACTCGCGTTCCAGCCATTCGAGCAGACGCGGCAGCCGGGCACCGATACCGTTGATGTTGTACGTCGCGATCTTCATCGCGAGAGTCTACCATCGTGAAAATTCTGGAGGCTCCGCCCATGACGATCGAAGCACTCCGCACGCCGGAAGAGCGATTCGCGCATCTGCCCGACTTTGCGTATCCGCCGCAGTACGTCGACGACCTGCCCGGGTACGAAGGACTGCGTGCAGCCTATGTCGATGTCGGGCCGCGCAATGCGCAGCATGTGTGCCTGTGCTTGCACGGAGAACCTTCGTGGAGCTTTCTGTACCGACGCATGATCCCGGTGTTCGTCGCGCGCGGCTGCCGCGTCGTCGCGCCGGACTTCTACGGCTTCGGCCGCTCCGACAAGCCGGTGCACGATGCGGACTACAGTTTTCACTTTCACCGCAACTTCGTGCTGCGGCTGGTGGAGCGGCTGAACCTCGAGCGCATCACGCTCGTCGTGCAGGATTGGGGCGGCCTCATTGGCTTGACGTTGCCGATCGACGCCGGGTTCCGCCCGCGGCTCGCTCGATTGATCGCGATGAACACCGGGCTCGCGGTAGGCACTGCGCCGACGCCGGGCTTCGTAGCGTGGCGCGCGTACTGTGCCTCGCACCCTGATCTTGCCGTCGGCCCGTTGATCAAGCGCGGCACGCCGCATCTGACCGACGCGGAAGTTGCTGCATACGACGCGCCGTTCCCCGACGTGCGTTACAAGGCCGGCGTGCGCGCCTTCCCGCAACTCGTGATGACCGATCCTGCGATGCCGGGCGTGCCCGAAAGCCGCGCGGCCATG
>CADEEJ010000137.1:1908-6591 GCA_902826315.1 uncultured Steroidobacter sp.
GTTCTGCACGAGCCAGCTGAAATCCCATCGATGCAGCGCGTTGAACCACCAGCGGAAGCGGCGGCCGCCGTCGTCGAGCAGGTCGAGTACCGCACTGTTCGCGGGATCGATGTAGAACCACGTGTGCCGCGGATCGTCGAACGCGACGCGCAGCACCGGTAGCGGCGGACGGCTGTGATGGGCATACCAATACGAGTCGTACGCTTCGATACGTTCGTGCGCGATCAATCGATGATGCGGCATCAACCGCTGCGCGGCGTGGATCAGCCTCTCGTCTGTCAACGCGACGCGCTCGCCGGTTCGCGCGTCGAGCAATCGCTCCGAGCCGTCCGTGAGCACAAGCGCCGCGAGCGGCATGCCATCGATGTGCAGGAAGCGCACTGTGCGCGCCGACTCGTGCGAAAGCTTGTCGAACTCGACCGGGAGATCTGCGCCGTCGTGGCCCGCATATCGCAGCAACGCATCGGGTTCCGGACTGCCGCCACTCAGCCAACCATTCGGATTCACCGAAAGCCAGCCGCTCACGATCCAGCTCAGCAGGAACACGCCGCCGATCAGGCCGGACCAGTGATGCCAGTTCTTCCAGCCGCGATAATCGGCACGCAGCCGTAGCAATCCGATCCAGATTCCCGTCACGGCCAGCAGAATTCCGGGCGCCGACGTCCAGAGCACGACCTGGCGCCACAACGGCTGATTCGCGCGCAGCGGAGTGAAGTAAATCCAATGCGGAATGGAGCCGAGCCAGTTCCAGAAGCGTTGCGAGTGAGTCGTGGCCAGCACGACTTCGCCGGTTTTCGCGGAAACGTAGACCTCGGTGGCCGCGGCATCGTCCATCGCGATTCGATGCAACGGCCGCCACGGATTGAAGCCGCCGGGCACCGTCCATTGATCGCGCGTTATCGTGGCCTGCAACTCACCGCGCGCGTTCGCGTAAGCATTGGCGATGGACACCGCGTGCTCGCTGTCGACCACGCCGCGTCGCTCGCCGGTACGCGCGGAAACCGCGGTGCGCGCGCCGTCCCAGTCGATCACCCGGTAGATCGGCTCGCCAATCAGCATTTCGAGACGCAGCTCGCGCGGGTAGCGCTGCAGCTGTAGATACGCGAGCAGCCCGTTCGGATCGAGCCGCACCTGGCTCCAGTCGATGGGCTGCAGTGCCTGCTGGCGCCGCGCCGGCTCCGCTTCCGGATAGCCGACGTACGACATGACCAGTCCGGAAGCGAACCAGATCAGGAACAGCAGGCACGCGAAGATGCCGAGCCAGCGATGGACGATGTAGAGCCAGTACCTGACGAATCGCCAGATCGCCATGCCGACTCGGCCGTTGTCAGCGGAAGCGGTAGCGCGCCGTCAGCTCCGCCGTGCGCGGCTGACCGAGAATCCATTCCGCGGTGGTGTAAGCGGCCACGCCGTAGACTTCGTCCGTCAGGTTGCGCACCGCTGCAGTCAACGAAAGTTGCGGCGTCGGTGCCCAATCGACACCTGCGTCGAGCACCGTGTAGCTCGGCAGTTCCAATTGATTCGCGGTGTCGGTGAAGCGCTTGCCGACGTAGCGCAGACCGGCGCGCGCGAGCCACTGATCGTTCACCGCCCAGCTGACCCACAGGTTCGCCGCTTGCTCCGGCACCGACGGCGGCCGCAGACCGTTGCGCGAGACGATGTTGCCGTCGTCGTCTTCCTCGCCGAAATCGTCGAACTCCGCGGTCAGCAGCGCGGCGTTCGCGTCGATGCGCCAGCGGTCGTCGATGTTCAGCGCGAGCGAAGCCTCGATGCCGCGCGAGGACTGCTGCCCGATCTGCAGGATGTCTTGCGGATTCGCGCTGGCCGGATTCTGCGTCAGCAGATCTTTTTTCACGATGCGATAGGCCGCGAGCGTCCATTCCAGGCGCTGATTCCACAGCGACTGCTTGACGCCCGCCTCGATCTGCTCGCCCTTGGTGAGATCGAATTGCGACTGCATGGCGTTGGTCGTGATCAACGAGCCGGTCGGATCGACCGCCGTCGCGTACTGGCCGTAGAACGACAGCGTTGCGACGGGCTGGAACACGACACCGAGGCGCCAGCTGGTGTTGCTGAAAGACGCGTCGAAGGACGCGGCAGGATTGATCAGGTTGAAGCGATCGATCTGCGCGTTGTCGTAACGCGCGCCGCCGATCACCGACCACTGCTCGTTGAGGACCAGGCGATCCTCGAAGAACAGCGAGTACTGATCGGTCTCAGTGCGAAAGCGCGGAATGGTCGGTGAAGCGTCGATGAACACGCCCGGATCGAAGTTGCGCACCGGCACGCTCGACACCAGGTCGAACTGCGGATCGGCGAAGTCGTTGACGTGCGTGAAGCGGATGCGATTGATGTCGAAGCCGACGGAGATTCGATTTTCGCGACCGGCGAGCTCGTGCGCGAAGCGCACGTCGGCGGTATCGCCGAACTGCTCCTGGTGATGCAGGATGCCGATGTAGCTGAAGCGGTCGATCTCGTTCGTATCGGGATTGAACTCGTACTCCTCGACGTTGCGCCACTCACGGTCGGCGTCGAGCCAGTAGACCTGGTTGTTGACCTGCACGCTCTCGCTCGGCTGCCAGCGCGCCTTCAGGCGCGTCCAGGCATCGCGATAGTTGATCCTGCTGTCGCGCACGTTGTAGTTCTCGTCGCGCAGCGACTCGTCGAGCCGCCCCTCGATCAGCGGCGTGCCGAAATACTCCATCGGGTTCTGATCGCCGTAGTCATGAGAGAGCGACAGGCGCAGTGTGTCGGACACATCCCATTGCAGCGTGCCCGCGATAGCGAGACTGTCGCTGTCGCCGCGGTCGACCCAGTTGTCGGCCTGGTTGTAGCTGACGTCGAAGCGATAGGCCCAGTCCTCGCTCAGCGGGCCGGTGAGGTCGACCGCTGCGTGACTGCGCGAATCCTCGCCGAAGGCCAGCTCGACCTGTGCTGCCGACGCCTGCGTGTTCGGCTGCCGCGACACGATGTTGATCACGCCGCCGATCGCACCCTGTCCGTACATCACGGACGCGGGCCCGTGCAGCACTTCGATGCGATCCACGGACCACGGATCGAACGGGAACGTGACGGTGCCGGCACCGACGAACAGCCGCGCACCGTCGAGCAGATGCATGATCGAGCTGTGGCCGACGAAGCCGCGGGCACTCAGAGCAGTGCCGCCGTCGCCGGGAGTCGCTTCGCTCGTGATGCCGGCGGCGCGGGTCACGGATTCGACGATGCTCGAATCGCCGCGCTGGCGGATCACGTCGCCAGGCAGCACCTCGATGCTCGCGGGCGTGAGCAGCGGCGACAGGTCGAGCCGGGAGCCGGTCCCGCTGCTCTCGCTTAGTCCGAGGCCTTCGATGCGGCGGCCGAAGACCTCGACGGTTTCGAGATTTTCGGCGGCCTGCGCGGTGAACTGGGCCGTGAAAACGCAGCAGCTCGCGGCGAGCAATGAGTAACGATGGAGGTAACGCTTGTTCATAGTCGAACAAGCATCGACTCGCGGTCGCTGCGCCGCGAGTAATTTACGGTTGCCGCACGGAGTTACTAACGTTAACGGGCCGTGGCCAGCGCCTCTTTCTGCAGTTTTCCACCCGGCGCCGACAGCATCAGCTTCACCAGCTCCTCGGTGATCTTCGGCTCCAGTCCCTCCGTGTGCCCTTTGTCGAGTCGCACGACGTCGGCCACGACGCGGCCGTCTTTGCAGCTCGGGAACGTGAAGATCTGTGCTTTACCGGGCGCAGGCAACAAGCCCCAACCCGGCCGCAGCTGGTTCAGCCGGCTGCTGTCGTAAACATAGCCCGCGCGCGAGTCGACGATCTCTTGCGCCGCGCCGCGTGCGCCGCAGCTGTACTTCTTCGCCCAGTCGGACGTGTCGGGAACGCCCTTCTCGTCCACTTCGCGCTGCCCGGTCGCATATATAAATGAGAAGTCGAGCGTGGGCAGCTCGCGCAACAGCGCCGCGGCGGCCGCGAATGTGCTCGGGCTCAAGACCGGAGCGGCAGCGCCCGACGACGAGGCAGGTGCGGCGCCCGGCGCAGTCGTACCCGCCGCAGTCGCGCCCGGTGCCGGCGTCGGCGCAAACGTCGCGGAGCGTCCGGGATTGCCGCCGAGACGGCCGCCCGACAGGCTCAACCAGCCATCGACTTTGCTCTTGAAGAAGTCGGTGCGAATGATCCGGTTCGAAGTCAGGCCGCCCTGCGAATGGCCGGCGAGCCAGAACGCCTTGATGTTTTCACGCCCGAGCTGGCCGACGACGAACTCGACGATGTTCTGCAGGTACTGATCGTCGACGTCCGACCAGACGCGCACCGGCGAGTTCGGCGTCGCGATCACGAGCCGATACTTGTCCTTGTAGTCGAGCAGCGGGAAGTAGTGTCGCTGCCAGTTACCGTACGAGCCGCCGCCGTGCAGGCTGAGGATGAACGTGACTTTCTCGCCGGGCTTGAGGTCGCACGGGTAATCGAGGAAGTACGTGCGGCGCGTCTTCATCTCCACGACCGGACCTTGATTGATCACCATCGCGCCCGAGCATTCGCTGTCCGGGCAATGCAACGGCGGCGGTGTCGCGCACACCGCGCCTTCGATTTTCTTGAAGTCCTGAGCCAGCGCAGTGGCGCTGACGAACAGCACGGACGCACAGGCGGCAAGCGCCACTCTGCGCAGCGCAGTCGATGTCTTCATGACAGTCCCCCT
>CADEEJ010000137.1:6691-8547 GCA_902826315.1 uncultured Steroidobacter sp.
GTCGAGGTCGCGGCCGACGACGAACTGCCCCGGGTAGCGGGACGCCATGTCGCCGAACAGCTCCTGGTCCGAAAGACTGTTGTAGTGATAGAGGATAAGCAAGCGCGGTTTCGCTTGTTTTGCCAGGTCCGCGAGCTGCGGTGTCGAGGTGTGGAATTTTTCCGCGAAGCGCTGGAAGCGCTCGGGTCGCGCCGCTCGCCATGCAGGCGTCTGCACCTCATGGATCAGCACGT
Source organism: uncultured Steroidobacter sp. (assembly GCA_902826315.1). Classification (GTDB taxonomy): domain Bacteria; phylum Pseudomonadota; class Gammaproteobacteria; order Steroidobacterales; family Steroidobacteraceae; genus Steroidobacter. The sequence goes on from CADEEJ010000137.1 coordinate 6,925, forward strand.
CGCAGCCGCGGCACGCATCGATGGTCGCTTGCGTCGGATTCGTATCGCCGGAGATCACGATGCTGCGATCGGGCGTATCGAAGCGATAGCCGTAGCTCTGCATTGCGTGCTTGGTCGCAAATGCCGTCACCGTGACCTTCGCATCCTTGTAAACGACGCCCGGCCCGATGTCGTGCGCGTTCACGCGACTGCCTTGCGGAAAGTCGTGCTGGTTACCGTCGGCGTTGGTGCGCGTCTCGATGTCGACGCTGTACGCGGCGAGCAGATGCTCCGTCATCGCCTTCATGCCCTTCGGGCCGTAGACCTCGAGCGGGAATTCGCGGCCGATCGTCCACGGGGTAAAGATGAGATCCGCGTAGCCAACCGTGTGATCCGAATGCAGATGCGTCGCGAACGCGACGCGCAGCTTCACCGGGTCGAGTGCGGCGATTTTCTTGTCGCGGAACGCCGCGCTCGCGCGGCGGATGACGCCGGGGCCGAAATCGACGAGGTAGGCGACGTCGTCGACGACGACTGCGGTCGCGGGGCCGGAACGTTCGGGGACAGGACCAGGATTACCGGTGCCGAGCAGCACCACCAGCGTGCTCGCTGCCAAGATCTGCATAGCGCTCCTCCATCTGGAGTCCCCGGCGCCTCAGTTCCGGTAAAGATACGCGAGCACGTGCGACTTGTGTTGATTCCGGCCGAGCCAGTTCTTGAATTCCTCTACGCGGACCGTGCCGTCCTCGCCGATCATGCGCACGAGGATCGAGCGGCGCGTGCCTTCCGACTGCTCGCGGCGAATGCGCCGCTGCCATGAGTCGGTGAGGATCGCGGGCAACTCGTGGCTGAGCTGCAACGCTTCCAGCAGCTCCCATTCGCCGCCGTCGAGCCAGGCTTCGTCGCACGTCGAGCACACGTCGACGCGATTGGCGATCGTGCCGGTCAGCTTGTACTTCGCCATCACGCGCGCGCACTTCGGACAAACGATCGCGGTCGTGGTGTCGGTGGTCGCCACCGGCTCGCTGCTCGTCGTCGCGGCGGGATCCGGGCTCGAAGCGAGCTTCTGCGTTTCCGCCCAGTGCCGGTAATACAGCAGCGAAACCAGGCTGCCGTGGCACGTCTCGCAGCCCATGGCCGGGAGGTATTCCTCGATCAGCGTGGGCTTCAGGTCGGGGGCCTTACAGCGTGGACATTTCATCGTGGGCTCCTCGGTCGTCTGCTGCTGTACAGTCGCAAACGAGGCTGGCGAGGTTAGCACCATGACTATCGTAAGAACGGCTATCGGCGTCACACCTTACGCAGTCACCGTGACGGCGGGGCAGCACACCTTTATCGCCGACGAGCCGCCCAGCAATGGCGGGCGCGACGCGGGGCCGGCGCCCTACGACCTGGTGCTCGCGGGCCTGGGCGCATGTTCAGTAATCACGCTGCGCATGTACGCGGACCGCAAGCAGCTGACGATCCGCTCGCTGGAAATCCTGCTCAGTTTCCACCGCGAGGGGGAGCGGCACATCATCCGGCGCATCGTGCACCTGGATGCCGACCTCACGCCGGAGCAGCGTGCGCGGTTTGCCGACATCATCGAGCGCACGCCGGTCACGCTGACGCTCAAAGCAGGCGCCGAGATCCGCACGGAGTTTG
>CADEEJ010000137.1:8647-13610 GCA_902826315.1 uncultured Steroidobacter sp.
CTAGCGCTGGCCGGAAGGGCGCGCGGCGACGGTCTTCAAGAACGCGAACATCGCGTCCAGCTCTGCGTCGCTCATATAGGCGAGGCTCTTGAACGGCATCACCTCGCTGACGGTTGTGCCGTCGGGTCGCTTGCCCGTGCGAAACATGGTCCTGAACTGTTCCGCCGACGTGTAGCGAGCCATCGCACTGTCGGGCGCCGCAGTGATATTCGCGGCTGCCGGCCAGGCAGGGGGCGCACCCGGAATCTTGCCGCCGGAATAGTGCTCGCCGTGACAGCCGGTGCAACCCTGAGCGATGTACTTGCCGCGCGCGAGCAGCTCGTCCGGCACGGATTCGGTTGCAGGCGCGGTGTGATCGATCTCGGCCGCCGCATCCTTGATCGCGCCGAGCACATACGCCGCCTTGATCGGGAACGGTATGCCGATCTTCGCACCCTCGGTTTCCAGCGGCGGCAGGCTGCGCACGTACGCGGCGATGGCGCCGACATCGGCGTCGGTCATCCGCGAATAATCCCCGGACGGCATGATCCACAACGGCTCGCCCGACGGCTTCACGCCATGGCGCACGGTGCGGACCCAATCTGTATCCGAGTAGGCGCGCGCCGGACTCGTACTGCCGCGGGTAATGTTCGGCGTGCGCACGAAGAAACCGCTGTCCTTGTCGTCGATCAGCACCAGGCCTTCGCCGCCGGCACCATGACATTCCATGCAGCCGCGCGAGTTGAACAAGTATTCGCCATGCTGCAACTGGCCCTCGGCCGGCGCGAACGTCACCTGCAACGGCGGCAGCTGCACGATGCGATGGAGCTTGCGATCGGCAAGCCGGTTGACGACGCCAGCCGCGGCCGCGACCAGAACGACGAATCCCGCGAGGCTCGCGACGATGATCTTGAGTGGTTTTTTCATGACTGCCCGCGGCGAATTCCAACCGATACCCGGGCTCGCCAGCACTGGCTGGCGGGTGAGGCAACGGCTGACTTTCGTTAGCCGATCATGCCGATCAGCAGCAGCAGCACGAAGAAGAACGTCAGCACGATCGTGATCGCGATCGCCAGCAGGAACAACCGCAGCCACGCGCCGAAGCGCGACAGCTTGTACGCATGGCGCAGCTGCTTATAGAGATGCAGCGGCGGGATGATGCCGAGCGCTGTGCCCCAGATCGCACCGCTGACGCCGAACGCGGCGGCGAGCGTCAGCAGGATCAGGAACATCATCATGAAGCTGATCGAATAGGTGACGAAGATCGCGTGGTCGTACATGTGGATGTCGCGGCGCCAGAAGAACAGCAGCCACATGAACGGCACCGACAGCGGGATCAGCGCCCACGAATACTTGTAGCTCGCGATCTTCAGCTTGTAGAACGCGAGGCTCGGATTGTCCTTCAGCTCTTTCGCGCCGTGCTCCAGCCGCTTCTGCAGCGCCGGCCAGCCGACGTTGAGATCGGTGCTGCCGCTGCCGGTGTCGATCTTGATCTTCCCGGTGCTCGCCTTCGCTTCTTCCAGCGCCTTTTTCGCCTGCTCGTTCGTCTCGAGATTCTGCAGCGCGGCCCAGTCGCCCTTGGCGAGCGCATCCATCACGACTTGCGCGGACTGCAGCTCGCTCAGCTTCCCTTCGAGCTCGGCGCGTCGCTCCGCCGTCAGGTTCTCCTCCTGCAGCTGCTCGCGCACGGCCGCCACTTTTTCAGCGGTGCGCTCCTTCGCCGTCTCGTTGCCCTCTTTCCATTGCTCGACGACGTCGCCGCTGACGCTGTCCTTGGCGTTGTCGAAAATGTTGCTGGTCGTGAAGGAGAACACGCCGAACATCAGGAACACGGTGAACAGGTACAGCGCCATCGGCGAGACGAACTTCGCGCGCTCGCCGTCGATGTAGCGGCGCGTGAGCCGGCCGGGATGGAAGAACAGCTCGGGGATCGTGCGCCACATCTTGCCTTCGAAGTGGAACACGCCGTGCAGGATGTCGTGACCGAGATGAACCAGGCTGCGATGCAGATGCGCGCGCTGGCCGCACGCGGCGCAGAACGCGCCATCCACCGTGGCCCCGCAGTTGAGGCACTGGCCGCCATGCGCTGCGGGGCCTTTTTTCCCCGACGTCCCTTCGATCGCGCCGGCGACGATTGCGCCGGTCAGTACGTCGCCTGCTGCTTCCCCTTCCCCGCTCATGGGCGTGAAGGATATCACCGCGCTGCACCGCTGCTGCACGTCGCACCCTCCGGTCAGCACCAAAATCGTGCCTGACCCGCGCCGACGTGGTGCGCTGGCCGCGCTACCGGGCATTGGGCAGCTGGCATGGATTTCGCTCCTCTGATCGAACAGCCGAATCAGGGGAGGCGATGGTCGGGACGTCCGCATACGACGAGATGCACGGTGCGGCCGGCGAGGTCCGCGAGCACTATCGCGCCTTCGCCGACTGGCTCGCCAGCACGCCGCGGGATCGCCTGGCGCAGAAGCGCGCCGAAGCGGACTCGCTGTTTCACCGCGTCGGCATCACGTTCGCGGTCTATGGCGAAGAGGCCGGCACCGAGCGGCTGATTCCTTTCGACATCGTGCCGCGGATCATCCCGGCGCCGGAGTGGCGCCAGCTCGCGGCCGGGCTGCGACAGCGCGTGCGTGCGCTCAACGCATTCATCGCGGACATCTACCACGAGCAGGAGATCCTCGCGGCCGGCCGCATCCCGCCCGAACAGGTGTTGTGCAACCAGGCCTATCGGCCGGAGATGCAGGGCATCGACGTGCCCGGCGCGATCTACGCGCACATCGCCGGCATCGACGTCGTTCGCGCCGGACGCGGCGAGTTCTATGTGCTCGAAGACAATCTGCGCGTGCCCTCGGGCGTGTCGTACATGCTCGAAGATCGCCGCATGATGATGCGACTGTTCCCGGAGCTGTTCGCGCGGCATTCGGTCGCGCCGGTCGAGCACTATCCGGACTTGCTGCTGGAAAACCTGCGCAGCGTCGCACCCGCAGGCCTCAACGACCCGGCGGTCGTGCTGCTCACGCCTGGCGCGAACAACAGCGCGTACTTCGAGCACGCCTTTCTCGCGCAGCAGATGGGCATCGAGCTGGTCGAAGGCCAGGACCTGTTCGTCGAAAACGAATACGTCTACATGCGCACGACGCAGGGCCCGCAGCGCGTCGACGTGATCTACCGGCGCATCGACGACGACTTCCTCGATCCGCTGGTGTTCCGGCCGGATTCGCTGCTCGGCGTGCCGGGTTTGCTCGCGGCGTACCGCGAGGGCCGCGTGACGATCGCGAACGCAATCGGCACCGGCGTCGCCGACGACAAGTCGATCTATCCGTACGTGCCGGAGATGGTGCGCTTCTATCTCGGCGAGGAGCCGCTGCTGTCCAACGTGCCGACGTACGTCCTGCGTCGGCAGGAGGATCTCGACTACACGCTGTCGCACCTCGCCGAGCTCGTGGTGAAGGAAGTCCACGGCGCCGGCGGCTACGGCATGCTGGTCGGGCCCGCAGCCACTCGCGAGCAGCTCGCAGCGTTTCGCGCGAGGATTCTCAGTGCGCCGGAGCGTTACATCGCGCAGCCGACGCTCGCGTTGTCCTCGTGTCCGACGTTCGTCGAAGCCGGCGTCGCGCCGCGCCACATCGACCTGCGTCCCTTCGTATTGTCGGGTCGCGACATCACGCTGGTGCCCGGCGGTCTGACACGCGTCGCGCTGCGCGAGGGCTCGCTGGTCGTCAATTCATCGCAAGGCGGCGGCACCAAGGACACGTGGGTGCTGGAGTAGCCGCGCATGCTGAGCCGCACCGCCGACCACCTCTATTGGATGTCACGCTACATCGAGCGTGCGGAAAACCTGGCGCGCATGCTCGAAGTGAACTACCGCATGTCGCTGCTGCCGCACGACGCGCAGATCGTCGAACGCGGCTGGGCCGCGACGCTGACGATCATCGGACTGCTCGATGCGTTCCGGCAGCGCTACCAGGCGGTCACGCCGGCGAACGCGATCGCGTTCATGGCATTCGATCGCGACAATCCCGGCAGCATCTACAGCTGCCTGCGCCAGGCGCGCGAAAATGCCCGTGCGGTCCGAGGCACGCTGACTTCTGAAACCTGGGAGATGCTCAACTCCACCTGGCTGGAAATGCGCGTGGCCGGTGTGCGGCCGGGCAGCGAGATCGCAAACTTCTTCGAGTGGGTGAAGGACCGCTCGCACCTGGCGCGCGGTGTCGTGCAAGGCACGATGTTGTGCGACGAGGCGTGGCACTTCATCTGGCTCGGCACCTATCTGGAGCGGGCCGACAGCACTTCGCGAATTCTCGATGTGAAGTACCACCTGCTGCTGCCGCACGGCGAACAGGCAGGCGGCTCCGCCGACTACTACCAATGGAGCGCGCTGCTCCACTCGGTGTCGGCGTTCGAGATCTATCGCCGCGTCTATCGCGACCTGATCACACCACGACGCGTCGCGGAGCTGCTCGTACTACGCGACGACATGCCGCGCTCGCTGCGCAGCTGCGTGTCGCGCGCCTATACGCATCTCATGGCCATTCGCAATGCGCAGTCCGGCGAAACCGAGCGGCGCGCCGGCGAGCTGCAGGCATCCCTGCACTTCGGCCGGATCGAGGACATCTTCGCGCTCGGCCTGCACGAGTACCTGGTGCAGTTCGTCGGACGCATCCGCGATCTCGGCGAGCGAGTGGCCCGCGACTTCCTGGTGTCGGCGACCGATTGAGGACTCCTGCATGCAACTGCACATTCGCCACGAGACGATCTACCGCTATGCCGAGCCGGTGAAACGCAGCGTGCAGAATCTGCGGCTCACGCCACGTCGCGATCCGATCCAGCGTGCGCTGAGCTGGACGCTGCACGCTCCCGGTCGCCAGCACGCGCAGTTGGATGCGCACGGGAACATCGTGCACCTGCTGATCGTCAGCGAGCCGCATCGTGAGATTCGCATCCTCGTGAATGGCGTCGTCGAGACGGCGGCCGCGCCGCACGCAGC
>CADEEJ010000138.1 GCA_902826315.1 uncultured Steroidobacter sp.
CGGCGATGCACTTCGCGGCAACAGCACGCCCGATGACGGCTACAGCAAACGCATCGTCGATCGCATGAGGCGCGAGGCTGCAACGCTCGACCCAGGCTTCAATCCTCTCGAAGATCCGTGACCGTCTGAGGGCGCTAGCGGGTCAGCATTTCCTTTGCGGCGCGCCTCGCCATCCTGTTCGAGAATCGCGAGCGGCATCGGCGCCATTCGCCAGTCCTCGACTTCGATCTTCCGAGCTTGGAAAATGCGATACCAAGTATGGCCCGGTTCCGGGGGCACACATGCGGATCGCGTTACTCTTGTTGCTGATGCTGAGCACACCCGCCGTGCGCGCACTCGATCCTTCGCGCCTGATCTCGCAATACGGCCACACGATGTGGACGCTGCAGAACGGCGGGCTTCCCGGTACGCCAACCGCGATGGCGCAAACCGTGGATGGCTATCTTTGGGTCGGCACGCGCAACGGCCTGGTTCGCTTCGATGGTGTGCGCTTCGTCCCATTCACACCGCCCCCGGGCGAGGAACTGCGTTCCAGTCGAATTCTCTCACTGCGCGGATCGCGTGATGGGAGTCTGTGGATCGGAACTCGTTTGGGTCTGCACCGCTGGTACCGCGGCCGGCTGACCGCCTACGTGGACGCGCCTGCCTCGATCATGACGATCCTGGAAGATGACAACGGCAAGGTGTGGTTCACGCGCTCGAGCCTGCCGGCGGACGACAAGCACGGTGTGTTGTGTGAAGTCGCGGGCGATCGCAGCCAGTGTCATATCACCCCCGACGGTGCGTCAATCCGACTCGCCAAGGATCTGAAGCGGGACAGCCAGGGCAATCTCTGGACCGTATCGGACGCCACACTCGTGCGCTACCGAGATGGGGATGTGCGCTTCTGGCTTCCTGCCGGACTCAAGGACCCCAACCTGATCGATGTCGTGCAATCCGTCGCACCCGCTCGAGACGGCTCCGTGTGGGTGGGCGCCATGCAGCCGAGCCGCGGGCTCGGATTGCTGCGACTCGAGGGTGACGAATTGCGTTCGTTCGTTGCACCCGAGCTCGACGGTCGCAAGCTGTCCGTTGGATCGTTGTGGATCGATCGCGAGCACATGCTCTGGATCGGTACGCAGGACGAGGGCGTCTATCGCTGGCACGCAGGCAAGGTGAGCCGCTTTGGCCGAGCCGACGGCCTGTCGAGCGACACGGTGCAGAACATCTTCGAAGACCGCGAGGGAACGATGTGGATTCTCACGACCAAGGGGATCGACGCGTTCAGGGATCTGCGGGTCGCGAGCGTCAGCAGTCGTGAAGGCCTCAGCGCTGACCTGGCTAACGCCGTGCTAGCTGCTAGCGACGGCACCGTCTGGATCAATGCGTGGCACTCGCTGGATGCTTGGCGCGACGGAAAGATGACCTCGCTCCACGCAGGTAGCGGATTGCCTGGCGAGGAAGTGACTGCGATGTTGCAGGAGCGCGCGGGAACGCTGTGGATAGGCATCGACCGTGATCTCACCGTCTTCGAGGGTGGAAAGTTCAAGCCGATTCGCACCGCCGACGGCAAACCCCTCGGTTCCATGACTAGCATCGCTCAGGACGTCGCTGGCGACATTTGGGTGGTGACGCACACCCCACTGATGCTCCGTCGCATCCGTGATCGCAAGGTCATTGAGCAGATCCCGCGCTCCGATATTCCATTCATCCATGGCGTCATCGTGGCGGACCCAACCGGCGGCATCTGGCTGCCTCTGACGGACGGCAAGCTGGGCCGATATCGTGGCGGGCAGCTCGAATCCTTCGACATCCGCAGCGAGCCAGGCTTTGCAGTCACCGCGCTCGTCGCCTTTGCGGACGGCACGATGATGGCCAGCTCCGCGCGTGGCCTTGCCAGCTTGCGCGCAGGCAAGGTGCAGTTGATGACAGCCGAGAACGGGTTGCCCTGCCGTGAAATACACACGCTGCTCAAGGACCGTGACGAGGGGTTGTGGCTGTATGCATCCTGCGGTGTCATCTTCGTCGCGAACGATCAGCTGCAGGAGTGGTGGAAAGACCCGCACGCGAAACTGAGCTTCCTCGTACTCGATGCGCTCGATGGTGCGCAGCCCGCGCGCGGCAATTTTTTTCCGAAAGCGTCGCTGGGCCCGGACGGTCGTTTGTGGTTCGCCAACGCGAGCGTCGTGCAGATGGTCGATCCGCAACGTCTCGACACCAATCCGCTGCCACCGCCCGTGCAGGTCGAGCAACTCGTTGCGGATCGCACGTCCTTGGCAGTCAGGGAGAAGGCGCACCTGCCACCCAACACGCGCGATCTGCAGATCGATTACACCGGTCTGAGCTTTGTAGTTCCACAGAAAACGCGCTTTCGCTATCGGCTCGTTGGATATGACACCGACTGGCAAGACGTCGGCACGCGACGTCAGGCGTTCTACACCGACCTGCCGCCACGCGACTATGTGTTTCGGGTCACCGCTAGCAACAATGACGGCGTGTGGAACGAAACGGGAGCTGCGGTGAGCATCGTCATTCCGCCCACGTTCACACAGACGCGCGCCTTTCTCGCGATGTGTGCAATCGCGGCGATGGTCCTGCTATGGGGAGCATATGCCGTGCGCATCAGGCAGGTAACTGCGCGCGAACGCAGCCGGTTGCAGGAACGACTCAGCGAGCGCGAACGCATCGCGCGCGAATTGCACGACACGCTCTTGCAGGGCATGCAAGGCCTGATCCTGAGAGTCCACGCCGCAGCGAACACGCCCGAGCCATCGCGACAGGCTCTCAACGAGGCGCTCGATCGTGCCGATGCGCTGCTCGTGGAAGGGCGCAATCGGGTCAAGGACCTTCGCACCTCGACCACAGCTCTCGTGAGCCTCAGACAGCGGTTGCTCGAAGCCGTCGAGCTCGTCTCGGAGGAAGGGCGTGCGAAACTCCGCGTAATCGAAAACGGTACTCCGCGCGATCTGTATCCGAGCGTTCGCGAAGAAGTCGTGTCCATCACGAGCGAGGCGATGACGAATGCTCTGCGCCACGCGGCGGCAGCGACCATTGAGATCGAAGTGTCCTACGAGCGGCGGTTTCTGCGCATCAACGTCAGGGATGACGGGCGAGGCATGGACGCATCAATCGTTCAAGAGGGCCGCGAAGGACACTTCGGGTTCATTGGAATGCAGGAACGCACGCAGCGCATCCGCGGACAGCTCAACATCTGGAGCCGTCCCGGTGCGGGTACGGAGGTAGGTCTCACGGTGCCCGCCGGCGTCGCGTATGTGCGCAGGCACTGGCTGGGGCTCGCGATCAGAGATCGAGAATACCGCGCTTCAGCGCAATCGTGACGGCAGCTTACTCGGCGCGTTGACCGGCGTGCTACGCAACGGCATCGATGAAGCAGTTGACCGACAGTCGCCCGGTCAGGGGATTGGGATCGGGTACGAAGCCCTTCGCGATGCATCCGGAATGCAGGGAATTGCGGCGGTAGACCAGCATGCGATTGAAAACGCCATCCTCACTCCCAATCTGCTCGAACAGCGCGGTGTTGCCGTTGATGTACTCCGCGACCGGCATATCCGGACCGTCGTTCTCCGACTCGAGCGATCTGAAATAAGTGTCCGCGCGTACCTCGTCCACGTATTCGAAGCCCGTCTTGCGGTGCCGGTAAAAAGCCGTCCCGCCCAGGTCCGTCTTGAACAGGTAGTGAATCGTGGCTAGGCCGCTGCCGTTCAGCGAGTCCACATGCGGAATGCGCTGGATCGCCGCGAGCTTCTCGGGCGGCGTCGTCACCAGCGAGTAGTGGCTCATCGAGAAGCTGAGCGACCGACCCTGGAGTGCGAAGTGCGCGAACAGCACATCCTTGAGCTGGGTCTCGATGAGCTGCCGATACGAGGGCGGCGCCTCGGCACGGATCCCCGGATAAAACCGCGACGGGACCGTGAACTGTCTGCCCGCCGCTTTGCACACCAGCCGATCGGGATCGGCGACAAAGTTGTCGATCACCAGGAGCTGCGCTCGCTCCGCTCCGATCGTGAGCTTGCGCAGGCGCAGGTCAGGATGGATTTCGAGGATCACGACGTGCCAGTGTTGCTCGCCCTGCAATACCGACCGAGGAAGTCCTGGTGGCTCGGCATCTGCGCCACTGCCTGCTCGATCGAACCCTTGAGGCCGCTGAGGAACCGGGTGAGATCCTGGTCGCTCATCGCTTTCGCGTAGTGATGATAGCGCTCGGGCGTGACGCCCTGACCCAGCATCACCTGCGCCCAGGAATCGACGCGGAACAGCTCTCCTTCGTACTGCCAGGCGTGGGCGCCATTGCGGAACATCTCGATGCGGCGCGCCAGGGACGCGGGAATGAGCATGCGCCGGCAATGATTCCAGAACGGGCTGTCGTCCCTTTCGACCGCGTGATAGTGCAGCACCAGGAAATCGCGGATCGCCTCGAGCTCTCGCAGCACTTCCTCGTTGTACTGATCGACGAAGGACGGCACGACTCCATTGAAGGGAAACAGGCGCATCAGGCGCGTGATTCCCGTCATGATGAGATGGATGCTGGTCGATTCGAGCGGCTCGAGAAAGCCGCTTGCCAGGCCCAGCGCCACCACGTTCTTGTTCCAGGCCTGCAGACGCCGGCCGGCGCGGAACTTGATCACGCGAGGCTGGATCAGCGTCCTGCCCTGTATCTCAGCGAGCAGCTTCTGCGTGGCCTGCTGATCGGTCATGAAGCGGCTGCAATAGACGAGTCCGTTGCCGACGCGATGCTGCAGCGGAATGCGCCAGCGCCAGCCCGCCTCGTGCGCGATCGCGCGGGTGTAGGGCACAGCCGGTCCGACCGATTCCGTTTGCACCGCTACGGCGCTGTCGCACGGCAGCCAGTGCGTCCAATCCTGAAACTTGGTGTGCAGCGCCTGTTCGATGAGCACACCGCGAAAGCCGGTGCAGTCGATGAAGAGATCTCCTTCGATGACCTGGCCCGAATCGAGCACGAGCGCCTCGACGTAGCCGGAGTCGGCATGCTGTCGGACGTTCCTGATCTTCCCTTCGACACGCTTCGCGCCATGGCCTTCGGAGAACTTGCGCAGGAACTTCGCGTAAACCGAGGCATCCAGGTGATACGCGAAGTTGATATCCGACTGGGCGGACGTCGCGAACTTATCGCGCCGGGCGGCTTGCAGCTCCAGGCAGTAATCGCCCAGCTCCGACCGCATGCCCCGCGTGAGGCTGTGCAGCCAGAAATGATGAAACTCGCACACCCAAGTCGATTTCCCGTTCATGCCGAAGGAATGGATGTAGCGCTCGCCGGGGCGCTTCCAGTCCTCGAACGAGATGCCCAGCTTGAAGGTCGCCGCGGTGGCGCGCATGAACTCCTGCTCGTCGATGTTGAGCAGTCGATGGAACGTGCGAATGGGCGGAATCGTCGATTCGCCCACCCCGACCGTGCCGATCTCCTCGGACTCGACCAGCGTAACGTCGACGATGCCCCGGAACTGCTGCGACAGCGCGGCCGCAGCCATCCAGCCGGCGGTCCCGCCGCCCGCGATGACGACTTTGCGTAGTTCGGCGTTCATGTCAGCGATTGAGCCTGTTGAGCAGCATGGCCCGTATCTGCCGCGCCATCGTTTCGTCGATAGCGCCGAGCACGCCGCGCGCTGGCTCCGGAAGATGTTCGCCGGCGCGCTCCGCCGGACCCAGGACGTAATACTCGATGACGTTCTTCCAGGCGAGCTTCTCGCGCTCCGGCCGGTCCCGCAGCGACCAGATCAATTCGTAGAGGGCGTTCATCGGCGTCGGAATGAACTCGGGCGACGAGCTCCACCAGTAGTTCACGAGCGTATTGAACGCACTCAAGCCCTCCACGTGATGCCACCACATGGCCGGGATGAACACGGCGTCGCCGGGTTCCACCTCGGTCATCTGCCCCGCGGCAATCGCTGCGCGAAAACGCGGATACTTCTCGAAGTCGGGATTCGCGAAATCGACGACGCTGACGGCCTGCCCGCCCGGCGAGGGGTCGAACGGCCCGGGATAGAGATTGAAGATCTGCTCCGGCGGAAACAGCGTGAACCGGCGTCTGCCGATCGCGCAGCACGCCAGATTGTTCGGCGCATCGTAGTGGCAGGCGGCAATCGTGCGATTGCCGATCCAGATGCTGGGCGGTGCATTCACGCCATGCGCGGTGAGATCGAGCTCGTTGCCGGCTCTGAATCCGGGCAGGTGAGCATCGACCAACAATGAAGCGACGTAGTAGGTCGGCGGGCGCTCATCGCGCAGGTGGCAGCGGATCTCGTCGAGAACCTCATCCAGGCGTGCCTGGCGCACGCTGCAGTTCAGCTGCGTGAAGTCTTCGCTGTAGAAGGGGCGACCCGCGATTTGCGGCTCACCGTAGGAATAGCGTATCGGCCTGCCGTTGTAATGCGAGCGCAGGCAGTCCATGGCGTGCTGGTCGGAGTTGCGCCCGGCGCGCACCAGCTCCCACTCAGCGACGAGTCCTTTCAGCACAGCAGGCTCGCCGCTGGACAACAGTTCCTGCAACGGCAGCGTTTCCGGCCGATAGCCTTGCAGCACGCGAATTTTTCCGGCGACCTGCAGCATGGGTCAGCGAGCCGTCGCGGACACTTGCGCTGCCCGCTTGCGCTGCTTCATGGCCATGAGCTTCTTCACATTGCCCATCGATGCGACCACGAGGAACGCACCCTGGAGAAAGCCGGCTTTGTTCAGCCTCTCGAGCGACGCTCCGTCGAGTGCCGCCAACTTGCGCTGATCGACGGTGTGCAAACCGACGACGCTGTATCCCTGCTCGGCGCTCAATTTCACGTCGAGCGAGACGGGCTCGATGAGGCCCAGCTCCGAGAAAGCGGCGAACATGGCCTTGCTCATCTCCAGGCCCGCATGGATACCGCGCAACACTTGCGCGACGTGGTCCAGGTACGGGCTGTTGCCGCCCTTGGGCAGAAACACCAGCTCGCCTTCGGTATGGCTGACGCGCGGATGATCCATATCCACGTGGATCATCGGCTCCTGACGCAGCTCACCGCCGACATCGTGCTCCTGAAAGCCGATGAGAAAGGGCCCGCGCACGACGATGCCCGGAACGTAGTCGGCGAGCCAGCGACCCTGCTCCAGAAACAGGTTCTCGTTCTTCGCGAAGCCGAGCAGGGCGACCGAATGATACTCGCCGCTCGCGGCATCCTTTCTGAAGAAGATCGGATACTCGCGCTGGATGTCGGCGTACTCCGTCGGAAAGGTGAGTACCGTGCCCACCTCGTCGCCGAACTGCGCGCCGTAGCGCGTGATCACCCGCAGATCTGCGTGGGTGACGTTGTTGAGCATGACGTGCCGGGTCATAGAGTGGTCGCAAGATTAAACGGAAAAGGCCGCTGCGAAACAGCGGCCTTTCCCTGCAGGCACGCTCGGCGTCAGAACCGGTAGCGAACGCCGACCGCAAAGCGCGGCTGCTGATCCTCCAGCCTGACCACCTGCTTCTCCGATCGGGCGTGCCAGCGCACGTCCTCGCCCGTGAGGTTGACCGCTTCCACCTGGAACGACAGGGCTTCGTTGAACTCGTACCCGACGCTCAGGTCGATCTGGTCGTACGCCTCGACGTAGTACGGATTCGTGTTGGACCCGTTCTGATTCGTCGCCGCCAGGAACTCGTCGCGCCAGTTGTAGGCCAGGCGCGCCGTGATGCCGTAGTTCTCGTACACCAGCACCGCGTTGGCGGTGTCGCTCAGGCCGAGCAGGGCGAACTGCGTCGTGCCCGGAGGGGCGTCGTTGTTGAAGCCCACGTCACCCTTGACGATCGTGTAGTTCGCCTGCACGCCAAAGCCGGTATCGCCGAAGAAGTACTGACCGCCGAGTTCCCAGCCGTGAATCTTCGCTTTTTCCTGGTTGACCGGTCGCCGCACTGCGAATATGTACGGCGGGTCGTCGGCCTCGCCGGCGATATCGTAGGTGTTCTCCATGTCCAGTCTCTGGTCGGAGCTGCCGTCGTAGGCGGCGAGCCCGCCGGTCGCTCCGGCATTGCGCAGCATTGCGAGCGCAGTGAACAGCGCGGTGTCGTTCGCCGAGCAGGCGGCGTTGACGTCCGCTGGGGCGACCTGACTCACGCACTGCGCGCTGCGCAGAAAGGCCAGCGCTGTCTGAGCATCCGGTCCGGAGGTCGGGTCCGTGATGTCGAACAGGTTCTGCTGGAGCACAGTCGTGCCGATGAAGTTGTCGACGCGCTTCTGCCAGAAGCCGGCGGAGACGTAGCCCTGGTCCGAGAAGTACCACTCGACGCTGAAGTCCAGGTTATCCGACTCGAGCGGCACCAGCGCAGGGTTCTGCGCGTCGGCGGACGCCTGGGTCGAGGGATCGATCAGTATCGAGCCCGTCGCGCCGCGAACAGTCGCACCCGCATAGAGATCGCCGTAGTTCGCGCGTGCGATGGTCTTGCTGTACGAGAGGCGGCCCTTGACCGAGTCGGTCAGCATCATGTCGAAGTCGAGGCTCGGCAGGACGTGGTTGTAATCCGTCTCTTCGGTGAACGGTTGGATCGTTACGGAACGCGCTATGGTGAAGTCGTTGTTCGCCGTCCAGACCATTCCGCCCGGATTGCTGGGAACCAGAATGTTCGACGTGGACTCCACGTCCGTTTGCTCGTAGCGAACACCGACCAGCAAATTGGTCGACCTATCGAAGAGGTTGCCGTGCCATCCGGCCTGCACATAGGCGGAGTTCACGTCCTCCTTGATCTTGTTGTTGTCGTCGAGCGCCGGGTCGGCGCACAGGCAATTGCTCGCCGTCGTCGTGTTGTCCGGGTTCCAGTTGTAGATGTGTCCGTCCACCGGACTCGCACGACCGAGTCCCCATCGTGCCAGGGCCGCCGCGTCTCCTCGCCACGCGCCACCCGCAGCGCCGGTTGTCCTGAAATCATTGAACAGGCCGGTCATGCTGAACGGTCGCAGCAGGCTGGTCATGCCGGGAACCGCGCTGGCATCGCTCGCGCTCCAGTTGCCCAGCACGGCTTCACCGTAGCCGTTCTTGCGATTCATTTCGGTCGTGCGCGTGTCGACGCCGAACTGGAATCGACCGTTGTCGAACTCCAGGGCGCCGTCCAGCCGCGCTTCCTTCACCTCGGACTCCTGTTCGAAGGACCAGATGCGCAGCATCTGCGAGCCCAGCTCGCCGGAGGTGAAATCGGTGTTCTTGGTGCCGTTCGTGTTCGCCACCGCATCCGCCATCGAGGGGATGAAGGTGCGCGCCATGATCGGCAGGCCGTTGTTGAATGTGAACTCCTGACTGAAGGCGCCGGGGCAGTCGTCGGCCACGCAGTTCGTGCCGGCGAAGCTGAAGAACGTAGCGCTGGCGCCGGGTACGCTGGGATCGTTCGGCCGGCTCTTGGTCTTCGAGTTGTGAGCGTCCAGCGCCAGGGTGAAGTTGTCCGTCATCCGCCATGCGACATTAAGCCCGATCGAGTCCAGATCGTTCTTCTGCTTGTTGCGTTGCTGCTCGAAGCCGAAGTCCTTGCCGCCGACCAGATCGCGCAGGAATACCGGCGTCGCCACCTCCTGTCCCGTATCGAAGGTGAGGTCAGTGAAGCTGTTACTGCGCTGCAGCCAGATGGTCTGCTCGCCGCGATTCTCCGTGATTTCGTTGGCGGCGTAGGTGTAATCGAGCGTCATGGTCAGCGCGTCACTCGGTGCAAACTGCACCACGCCCTGAGCGTTGATGCGTTCGCGCTCGAAGTCCGAGAAGGCGTAGCGCATGTCATTGGGCATGCCGTACAGCTGGCCGACGGCAGGCGCGTTGGTCACCCTGGCATCCGGCCGCAGCGCCGCCGATGTGCCGTTCCATGCCTGGATGTTCCAGGCGTTTTCGGTGAACTGTATCGAGCCGCCGTGACGCTCTTGGTAGCTGGCACTCAACCCGACGCCCCAGGTCTTGTCGTCATTCGTCATGCTGAAGATGCCCGAGACCTCGGGGGTGATCTCGCTGTCGAAGGGCGATGACTCGTCGTAGACGCCTTTGGCGCCCACGTTGAAGACAGTTTCGGGAGTGTCGAGTGGCCGTGCAGTCTTGATGTTGACCGTGGCGCCGATGCCTCCCGAGCTGAGATCGGCCCGGCTCGTCTTGTAAACCTCGACGCTGGTGATGGCCTCGGACGCCAACTGGGCGAAATTGAAGGAGCGAGCGCCGGAGCCCTGGCCGCCAATCGTGATCTCGCCGTTGCCGAACCCGTCTGCGCCCGGGATCTGACGGCCGTTGAGCGTCACCAGGTTGAACTGCGGCCCGAAGCCGCGGGCGCTGACCAGCGCGCCCTCGCCATTACGGCGGTCGATGGAGATGCCGGTGATTCGCTGCAGCGACTCGGCCAGATTCGTGTCGGGGAACTTGCCCATGTCCTCCGCGGTAATCGCGTCGACCACGCCGACCGCGTTACGTTTGATGTCCATAGAAGCTTCGAGGCTGGCTCGCAAGCCCGTGACGACCACTTCTTCCAGCGTTTCGCTCTTCGTCTGGCTCGCGACCGGCGATGTTGCCGGCTGCTGCGCGAACGCCGGGTTGATCACTACCACGCCGCCGACGATGGTGAACAGCGCTCTGGACCTCAGGCGCTGAGTCGTTGACTTCGCTTTCATGGAATTCCCCTCAGCAAGGCCGCAGGCTGTCGGTGCTCGTCCGCCGGGATGGCGTTGGCCAAGTTCGTCCAGTGATTCATACGGCTGCCTCCTCGTAGTCTTTTCTGGTACGAGCATCGGGCTTTCGAGACCCCGGTTCAGCGCCGCGCCATGTCCTGGCTGTCACGCCGAAACCGGCCCTCTCGCGAACGCGCCCCTCAAGGAAACATGCGATCTACGGGTGAGCGGCGTGTCCGCGGAATCTCCGATGACTCATGAGTTCTGCATGACGCCGAAGGCGTCCCCCTGTCAGTTCGGCCGATGCGAAAAAGATTCGCCCGGTCCGGATTGATAACGCTACCAATGCTATTTTGGTAACGCTATCACGACGTTTTAGGAAATGAAAGAGATGAAGATCGGTCGGCAATTGACAGCCATTGGTCCATCCGGGGGTCACGAGTGATCCGCGCGCTCGGTCAGGCAGTGGACCATGTCGCATTGCACATGAACGTACGATCTCGAGACGAGAGCCGGAGATCCGAATGCTGAAGACGAGATTGCTCGCGCTCGTGGGGAGCGCGCTTGCGTGTGTCGTGGGCGTGGTTCATGCGCAGGACACCTTGGCTCTCACCGTAAAGTCGGACCAATCAGGTCCGATGATCAGCCGTCAGATCTTCGGACAATTCGCTGAGCATCTCGGGCGAGGGATCTATGAAGGCGTCTGGGTCGGTCCCAATTCGAGCCTTCCGAACACACGAGGCATCCGCAACGATGTCGTGGCGGCGTTGAAGGAGCTGCGCGTTCCGAACGTTCGTTGGCCCGGCGGCTGCTTCGCGGACGAGTACCACTGGAGAAGTGGCATCGGACCCGCCGCAGAGCGTCCCGCGACGCTCAACCCGAACTGGGGCGGGGTCATCGAGCCGAATACGTTCGGCACGCACGAGTTCATGGATTTCGTGCAGCAGATCGGCGCGGAAGCGTACATCTCCGTGAACGTGGGTTCCGGGACGTCGAAGGAAGCGGCGGACTGGTTCGAGTACCTGACCGCCGATCAGCCGACGACTTTGGCGAAGGAGCGCGCCGCGAACGGACATGCGGAGCCGTTCGGCATCTCGTACCTCGGCATCGGCAACGAGAGCTGGGGATGTGGCGGCTCCATGACGCCGGACTACTACGTGAGTCAGCTCAGGATCTACGCTCGCTACGTTCGTAACTACAACTCGCGGCATCCGATGAAGAAGATCGCCGTCGGTCCGGAGGGCGGCGACACGAGCTATACCGAAGCCGGGATGAAAGCCTGGAAGGAGCGCAACTGGAGCTGGGACATCGATGGGTTATCGCTGCACTATTACACCGTGGGCGGCTGGCCTCCGAGCTACAAGGCTACGGGCTTCGGCGAAGATGAGTACGCGAGATTACTCAAGGAAACGCTGCGCATGGACGAGTTGATTCGCACGCACGCTGCGATCATGGACAAGTACGATCCTGAGAAGAAGATTGCGCTGGTCGTCGACGAATGGGGTGCGTGGCTCGCACCCACGCCAGGCTCGAAAGAAGGTTTCCTCGAGCAGCAGAATAGTCAGCGCGACGCGCTCATCGCCGCGCTCAACATCAATACGTTCGCACGCCATGCTGACCGCGTGCGCATGGCCAATATCGCGCAGATGGTGAACGTGCTTCAGGCCATGCTCCTCACCGACCAAGAGAAGCTCGTGAAAACCCCGACATATCACGTGTTTCGTATGTATGTGCCGTTCCAGGACGCAACCTTCGTGCCGATCCAACTTGATCCGCAAACATACGTGCATGGCGAGGTCGAGATCCAACGCGTCGATGCGATCGCCGCAAGGGACAAAGACGGTAAGGTGTGGATCGCCATCGCGAACGTCGATCCGAGGCGCGCGGTTCGCATCCGCATTGCGAGTGGCGATCGGAAGAACGAGACGCTTAGCGGCGAAACCTTGGTCGCGCCGCAGATCGACAGCATCAACACATTCGAAGCGCCGAACACGGTCGCGCCGAAACCAGTTACGGCCAAGCGAACCGGCGGCGCCATGACGCTCGAGTTGGCTCCCGCGTCGGTGACAGTCGTGTCGTTCTAAGTCAACGCCAGCCGGCGTCCACGAAGTACTCATGTGCCGTACACATGCGTGCATCTTCCGATGAGAGGAAGAGGACCATTGCCGCCACGTCGTGCGGCTCCACCCGCACTTTCAGGCACTGCTGCTCGATCGTGCGCGCCTCTTCCTCCGGTGTGTGCCACAGCTTCATCTGCCGCGGGGTGCGCACTGCGCCCGGCACGACGCAGTTCACTCTGATCCCGAAGCCGCCGAGGTCGCGCGCCAAGCCGCGCGTCAGTCCTTCGATGCCGGCCTTGGCCGTTTGATAGATCGCGAGATTGGGCAGGGCAAGGTGCCACGACACTGAGCCCAGATTGATGATGGCTCCGCCGCCCGCTGCCCTCATGTCGGCTATCACTGCCTGTGCGCAGAAGAAATAGTGCCGCAGATTGACGGCGATGCGCTCGTCCCAGTAGGCAGGCGTCGCGTCCCCGACAGTGTGCCGATCGTCGTTCGCCGCGTTGTTGATCAGCACGTCGATCGGTCCGAGCTGCTCGCGTATGTGTGGGAACAATGCGCGGATCGCGGCGACGTCGGTCAGATCGCACGCATAGTAGCGCGGCCGGGTCTCGCGGTAGGCGAGACGCCGTTCGAGGTCGCGGCACTCTGCCTCCGCAATGTCCAGGAACGCGACGTGAGCGCCCTGATAGGCGAAGCGCTCGACGATCGCCGCGCCGATGCTCGAGCCGCCGCCCGTGACGACGACACGTTTGCCACGCAAGGAAGGGTAGACAGTGTGCGACATGGGAGCCGCGCCTCCAGAAGCGGTTGGTCGAAGCCTCGGCAGGCTCCATGCGGCCGTTCCTGGAGCGTAATGATAGCGTTATCAGAATACAAGTCGCCAGATCTTGGCTAGACGACCCCGAAGCCGCGTGTCATCCCTTGCACGGCGCTGCGACGGAATCGCGCTTGATCAGG
>CADEEJ010000139.1:0-7160 GCA_902826315.1 uncultured Steroidobacter sp.
GAGTTCGGACCCGTGCCGATCGAGCACGTCGCTGCATATCTCGAAGCGCTGGAGAGCATCAAGGTTATTCGACGGCGCTGAGACGCTGAGCTACACGAGAGGAACGGTAATCGCTACCTCGGTACCCGCTCCGGCCCTCGGGCCGATTGCGAGTCGCGCGCCAATTCGTTGGGCGCGCTCGCGCATTCCGGCCATGCCCCAGTGACCAACCCGTCCGCCGCGCTCGAGTACGTCCGGGTCGATGCCCTTGCCGTCATCCCGCACGAAGACGCGCAGGCAGGCAGGGTCATGGACGATCTCGACTTCGATGCGACGTGCGTGCGCGTGTCGAAAGGCGTTGCGCAATGCCTCGAATGCGATCCGGCAGACTTCGTAGCCCATCCTCGAGGGCAAATGCGTCGGGGCGCCCTGCGCCAGCACGTGAATGGCAGGCAGGCGCGAACGCTCCTGTGGATCCTCCGTTGCAATCAGCTCCTGTCCGAACGAATGCAACGCCTGAGTGAGATCGACCCTCTCGGGAAAGCGCAGATCGAAGACCGCATCGCGGCCCTCGGCTATGGCCTGCTGGCCGCACGTCAGGGCGCGCTCGAGCATCTGTTTCGCTTTCAGCGGCGTCGCTGGCAGCAGGCCGTCTGCGGCATGGAAGAGCAGCATCACACCTTGAAAGCTCTGTAGCAGCGTATCGTGCAGGTCGCCCGCGATCCGCGTGCGCTCGGCGATGCGAATTTCGTCGGCGCCGCGGCGTTCGGTCACGTCCGTGACCGCGCCGACGAATTCGAAGCCCCTGGTCGTCGCCGGCGCGGGGCGCCCGACAACACGCACATGCTTGACGACGCCATCCGGCACCAGCAGGCGATGCTCGAAGTCGAACTCCCGCTTCTCGCGCACGATGCGCTCGACCCATTCGCGTACGGCAGCCCTGTCATCCGGATGAGTTCGATCGAGGATCCGCTCGATGGTGATCTTGGCGGCGGGTGGGTACTCGAAGATCCGGAAAGTCTCCTGGGACCAGTAGATCTCGCCGCTGGCGACATCCCAACCGAAGCTGCCCGTGTGACTCAAGCGCTGGGCCTCCGCCAGATACGCCTCGCTGCGCTTCAGAGCATCCTGTGTGCGCTTCAGCTCCGCGCGCTCGTGCGCTTCCCGCAAGGCGCGCTGTACGGAGTGCACGATCTTCTCGAGCCGCGTTTTGAAGACGTAATCGGTCGCGCCCCGGCGGATCGCTTCTATGGCCACTTCCTCGCCGAGCGTTCCGGATACGAAGATGAAGGGGATGTCCGCCGCCATGCTTTGCGCGATCTCCAGCGCCGAGAGGCCGTCGAACGAAGGTAGCGTGTAGTCGGCCAGGATCACATCGAAGCTGCCGCGCTCCAGGGCACTGGCGAAGTCCCGCTGGTTCTCGACACGAATCATCTGGCACTCGATGCCGCCGGACTCCAGAGTCTCGCGCACGAGCTGCGCGTCCTGGCGGTCGTCTTCCAGGTGCAGGATCTGCATCGGGGCTTAGCCGCGTTGCGCCATCGGTCAGCGCTTTCTGGCGCTGCCCGGCGGCGGCTCGTTGACCACGGCCCAGAAGACACCGAGCTCCTTGACCGCATTGACGAACTCGTGGAAGTCCACCGGCTTGACGACATAGGCGTTCACGCCCAGCTGGTAGCTGGCGACCATGTCCTTCTCTTCGCGCGACGAGGTCAGCACGACGACCGGAATCATCTTCAGTTTCTCATCGGACTTGATGGTCCTGAGCACCTCCAGTCCGTCGACCTTGGGAAGCTTGAGATCGAGCAGCAGGACCGCGGGACTCTCGCCTTCGCGTCCCGCGTAGCTGCCGCGAGAATAAAGGTAGTCGAGCGCCTGCTCGCCATCGCGCACCAGCACCACCTCGTTGGCGAGGTTGTACTCCTCGAGCGCCGTCATGGTGAGCATCACGTCCTTCGGATCGTCTTCCACCATCAGGATTCGTCCCAATGCACTCATGGCGTTGCACCTGCTGACTTGGGCAGAGAGAAATAGAACGTGGCGCCCTGTTCGATGGCCGCTTCGGCCCAGATGCGCCCGCCGTGTCGATGCACGACTCGTTGCACGGTGGCCAGACCGATACCGGTGCCTTCGAACGCTTCCATGGCATGCAACCGCTGGAACACTCCGAACAGCTTGCCGACGTACTTCATGTCGAAGCCGACGCCGTTGTCGCGGATGCGAATCACGACGTGCTCGGGATCCGGCTCGGTCGAGCCGATTTCGATGACGGCGCGTGCGCGCGTGCCGGTGAACTTGACGGCATTCGAGATCAGATTGACGAGGACAACGCGTAGCATTGCGCGATCGGCGTACACCAGCGGCAGGGGCCCGATGCGCCACTCGATGTCACGGCCATCGATCTGCCGCGCCACTTCGCTCATGGCCTCCTGCACGATCTGCTGCACGCCCACCATGGTTTTGCGGGTGTCGACGCGGCCGATTCTCGAGAATTCGAGCAGGTCGTCGACGAGAGTTCCCATGCGCTGGGCCGACTCGAGGATCATCGCGGCGTGCTGTCTGCTCCGGTCGCTCAGTACGGCGCCGGCGCCTTTCAACAGCAACTCGGTGAAGCCGACGATGTGGCGCGTCGGAGCGCGCAGGTCGTGCGACACCGAATAAGCGAAGGCTTCCAGCTCCTGATTGGTCGCCTGCAATGCCTTGCTGCGCTCGGCAAGCGCGTCATTCAACGTCCGAATTTCCTGCTCGCGCAAGGTACGTTCGGCGACCTCGTTGCGCAGCAGGTCACGCGAGCTCCGCAGTTCCTCCTCGATCCGGCGTCGCGTGGCGCTGAACCACGCCACGAGCGAGGCCAGCAGCGTGAAGGCGATGTAGAAGGGAATGTCGGCGGCGCTGACGACGAGACTGCCGAAGGGCCGCGTGAAGAAGAAATTGAATCCAAGACACGCCAGCAGCAGGGCAACGATCGCGGCTCGCGGGATGGAGAACCAGGCTGTCAGCGCGATGGCCAGCAACATCAGCGGAAATGCGACGTCCGGGACGCCGAGTTTTTCGAGCCCGAGCGCGATCAGGAGCGCGAGAGCGACGGACAGAACCGCGATGCCATACCCGGCCCAGCTGCTGACGAACGAACGCAGCGCAGGACGGCCAACAGCGTCGCCGTCGACGTTGACACCCAGCTCGCTCATGCGGCACCCGGGGACGAAGCTTGCACTTCAGGACTGGAGCAAGCCGATACTAGCCGAGCTTTCCGGGTGGACGCCAGCAAGGCACGCGGCGCATCGCTCGGCCTGCGCGGCGCGGTTCGCAGCTCGGTTACGACTTAAATCGGGTGTATCGCGAACGAAATCGTCCGGTCGCAGACCGCGCAGAATCTCGGCGACGGATCCGGGATTTCACGAGGCGAGCCATGACGACTTACTTGATCAATCATCTGCGCATTCCCGGTGACGTGCCGAACGACGAGGCGCTGACCTATCTCGAGCGAGTCGAAGACACTGTCGCGCCTTATGGCGGCAAGTGGCTGGCGCAAGGTCCGCCCAACGTCGTCGTCGAAGGTGCCTGGCCCGGAGCTGTGGTGCTGATGGAGTTCCCGAGCCGCGAGGCGGCGCTGCAGTGGTACAAGTCGTCCGCTTACCAGGCGATCCTGCCGCTGCGAACGCGCAACTCGATCTCCGATATCGTCTTGATCGACGAGTTTCCAGAGGGCTTTACGGTCCGGGGAATTGCCACGGACCTGCGTGAGAGGATGCAGGAGCGCTGATCGAGGGCACGCGCTGAGAGGTCGCCCCCACGCCGGCCGGCGTGAGAGCGACCTGGTGTTTCAGGGCGTGCAACCGATGATGTTGCCCGCCGTGTTGCCGCTGACATTGCCCGGCGAGCCGCCGGGCGGAAGGATGTAACCGGCGTTCGCGTTGCACAGAATGCCGATGTTGTTGGCGGTGATGCTCGTAGTCGAGTCGCCGAACACGACGCTGGCGGTCTTCTGCACCAGGACACCGACGTTCGTGTTTCCGGTGACGACGTTGCCGGTGCCGTTCAGCGGATTGAAGAAATGCAGCGACGAAGAGCTATCGGCCAATAATCCGACGGCGCTGTTGTTCTCTATGCGCGAGTCGGACAGCTCGATCGTACCGCCGGAGCGCGCGACGCCTCCGTTCGTGTTGTTTCTGACAGTTGCGCCGGCGGGTGCAGTGGTGCGATCCGGTGCCAGGCTGGTGGCGTTGATCATGCCGTCTTTGAACGCGAGCAGTCCGGTCGTGTTGTTTTCGACGATGCTGTTGCTGACCAGGGTGACGCCGCCGCGCGCCGCATAGACCCCGATGTTGTTGTTGCGAATGAGCGAGCGTGTGATGTCGATCGTGCCGTTGTCGGCGCTCACGACACCGAGGTTGGTCTGCTCGACGACGACGTTGGTGAAGATCACGTGCGAGCCCTTGCTCACCGCTGCAGCCCCCTGGCCGCCGGTGAAGCGCAAGTCCGCGACGTTCACATGCGTCGAACCATCGTCAACCAGCAGACCGAAGTTGGTACCGGCAGCTTGCACTGTCGCACCCGCCTGACCAAGCAGAGTGACGTCGTTGCGGTTGACTATGATCGTCTCCGTGCAGATGCCGGAGATTCGAATCGTCAACAGGCCGTGACCGTCCGCGTGCGCGGCGAGGATGGCGTTGACACTGCCACCGGTGCTGCAATTCACGTCCGCGCTCACTGGCTGGTTGATCGCTTGCAACTCGGCAACGTCCGTCTCGAGTTGCTTGACGCGCTTCTTCAGCCGTCTGATTTTCTGGTCGACATCCGGGAACGAGGCGGCGGCCGGCTCGTCGTCGTCGGCTGCGTGGACCGCGACGATGCCGTCACCGACCAGGATTGCGGCAGCTGCAATGCCCAGGTACTGCAGGCCAAGACGCTTCTTGCTGTGTTTCATGGTGACTCCCTGTTGTTGCTGATCATCGTTCGTTGTACGAAATGAGCCGCTGATTTTTTCCCGGCGCCGCTGGTGGCGGCCAGCCGATGCAGTGAATCGCCGGGCCGCTGCAGCGAGCGGTCTACGGCATCGTGATTATCGCTTCTAGACTGACGTCATGCGCTTATTCGTGACTATCCTGTGCATCTTGATCGCGGCACCATCGTTCGCCGGAGAAGAGGCTGCCGGACAGAATATTTCCAAGGCTGTCCTCGTCACCGGAGCCAGCAGCGGCATCGGCCGCAGGATCACCGAGCGGCTCGCCGCACAGGGCTATTTCGTCTACGCCACGGCGCGCAAGGACGAGGATCTCAAGGCTTTGGGAGCTATCCGCAACGTGCAAGCCCTGCGCCTGGACGTGACGCGGCCTGCGGACATCGCAGCTGCAGTGGAATCGATCTCGAAAGCTGGACGCGGTCTCTACGGACTGGTGAACAACGCCGGGGTCGCGACGTTGGGCACGATCGACGAGATGAGTCTCGAAGAATTCGACGTTTGCATGAAGGTGAACGTGTACGGCCCGGTGATGATGATCAAGGCATTCCAGCCGCTGGTCATCGCCGGGCGAGGGCGCATCGTAAACATCGGCTCGATCTCCGGAGTCCTCGCCAGTTCCCGCATACCGGCGTACGTCACGAGCAAGCACGCGATCGAAGGGCTCACGGATTCACTGGCTGCGCAGCTCGCTCCGCTCGGAGTTCGAGTCAGCGTCGTCGAACCGGGCAACTACCGCAGCAGCATGGACGACAACATGCTCGCGCGACTCCCGCCGGACGCGAAGGCGAAAGCGATCGAGGCCCTCGGACCGCAGTTCGATGTCAGCAAATTGCCGGAGCCCTACGAGGTTGCCGTCGCGGTCGAACACGCCCTGTTCGACCCCAATCCGAAGCGCCGCTATGTGGTCTCGTCCGAACCGGGCATCGTCGAGAAGACGATGCGCAAGCAGATCGAGCAGCTCGTGCAGCTGAATGAAGGCCACCGTTACACGCTCGACCGCGCGGCCCTCATCGAGATGCTCGACGAGGCACTCGCCACGAGCCGACCGCGCACCGAGTGAGCGGACCCTCCATTCTGTAAAGCCCGGCTCGCGTCGGCATCCGTTCGCGTGGGTTTTTGGTGGCTGAGTGCCGCCTACCATGCCAGTCACGCTGCAACGCTCACAGAATATGAAGAAGAACACGATCGGGATCCCGCGCGATATGCATTGCTTGACGCTGCTGGCGAAGACGCTGGCGGCCTGCGCCTTCGCTGCGACACTCGGCGGTTGCGGCGGCGGCGGCTCTTCGTCCTTCGTTCCGGACGGCCCGGACATCAATCCGCCGCCACCGTCAAGGTTCACGGTCGGCGGTACAGTTCAGGGCCTGGAGGGAACGGGTCTGACGCTCAAGAATGGCAATTTGCTGCTCCCCATCTTGAATAACGGCGCGTTCGAATTTGCTCCGTCGGTCCCTGCAGGCACTGCATTCGCAGTCACGGTCGAGAGCGAGCCGAAAAATCCGGGGCAGCAGTGCAAAGTCGAGAACGGCGCGGGAACAGTCACCGCCGCCGTCACCGGCATTCGGGTGACTTGCACGACTCCGCAGCCCGCGCCCGGCGTGTTTACGCTCGGCGGCAACGTCAAAGGCTTGCAAGGTACGGGCTTGGTGCTGCAGAACAAGGGAGTTCTGCTGCCCATTTCCGGCAACGGTGCGTTCACCTTCCCCGATCTCGTTGCGAGCGGCGCGCTCTTCGATGTCATAGTCGCAACTCAGCCGAGCAGCCCGACGCAAGAGTGCAAGATCGTAAACGGAACGGGTGCTGCCACGGCCAATGTCACGAGCATCCAGGTGAACTGTAGTGCGGTTGCCGAGCCGCCGCCGCAGCTGTTCACGATCGGCGGCACCGTGCAAGGGCTGCTGGGGACTGGGCTCGTGCTCGGCAACAACGGCAGTACGCGCGGGATCGCCAGCAGTGGCGGCTTCACATTTCCGGTCCAGATGTCCGCGGGCAGCAAGTTCGATGTGGTAGTGATCACGCCGCCGACGAATCCGGCACAGCACTGCGCCGTCGAGAACGGCACCGGCATCGTCACCAGCAATGTGACGGACGTCCGCGTGATTTGTGCCGCTGAGCTCGTGTTGACCGGCAGCACACCGGCGGCGGGTGCCGAGGAAGTGGATCGAAGCGTGCGACCCGTCCTGCACTTTTCGGCAGTGCTCGACCCCGCCACAGTCAC
>CADEEJ010000139.1:7260-13385 GCA_902826315.1 uncultured Steroidobacter sp.
TGCAGCAGGTGTCCAAGGGCGCGGCCGAGATGCATGTCTGGGCGAACACCTTCGACGGCAGCGCCTGGGGTCAGCCGGCGCGCATCGACATGGGCTACGCGAGCTCGGCGCAGCATGCACCGCGAATGGCGATCGATGAAGACGGCAATGCACTCGCGGTCTGGCGGCAGACCGACTCCAGTGCCTTCAATCGCGTGGTGAGCAATCGCTTCGCCGCGGGCACAGGATGGGGCGCAATCGCGGCTCCGATCAGCCCGGCTGCGGTCCACGGGATCGAGCCGCGTATTGCTGTCGATCGACACGGCAATGCAGTCGCCGTGTGGCTGTCAGTCACGCCGGAAGCTGCAACCTTCCTGGTCGCGAACCACTTCGATGTCGCCGCTTTGGCGTGGGACACGGAGGTGAGTGTGCTTGCCGATGACGAAGTCGACCAGCTTGCGCCGGATCTCGTGGTCGACGCGGCCGGCAATGCCCTGGTGATTTTCCACGTCGAGAAGAGCGAAGCCGCCGCCCTGGTCACGGCAGCGAAGCGCTATGTGGCGCACAAGGCGTCATGGGAAGCCACGACGGAACTGAGCCGCAGCATCGACATCGTGTCCACGCCGCCAATGCTCGCGATCGATCGGCAGGGCGATGGGTGGGCACTCTTCGTGCAGTTCGATCTCGATTTCCTGAACGAGCACTTGATGACGGTGCCGTTCAAGTAGCGGCGCGCCTGTCTCGATAGGACTCTCGGGCTCAGTGTGCCTTCATCTTCGCAAACACAGCTGGCCAGGCCGCTTCCAGTCGCATGACTCGCTGCTTCGGAGTGTCGTAGCGCCGAAACGGGATCAATACGTCCGGCGTGATTCCCTCGACTTCATTGCGGCCGTCGGCGCGGAAGCGCGAGCAGTCCGGCATTTCCAGGCGGCCGCCGCTGCGGGGCAGGATTGTCGGCTGAGGAGGGAGCATCCAGCCACAGCCGGCGCCGAACGTCGGACTGCCGATCACGAGCGCTCGCCGGGCATCCTGGAGCATGGCGGCGATCAACTCGGCGGCGGAGGCGGTGTTGCCATCGACCAGGATTGCGACAGGCCGCGACCAGAGTCCCGGCGTGAACGAGTATCGCGAGTTCGAAGAGATCAGCTCGCTGTCTTCGCTGTGAGCAATGACCGCGCGATCGACGAGGCCGCCGGCGTAGAACGGGCCGCGGACCAGGCCTGAGCACGAGATGGGATCCCCTCGCCATAGCGGCGAGCGATCGCAAGCGAGCGAGGCGTCTTTGACGGCGGCTTTGATCGACACGCTCGCGCGTTCGAAGAGGGGCCGATCGGCGCGCGCTGCTCTCTTCGCCGCCTTTTCCAGCGACGCCTGCAGTTCCGTAAGATATTTCTGGACGCGCTCGCTACGCATGTGCGCGATCGCGGGGGTGGGAGCGTCGGCGCTCAACATGCGAGCCAGGGCGATGGTGCTGTCGTCGCCGCCGCCGTTGGTGGCGAGGTCGACGAGCAGCAGATTGGGTTGCCGCGATTCAAGAGCGCGAAAGCGACGCTCCATGCCGGCAACGAACAGCTCGTCGATCCGAAGGCGAACGCGCGCCTCGCACTTTTCGTCGCACGCATCGGATTGTTTGATCTGCAGCCCGGTCAAAGCCGCGGCGCATTCCGCTGCTGGAGGTGCGAATCGCTCGATCCGAAGGATTGCGACTCGCTGGCCCTCTCGCGTCACGATGCCCGCCGCCCATGGATCCTGCTCATCGAGCGCGACATAGCCAGGGAGTCGTGCGCCGATGGCCGAAGTATCCGCCGGAGATTCGTAGCCGAGGCGGCGACAAAGCGGTACCGACTCAGTGCTCTCGCTCGCTGCGTTGTTGCCGCTGCTGGGCCAAGTGAGCTGCAGGTGTCCATCGCCAAAGGCCGCGACGAACCGCTCCAGCGCGCGCCGGGCTTGTGGATCGTCGGTGGCCGTTTCCAGGCGGGAAATCGCCAGTTTCTGCAGCGCCGGCAGGTCCATGCCTCGCTCCACCGCCCACTCGAGATTGGGGTAGCCGCGGGTCATCGCGTCGCGCAGTGCTTCGAAGTCGGCAATCCATGCGGCGCGATCGTAGGTGGCGGGCGCGGCGGCAAAGGCGCTAGAGAACGTTAAGAAGGCAGCGGCGATCCCAAGCAGGGCTCCGCGACGGGTACGTGAGGTTGGTGTTCGGAGGGAGCGTTCGGTCATGTTGGAGCGCTTCGTACGCCGAGGGTGAGAGATTGTACGGTCGACGGGCCAGACTTGGCCTGTTCCGTAGTCAGCTTCGAAACGGTCGCCGCACTCCCGAACAACGGCGCCGATCCCGCTCGCCGGCTCAACGGCAGCGGATCCGACATGCCAAGTCACTTCCTAGCCGACTTTGCCGGGGCGTTCGAAGCGCGAGTCGACGAAGGCCGCCAGCAGGTCCTTCGCGAAAGGAGCGATCACGCCACCGAAGAAACAATAAATCACTACTATTCCCGCGCCATGGCTCGCGCCCAACAATGTCTCAAGCGGAGCGAGGTTGTAGAGCAACGCAGCCGACAGCAGGATCGCCAGCAGCTGATTGAACTTGGTCCAGAGGCTGTCGAGCTTCAAGTGCAATCCGGCCAGGTACTGGCGGACGAGGGTTTGGATCAGGAGCTTGGCGCTTTGAGCCTTGCGCAAACGCTCCGCATTGTCGATCAGCGACTGGGCGGTGTCCTCGCGCTTGCCATCGAGGTAGCTCACCCATTGGTCTCGTGCCGTCGTCGGAATCTGCAGCTGGACGCAGAGGCCTTCGAATAGAGGTTCGAATGCTGGGGACGTGGCGAAGTCCAGCGCGTGGTCGGCGCTGGTCTGCAGTTTTTCGAACAGCACCTCGGCATCCTGCGCGTAGAAGTACTCGAAACGCGTTGCATCCTCAGAGGCGCCGACGCTCGCGCTCAACCATGCTTGTCCCAACGCCGGGTTCGCAAACAAGCGGCGTTTCAGGAATTGTTCGTGATACCAGCGCTTGACGGGCACGACGGACTTCAACGTCTGCAACAAAGCCATCGAGACGACACCCGCGGAAGCGGCGGGGATCAGCAACTCCAGCATCCGCTCCATCGCACTCACATCGGCCATGGCGTTTCCTCACAAGCGGGGTGTGTCGAGATCATTTGAATTCGCTGCTACCGGGGCGGACGTGCTCGAAGCCGGGCTGGCCGATCATTTGCAGTGCCAGCCTGTCGTGGTCCTCGAAGCGGCTGAAGGCGCGTACCTTGTTCGTGATGTGGCGCGTCTGCGTCATGAAGGACTGGGCCGCGATGGAATGCTTGAGATTGAACAGGTGGCCGATCTCGTGAACAGCCGTCCTCGCCACCAATCGGCTGAGATCCTGCCCCGTCGCCTGCGCAACGCTGTTCAGGCTCTCGGTAAAAATAGCGCAGCACTCGCGCGGCCGGCGGCGGTCGCCCGAGCCGAAGTGGATGTCAGCGATCATGGTGTCGGTATCGAACATGACCCCCAGCCACTGGACGCTCGTCGCCGGATCCACGTCCTTGAACCAGCGCGGCGCGATGATCAATCCCAGGTGTTGCGCGAACTCGCCCGTGTTGAGCACATGGCGCTCGGCCACTTCGCCCAGCAGGCCCGGCGAGACTGCTGGGGACGCCTGCTGGAACACCGGCGTCGACACCACCTGAGGCTGCAACACGATCGCTCCGCCGGATTCCGAGTAGAAGATCTCTGCGATGGAAGTGCCCAGACCTGCGAGCATGTAGCCGTACTCACGCTGTTGCGCATCCATGAAGATGACGTGTAGCGTGAATTGGAAAGCCATGGCTCATTGCTTCATGTGCGACATGACATCCGAGTAGGTCACCGAGGGTGCGTCGCTGCCGGCGTGTGCCTTCACTGTCAGTTGGCATTTTTGTGGCGTCTTGCATTTGGCATCCACGACCGACGTGGGTACCGCAACATCGATGAAAGTCTTGCCGTCCTTGATGTTGACTCGAAACTGATTGGCGACCGGATCTCCTTTTACTTGCGCCAGCGGGCCCAGCTTTTCGGTATTGCCGGCAGCATCGACGCTGTTCAGTTGAACTTGTACTTGCTCGACACTCGCAAGCACACAGCCCAGCTCAGCAGAGAGCCCATACAGCGCCCCGCCCGGACGCTGCTCCACCGTAATCTTTTTCTCATCTCCTTTGGGGCAGGCCGGCGCCTCCCCGGCGGGCGCATTCGCGGCCAAGGCAATGGGAGCTCTGGTCCACGCCGATCGTGCTTCTATCTCGACATTCAGAGGCACCAGCTCGACGTTGTTGGACGCGAACTTGACCGCAAACATGACCGGTCCATCCGTGCCGTTAGCCGGACCCGTCCCTGTGTCTGCGACATCGGCCGTGGGTACCTGCACCGGTTTGCGCGGCAAGCTCTCATCGAGTTGCGTAACCCGATCCTGCGCCTGAGCGAGTTTTCCTTGGAGTTCGGTGTGCTTGGCCTGCGCGGTTGCGAGTGTCTCCTGGTCCGATTGCAGATCTGCTTCGGCTCTTTGCCGCACTACTTCGGCATCGATCAGCGCCGTCGCCGCCGAGTCCAAAGCAGTGCGGGCGGCTGCTATCGCTTGCTTGTCAGTGCCTGCAGCCACTAGCGCCTTCAAGGTGTCCTCCGCGTCCGTCTTACGCTGGCGCGCGAGCTTTTCCTTCTCCTGAGCTGCGAACAAGTCGATCTGATGCTTTTGCAGGTTGGTTTTCGCTGTCTGCAGCGAAGTCTCGGCCGTGTTGAACTGATTCTGCAGGGCATCGCGCTCGGTCTTCGCTGCGGCCAGCTTCGTATCGGCAGCCGTGCGTAGGGCGCTGGCGACCGCGAACTCGGCCGCTTCTTCTGCCTTCCGGATTTCGCCGTACCCTTTGAGCGCCTCGGCGGCCACAGTGTCTGCTGCGGCGTCGGACTTGATCGACTTCAACAAGCCGCCTTCAGTGGCGATCGTGAGCTCGGCATTGGCCCAGGTCGCAAAGTGCGCGATGCGGTATTCCTGCTTCGGATCCGGCAGGTATTTCCATTCGACGCGATAGCCCAGCTCTTCATCCGGCACGAGATTCATCACCACGCGTGGCAGGAAGAAACTCTGGCCCTTCGCTGTATCGCCTTTGGAATCGCCGGCCTTGTGCACGGACAATCCGGCGCAACCGGTGATACCGAGCATCACAGCGATGCCGCAACATTGAATGGCGCGCGCGGTCATTTGCTCTCTCCCGCTTTTGCCGGGGCGCTGCTTTGTGTGGCGGGCCGTGTTTTCACTTTCGCGGGAACCTGGATCTCGTAACCGCCAGAACCGATCAGGCGCGCTGGTGTGTGATCGAGGTCGATCTTGAACAAGTAAGGGGTGATCGCCGTACGCCGCTTGGACTCCTGCTGACCGGAGCCCTCGTCTGCAATCGACGCGCCCCCCGTCACTTGCGCCTTCGCAATCCCCACGGCCGCACTGATCAGAGCTTTCGGAACTTCGAGCGCGCTGACCGTTGACTTGCTCGTCTCCAGGCTACCGTTCTTAAAGGTGAGGTCGACCTTCGAGGACGCCAGGAATTGCCAGGGTTCGACGTATCTGAGCTTGGTCGGATCCGGCAGGTACACTACCTCGGTGGTGTAGCCTCCCTGGAGATCAGGTGTGACAAGCAGGAACGGCGACTGCTCGTAGTAGGGGATGCCGCCCACGTTGTCCCCAGCTTTTACCTTGCCGGGATCGATGGAACCGCCGCTGAATCCAGCGCAGGCGCCGAGCCCCAAAGTTGTCGACAACAGTTGCGCGCATACCAGAAGGCGCATGCCCCGGCAATTACTCATTGAGTGCTCCTGCATCACGTCAAGCGCCACAGCCTTTGCGTTGTCTATCTACCGGCGCTGGTTCATTGGTGGCTGTGTGTTTCTCTGTATCAGCCGCGCTATATATCGCACCACGCGAGCGGGCCCCATACCCCACTCAACTTCATGCAATACGATCTAGGATTCTTCGATCACGAGACATGTCGGATCGAGAGCGCTGAAAATCCCTTCAGCGCAAAAGTGTCACCCATGTCTCCGGTATAAAACGTTACCTATGTGACCGGAACGGACAATGAGTGATCTGGCGCGGCCGGAGGGATTCGAACCCCCGACCACCTGGTTCGAAG
>CADEEJ010000140.1:0-7762 GCA_902826315.1 uncultured Steroidobacter sp.
CACACCGAGAGCAGCATCACGATCCAGGATCCGCCGGGTAACAACTTCATCACGGGTAATGGTCTCGGCAACATCCCGCTGCCTGGTCTGTCCGAAGACGTATGGAGCGCGACGCTGTACTACGAGGCCGCGGGCTTCTCGGCGCGCATCGGCACGCGCGCCCGTTCGAAGTACATCGGCGAGGTCACGAACTTCGCCAACGACCGCGCGCTCAAGTATGTGAAGGGCGACCAGATCACGGACGCGCAGATCGGCTACGAGTTCGGTCCGGGCCGCCTGCAGGGCCTGTCGCTGCTGTTCCAGGTGAACAACCTGACCGACGAGCCGTACATCGCGTACGCTGGGATCGAGACGAGACAGCAGGACTTCCAGGAATATGGAAGGCAGATTCTGCTGGGCGTGAATTACAAGCTCTAAGAAATAGTCGCGAGCGCCCCCACCCTGGCCCTCCCCCGCACGCGGGGGAGGGGAGTGAACGATGCGCTACCTGAACGTCGCGTTGCCATTGCTGCTGCTAGCGTGCGCATCTGCAGCGAGCGCTGCGGATGCCGTGCGCGAGCGTGCGCCGACGGATGAGGTCGTCTACTTCGTGTTGCCGGATCGGTTCGAGAACGGCGATCCGAAGAACGATCGAGGCGGGATCAAGGGTGAGGACCGGCTGAAGCACGGGTTCGATCCGACGTCGAAGGCGTTCTTTCACGGCGGCGACCTGCGGGGGCTGACTTCGCGGCTCGATTACATCCAGACGCTCGGTGCGACGGCGGTGTGGCTGACGCCGGTGTTCAAGAACAAGCCGGTGCAGGGCGGACCAGGGCAGGAATCCGCGGGCTATCACGGGTACTGGATCACCGATTTCACCGGCGTCGATCCGCACCTCGGCGACGAAGCGCAGATGCAGGCCTTCGTGCAAGCGGCGCACGCGCGCGGCATGAAGGTGTATCTCGACATCATCGCGAATCACACGGCGGACGTGATTGCCTACCGCGAGTGCACGACGGACAAGTGCCCGTATCGTTCGCGCGCCGAGTATCCGTACTCGCGCCGCGGCGGTCTGCAGGGACAGCCGATCAACGAAGGCTTCGACGGCCGCAACTTCGACAAGCTGACGAGCCCCGACTTCGCGTACACGCCGTACCTGCCGGCGGGCGAAGAGCGCAGCAAGGTGCCGCAGTGGCTGAACGATCCGCTGCTGTATCACAACCGCGGCAACACGACGTTCGAGGGCGAGAGCTCGGAGATGGGCGACTTCGTCGGGCTCGACGACCTCATGACGGAGAATCCGCGCGTCGTGCAGGGGATGATCGACATCTACGGCGGCTGGATCGATCGCTATCGCATCGACGGCTTCCGCATCGACACCGCCCGGCACGTGAATCCGGAGTTCTGGCAGGCGTGGGTGCCGGCGATGCTGCAAAGGGCTGTAGCCAACGGCATCCCGCACTTTCACATCTTCGGCGAGGTTTCCACGTCGAACATCGATACGGCGTTGTTGGCGCGGTATACGCGCGATGCGAAGTTGCCCGCGGTGCTCGACTTCGCGTTTGCGAGCGCAGTGCGCGCGACGGTTGCAGGGGATGCGGGTACGGACAAGCTGGCGCGTCTGTTCGCCGACGACTCGCTCTACGAGGGCGGCGCAAGCACGGCGCTGCAGTTGCCAACCTTCATCAGCAATCATGACGCCGGACGCTTTGCGTACTACGTGCGTGCGGCTCGTCCGCAGGCGAGTGACGACGAAGTGTTGAAGCGCGTGCTTCTCGCGCACGGCATGCTGTTAACCCTGCGCGGAGTGCCGGTCGTTTACTACGGCGACGAGCAGGGTTTCGTAGGCGCCGGGGGCGATCAGGATGCGCGTCAGGACATGATGACGAGCCGCACGCAGTCGTACCTGGCAGATCGCCGGATCGGCGTGGGTACGCAGCCGAAGAATTTCGACCTGGGCCATCCGATCGCTCGCGCCATCGCCAAGCTCTCGGCATTGCGCCGCGCGCACGCCGCTCTGCGCAGCGGCCGGCAAGTGGTCCGCAATTATTCCGATTCCCCGGGGTTGTTCGCAGTCTCACGCGTCGATGCGGCCACGGGCCGCGAGATCGTGATCGCGTTCAACACTTCGCTGCAGCCGCTCTCGACCGCGATGGAGGTCGACACCGGCTCGCGCCGTTTCTCCGCGCTGTACGGGCATTGCGAGAGCGAAGTGGCCGCCCCGGGATCCTATCGCGTCGTACTGGCGCCGCTCGACTTCGTCGTCTGCGCCGCCGGAGACGGGACATGAGCGCATCTCCTCAGCCGGCCCCACGCGTTGCTCCGACCCCCGGGCGCGCGTGGTGGCTCGGCGCGCCGATCTACCAGATCTATCCGTACAGCTTCGCGGACTCCAACGACGACGGCGTCGGCGACCTGCCCGGCATCACGGCGCGGCTCGAGCACGTCGCCTCGGTCGGTGTCGCCGCGATCTGGCTGTCGCCGTTCTTCACGTCGCCGATGCGGGATTTCGGCTACGACATCTCCGACTATCGCGGTGTCGATCCGCGCTT
Organism: uncultured Steroidobacter sp.; assembly: GCA_902826315.1. GTDB lineage: Bacteria > Pseudomonadota > Gammaproteobacteria > Steroidobacterales > Steroidobacteraceae > Steroidobacter. The sequence goes on from CADEEJ010000140.1 coordinate 2,532, forward strand.
CGGCACGCTCGCGGATTTCGATCGGCTCATCGAGCGCGCGCACGCGCTTGGCCTCAAGGTCGTCATCGATCAGGTGTACTCGCACACTTCCGACCAGCACGAGTGGTTCCGCGAAAGTCGCGCGAGCCGCGACAATCCGCGCGCCGACTGGTACGTGTGGGCCGACGCGCGTGCCGATGGCTCGCCGCCGAGCAACTGGCAGTCCGTATTCGGCGGCCCGGCCTGGACTTGGGATGCGCGACGCGGGCAGTACTACCTGCACAACTTCCTGGCACAGCAGCCCGATCTGAACGTGCACAACCCCCGCGTGCAGGACGAGCTGCTGGCCTGCGCACGGTTCTGGCTGGACCGCGGCGTCGATGGATTCCGGCTCGATGCCGTGAACTTCGCGATGCACGATCCGCAGCTGCGTGACAATCCGCCGGCACCGGCCGATGGCAAAGTGCGCACGCGGCCCTGCGATTTCCAGCTGCCGCTGTACAACAAGTCGCATCCCGATATTCCGCTGTTCATCGAGCGCATCCGCGAGCTGGTCGACAGCTATCGCGATCGCTTCACCGTCGCCGAGGTCGGCGGCACGGACGCAGAAGCGGACATGAAGAGCTTCACTGCCGGGACGAAGCGCTTTCACAGTGCCTACGGCTTCAATTTCCTGCAGGCCGATCGCCTGACGCCGCGGCTCGTCGAGCAGGCGGTCTCGGCGTGGCCCGACGCGGCAGGCATCGGCTGGCCGAGCTGGGCGTTCTCGAATCACGACGCGCCGCGCGCGCCGTCGCGTTGGGCGAGCACGCAGGATCGTGCAGCGATGGCGCGAGTCACGATGCTGTTGCTCGCTTGCCTGCGCGGCAACATTTTCATCTACCAGGGGGAAGAGCTCGGGCTGCCGCAGGCGCACGTGCCGTTCGAGCAGCTGCGGGATCCCGAAGCGATCGCGAACTGGCCGCTCACGCTCGGCCGCGACGGTGCGCGCACGCCGATCCCGTGGCGATCGCGCATGCCCGCCAGTTCGCATGCGTGGCTGCCGATTGCCGCCGAGCATCTCGCGCTCGCGGTCGATCGACAGGAGCACGATCCGCATTCGCAGCTCGCTTTCACACGGCGTGCGCTTGCGTTGCGCAACAGCAGCGAAGCTTTGTTCGCCGGCACCATGAAGATCCTCGAGGCCTCGGAGGCGATCCTCGCATTCGAGCGGGCGACGTCGACGCAACGGTTGCTGTGCGTGTTCAATCTCGGGCACGATGCGCGCTCCTGGCGTCCGGCAGAGGCCGAGCGCTGGCGCGTGATCGAGCGGTCGGACGGCAGCAGCGGTTGGGCGTTGCCTCGCCTCAGCGGTTGGGTGGCGGAATGGATCGGCACATAGCACTCGCTCTTCTTCTGGTTCTCTGTGCCGGCATCGCCGGCGCCGAGACACTGGGTACCGTCAGCTCACCCGGCAACGTTCTCTCCGTCAGTGTCACGGTCAACGACGAGGGTCGTCCCGGCTATTCGATTTCGCGCGGCGGCCGCGAGATCGTCAGCGAATCGCGGCTCGGGTTCTGGCTGACCGATGCCCCGAAACTGGAGCGCAATTTTCGCGGCGACGGCGTGCAGACACGCAGCGTCGACGAAACGTGGGAACAGCCTTGGGGCGAGCGGCGCTATGTTCGCGACCGCTACAACGAGCTGCGCGTTCGATTGGTCGAGAAAAATCCGCCGCAGCGCGCGCTCACCGTCGTGTTCCGCGCGTTCGACGACGGCGTCGGTTTCCGCTACGAGTTCCCGGATCAGCCGCAGCTGCGCAACATGAACATCGGCGAAGAGCTGACCGAGTTCGCGATCGCCGACGCGGGCACAGCCTGGTGGATCCCCGGCGGCGAATGGAATCGCTACGAATATCTCTATCGCCGCACGGCGCTTGGCGAGGTCGCGCAGGCACACACGCCGCTGACGATTCGCACCGATGCGGGCTTGCACATCGCGATCCACGAGGCTGCGCTAGTCGATTACTCGGGAATGTGGCTGCGTCGTGTCGACGGTACACGGCTGAAAGCCGTGCTGTCGCCTGCCTCGCAGGGCGCGAAGGTCAAACGGACTGCGCCGTTCTCTACGCCGTGGCGGGTGCTGCTGATCGCCGAGAATGCCGGCGCGCTTTATATGGCGTCGGATCTGATTCTCAACCTCAACGAGCCGAACAAGCTCGGCGATGTGTCGTGGTTCAAGCCGTCGAAGTACATCGGCATCTGGTGGGGCATGCATCTCGGCACGTGGAGCTGGGCGTCCGGCCCGCAGCACGGCGCGACGACGGCGCACACGCGCAGCTATATCGACTTCGCCGCCAAGAACGGTTTTCGCGGCGTGCTCGTGGAGGGCTGGAACGTCGGTTGGGACGGCGACTGGTTCGCGAACGGCGAGACGTTCAGCTTCACGCAGCCGTATCCCGACTTCGACCTCGAAGGGCTCGCCGAGTACGCGAAGAGCAAGGGCGTGCACCTGGTCGGTCATCACGAGACCTCCGCCAACATCGCGCACTACGAGCAGCAGCTCGCGGCGGGTCTCGATCTCTACCAGCGGCTTGGCATCGACAGCGTCAAGACCGGGTATGTCGCGGATGCGGGCGGCGTCAAAGCGCTCGGCGACGACGGGCAGATTCACTTCGAGTGGCACGATGGCCAGGTCATGTCGCGTCATCACTTGAAGGTCGTGACCGAGGCAGCGAAGCGACACATTGCAGTGGTCGCACACGAGCCGATCAAGGACACGGGGCTGCGGCGCACGTATCCGAACTGGGTCTCGCGCGAAGGCGCGCGCGGCATGGAATACAACGCGTGGGGCAATCCGCCGAATCCGCCTGAGCACGAAGCGAACCTGGTGTTCACGCGCATGCTGGGCGGTCCGTTCGACTTCACGCCCGGCGTGCTGAGCCTGAAGGGCAAAGGCGGGCAGCCGTTTCAATCGACGCTCGCGAAGCAGCTCGCGAACTACATCATCCTGTATGCGCCGCTGCAGATGGCCGCGGATCTGCCCGAGAACTATCGCCGCTATCCCGCGCCGTTCCAGTTCATCAAGGACGTGCCGACGGACTGGGAGCAGACGCTCGTGCCGAATGGCGAAGTCGGCGATTACGCGACGATCGTGCGCAAGGATCGCAACAGCGGCGATTGGTATCTCGGCAGCGTCACGGACGAGAACGCGCGCACGCTGCAAGTGAAGCTCGATTTCCTCGACCCCGGCCGTGTATATCGTGCACAGATCTACCGCGACGGCGCGAACGCAGATTGGCGCGCACACCCCTTCGCAATCGCGATCGAGCGACGCGAAGTGCGCCGCGGCGACACGCTGCAGCTGAAGCTCGCGCCCGGCGGCGGCCAGGCCATCCGCTTCCAGTTGGTGCCGGGTTAAAAAAGGGGGTAAAACTCAGCACCGCAGCAAAGACCAGGAATTGCTGCATTGCTGAGTTATGGCTCGATTTTTACCCCGGCACCGGAGGCTCACTATGCGAACGAAGCTCATCGTTGTTGGCGCCAGCGTACTGCTGGCATTCGGCGCCGCGCAGGCGCAGGACGCACCGAAGCCTGGGCCGGAGCAGAAAGCGCTCGGCTATTTCGCGGGCAAGTGGACCACTGAAGGCGAGTTGAAGCCGGGGCCGTTCGGGCCGGGCGGCAAGATGACGAGCGTCGATACCTGCGAGTGGTTCGCCGGCGGCTTCCAGGTGGTGTGCCGCGGACAGGGGAGCGGCGTGATGGGCTCGATGACGACGCTCGGCATCGTCGCGTACAGCCCCACCGAGAAGTCCTATACGTTCTACGGCATCGACAGCACCGGCATGGGTGACTATTCGAAGGGCAAGAAGAGCGGCAACACCTGGACGTTCAGCTCGAAGTCGGACATGAACGGCAAGCTGATGCACTCTCGTTACACGATGGTCGAGAGCTCGCCCACTGCGTACACGTACAAGTGGGAAATGTCCGAAGACGGCACGAAGTGGACGACCGCGATGGAAGGGAAGTCCACGAAGAAGACCGAGTGAAACCCTGTTGATCGTTGCCGCGTCCGAACGGGTACATTCACTCGCGAGGACGCGGCAGCATGACAGTTCCAGCTTTTTTCTTCGGTACAGTTGCACTTCTTGCAGCAGCAGCGCCGCTCGCAACACGTGCCGAGTCCGCTCCGCCGCACGCCTGTTACTCCGGCGCGTACCGGCTCTCCAGCGGCGACTACATAATCATTTCTCCGAGCGACGAAGGCGCATTGCGTTATCGCGTGCCTGACGGCCGCAGCGGGCGCCTCTATCCGGATGACGACAAGCATTTCCACGGCGGACCCGGTTGGGCGTCGCGCGAGCCGCGCGTCTCCGAAGCGGTATTCGACGGCTGCGCCGGGCAGCGCATGCAATTCCGTCTCAAGGATGGACCCTCCGGCACCGCGCAGCGCGTCGCGATGACGAAGACGCCGACGACCTTCTCGAGCATCGGCAACACGCTGTACGGCGAGTTGTTCGCACCCGAGAAGCCGCAAGCTCTCGTCGTGCTTGTTTACGGCTCCGGTCAGGACAGCGCGGTCGCCTACAACTACGTGCAGTACCTGCTGCCCTTTTACGGCATCGCTGCATTCGTCTACGACAAGCGCGGCACTGGCAAGTCGACCGGCCGCTTCACGGTCGATTTCAGTGAGCTCGCCGACGACGCACTCGCCGCCGTCGGCCACGCGCGCAAATTGCTCAATTCGCCCGGCGTGCCTGTCGGCTTGATGGGCGAGAGCCAGGGCGGATGGATCGCGCCGCTCGCAGCCGTTCGGGCGCCGGCCGACTTCGTGATCGTGTCGTATGGCCTGGCGATCAGTCCGCTCGAAGAGGACCGCTACGAAGTGATGAACGAGCTGCGCGCCAGGAACTACGACGACACCGTGGTCGCGAAGGGCCGCGAGCTCACCGACATCACCGGCCGCATCCTGCTGTCGCGCTTCACCGATGGCCTGGATGACTTGCGCAAGTTCAAAGCAGCGCACGCCAGGGAAAAGTGGCTCCAGGAGGTCGAAGGCGATTTCACCGGACCGCTGCTGCGCTCGCCCGACGATGAATTCAAGGAGCTGCGCGCGGCGTTGGGATTCGATGCGATTCTCGACTACGACGCGCAAGCGGCCCTGCGTCGCGTGCGAGTGCCGATGCTGTGGGTCGTCGCGGGCAAGGACACCGAAGCGCCGCCGGCGCCGACGCTCGAATTCCTGCGCACCCTGCAGGCCGCGCCGCCGCAGCT
>CADEEJ010000140.1:7862-13333 GCA_902826315.1 uncultured Steroidobacter sp.
CGCCGGCGCCGACGCTCGAATTCCTGCGCACCCTGCAGGCCGCGCCGCCGCAGCTGGATATCGCAGTCTTCCCGAATGCCAACCACGGCATGATCGAGAACGATCGCGAGTCCGCTGGCTACCACGACCTGCTTGCCTCATGGATCCGCACTCGCAAGCTGGAGGGCACCTTCGGCACGGCGATCCTGCAGCCGGATCGGCGTTGAGGCGGGGTGCATTTTATGTACTGCCCTTAGGACCCTCGACGCGGCTATCCTCGCAGCCCTATCGTGACCTCTCTTGAGGGGGCGGGCATGCACAGACTCTCGATCGTGGCGGTATCCGGATTTCTGGCCGTCAACATGGCGGCTGCGGCAGATCTGCCGCGGCTGCCCGATGGCACGCCCGATCTGCAGGGCATCTGGACCGGCGGCACGCTGACGCCGTTCGAGCGGCCGCCGCAGGCCGGCACGCAATTGCCCGAGGCAGACCGGGCCGAGCAGCAGCGTGTCGCGACCGAGAAGTTCTGGGCGGCGGGCCACAAGCCCGGCGACGTGGGTCGTGACAACGATGCCTTCATCGACCAGGACCTGAAGATCCTGCCGAATGGTCAGACCTCGCTGGTCGTCGAGCCGGCCGACGGCAAGATTCCGCTGCGGCCGGAAGCGGCGCAGCGGCGCGATTTCAACCAGAGCAGTTTCGACTCGTACGAGACGATGAGCCAGTGGGACCGCTGCATCACGCGTGAGCCCACCACGATGTTTCCGGTCGTTTATAACAACGCGTATCAGTTCGTACAGACGCCAGGCTACGTGTTGATAGTTGCCGAGATGATCCATGACGCGCGCGTCATCCCGATCGGCGCCGCCAACGCCGCGCACGTCGATTCACGCGTGCGGCAGTGGGGCGGCGATCCGCGCGGTCACTGGGAAGGCTCGACGCTGGTCGTCGAGACCACCAACTTCCACTCTCGCGGCTGGCTCACGACCGGCCTGAACGCCGCGCCGGTACGCGGCATGCCGGTGAGCGAGCAGATGCGGGTCATCGAGCGCTTCACGCGCACCGACCGCGGCACGATGCAGTACGAGATCACGATCGACGATCCCGTGAACTACACCGCGCCGTGGAAGATCGCGTATCCGCTCGCGCGCGACGACGGGTATCAGATGTTCGAGTACGCGTGCCACGAGGGCAACCACGCGATCGAGCTGATCCTCCGCGGCGCGCGCGTGCAGGAGCAAATGACGACTCGCTAGACGGTTACCTGTTCACGATGCTGAGGATGTTGCCGTCCGGGTCCTTGAACCAGGCAACCTTCATGTCCTCTTCTTCGGCAACGTGCAGATCGCCCTTGAGCTTCAGGCCCGGCATGTCGTAGTGCTCGAACGCGACGCCTTTCGATTTCAGCGTGCGCACTTCATCCTCGACGTCGTCGACCGGCCACGTCACGGCCGTCGCCTTGTTGGTGCCGGCGTATTGCGAGCGGTAGACATTAAGGCGCGAATTGCCGTTCTGGTACACGACCACTTCATCGCCTTCGGCATCGACCTGCTTCAGGCCGAGCGTGCCTTCATAGAATTTCTTCGCTGCAGTCAGGTTCTTGACCGCAACCGTCGGAATCGCGTCGTACTTGCTGAGCATGAGGTACCTCCTTTCGTCAGGTGCAAGAGTCGACGCGCGAGGCGCAGAATTCGATCCGTGCCGGGGCGAATTCCTGCATGCCCGTCATAGAAGGAGGACCCGCATGACCCAAATGAGTGCCGCCGCAGCCGCACAGTTCGCGCAGCGCTGGCTCCCCGCGTGGACCGGTAACGATCCGGAACGGCTCGCCTCGTTCTATTCCGACGATGCGCTGTACGTCGATCCCGGCATTCCCGCGGGCGTTCGCGGCAAGGCCGAGTTGCTGGCGTACTTCCGCAAGCTGCTCGCGCACAACCCGAACTGGGTGTGGACGCAGCTCGAAGCGATCCCGATGGAGGACGGCTTCCTCAACAAGTGGCTCGCGAAAATTCCGGTCGGCACGAAGACGCTCGATGTCGTCGGCGTGTGCCTCGTACAGCTGGATGCGGCGGGGAAGATCCGTCGCAACGAGGTGTACTTCGACAGGACCGAGCTGCTGTCCGAGATCGCGCGCTACCGACAGCAGCAGTAGCCGTTCAATCCGGCCCGGCGAGCGCGGCCCAGAACGCGTCGTAACTCTTCAACACCGCCGGATCCTCTTTGACGATGCCGACGACCTGGCGCGGGATCAGCTTCAGGTGATCGATCATCCCTGCTTCGTTCATGCCGTTGGCGCGCGCGAACTCGCGGAAGATCGCGAACGAGCGGGCCTCGTATGCGTCGACGTCGATGTCGGTCCCATTCGCAAATGTCTTGACTGTCTCGTCGTAGTAGGCGCGCATATGCTGCGAGCGTTTCCACTCGCCGGCACCCTGGATGTCGACGGTGCTCGGCGTCGGGTCGTGCTGCTTGGGCGAGTGCTGGGCACAACCGGCAAGCACGGCCGCGACGAGGAGCAGGGTGGTGGTTTTCATGCGCGCCATTGTGACTCAAAAGAACGGCGGGCCGAAGCCCGCCGTTCTACCGCTCATCCTAGAAGTCGGCGGTCAATCCCAGGAAGACATACCGGCCGAGCGTGTCGTACACCTGCGGGAACGTGTTGCCGTTGCAGAACACGGCGGGGCAGGTGGACTGACCGACCAGCGGCGGGTCCTTGTCCAGGATGTTGTTGATGCCGAGGCGTCCGGTCAGGTTGCTGAACACGCCCACTTCGCTGAAGGTGTACGAGCCCGTCAGGTCGAAGTAGCTGCGCGAGCCGAGGTGCTTGTCCGTCTGGCGGATCGCCGCTGACAGGTTTGGGTCCGAGCTCGTGCGGTCGTCGTCGACGGCGGCGATATAGCGCCACGTCAACGCCAGGTCCATGTTCCACGGCGTCGTCCAGCTCGCGCGCAGCTTGTGGCGCCAATCGGGAGTTGGCGTGCCGCACACCGCACCGAACAATCCCGCGCAGTCGTACGCCGGCGAGCCCGGTAGCGGCTCGGTCAGGTACTCGTCGACGTACGTGCCGATGAACTGCAGGCCGAGGCTGCCGACCTTGCCGACCTCGAAGCGATAGTTCGCCTCGGCATCGATGCCGGTGATCTGCAGCGAGCCGGTGTTGAGGATCGGATCCTCGACGAAGCCCGAGTCGCCGAGCCAGATCGAGCCGTTGCCCGAGCGGTTCACGCGGCCGCAGTAGGTCGGATCGCCGGTCGTCAGGCACTGGCCGAGGATGAAGTCGGCGCCGAGGTTGTTGATCAGCTTCTCCACCTTGATGTCGTAGTAGTCGACGGTGAGGCTGAAGCCCGGCAGGAAGCCCGGTGTCACCACGAAGCCGTACGAGTACGTGTCCGACGACTCCGGAGCGAGATCGGTATTGCCGCCGACCAGTCCGTTGTACTGCGAAGCCGGGTTCTGCAGGATGTTGCCGTACTGCGCGGCCGTCACACCGCTACGCGCGCACTGTTCGAAACTCGCGGCGGGAGTGCCGCCGAGCTCGTTCGAGCACGGATCGGTCACGCCGTCGAGCTGCACGCGCGGCTGCAGGAACAGCTCCTGGATGTTCGGCGAGCGCACGGCGCGCTGATAGCTGCCGCGGATCATCACATCGCTCACCGGCGACCATTGCAGGCCGAGCTTGTAGCTGTCCGTGTTGAAGCCGAGGTTGTAGTCCGAATAGCGGTAGCCCGCTTCGAACGACAACGTATCGGCGAACGGCTTGTCCTGTACCAGCGGCAAGCGCGCTTCGGCGAACAACTCTCTGACGTCGAACTGACCGAACGTGTCGAGCGTCGGCGCGCCCTGGCCGGCCAGGTCGTTGGCCTGGTAGTTCGCGTCGGTGCGCAGCTCCGAACGCTCCGAGCGATACTCCGCGCCGAACGCGACGCCGAGACCGTCGGTCGCAGTCGGCAGCTTGATGCCGTACTGCCCGAGATCGCCCGCGACCGAAGCGCTCAACACTTGCTCGACGGTTTCACCTTCGGACAGGGCAGGGATCTGCAGATACGCGACCTGCTCCGGCGTAACGTTGCCGACACCGAAGATCGCATAGGGCGTGCAGTTCGGATCGTCGTTGGTCAGATCCGCATCGGCGTTCACGCGGCAGACCGGTACGCCGTTCGGGCCGGCCACGGCGGTCAGCGCCTTGCGAATGCGCGAGCGTGACACGTCGTTCTGATAGTTCTCGGAGAGGAGCGACGTGCCGTACAAGCCATATACGTCGTAGTTCCAGCCCTCGGCGATGTCGCCGCGCAGGCCGACGACGCCACGGAATGACGAATGCCGCAGATCGTCGTTGCGGCCACCGCCTTCGACATTGCGCTTGCCGATATCGAGCAGCACATCGCCAGCCCCGGTATCGCCGCCGCAGAATGCATCCACCGCATCACCGCTCAACAGCGGGTTGTCGCAGTTCACCGCGTAGCGGCCGAAGAAGGGCGGCGCGCCCGGGCCTGCGCCGAGGAAGGCGCCGCTCGGTGCGATCTGCGCCTGCGTGCGATCGTCCATGAACATGAACTCGGTGTAGACGCTGGCCTTGTCGCTGAGATCGTAGTGTGCGAACAGGCCGGCCGTCTTGCGCTCGTCTTCGCGCTGATAGAAGTTGAACGGCGCGAAGTTGAACTGGTCGGACGCCTGGAAGTCGCGCACCGTGCCGTCCGGGTCGATCGTGAACGCGCCGGTCGGATTGAGGTCGTTCACGTCGGTCGGGTTGTACGTCTGGAACAGGCCGCGCGCAGCGTTCGGCGAGCCGCCGCAAGTGAACGAGTGCACGTTTGCATTGCCCGCAGGGGACGAGCCAAGCGCGCAGGAGCTGAAGTCGCGGTTGTTCTGCGTGATCGGATCGAGCGTGCGATAACCGATGTAGACCGTCGCGTTGCCGCGGCCGTCCGGTGTGTTGATGCCGGCGATGAACGTGATGTCCTTGGTGTAGCCGTCATGCACGTTGCTCTTCGGCAGCGAGTAGTTGCTCGCGCGGACCAGGTTCTGGATGTTGTCGGCGTCGTTGTTGTGCTGGTACATGCTGTACTGCGCATCGACCCGCACGCCTTCGAACTTGTCGTTCATGATGAAGTTGACGACGCCGGCGACGGCGTCGGCGCCATACACGGCCGATGCGCCGCCGGTCAGCACCTCGACGCGCTCGATCAGCGCCGCCGGAATCTGGTTCAAGTCAGGCGATGCTGCTGCGTTCTGCGTCGGATCGCCCGGCATCAGGCGACGGCTGTTCACCAGCACGAGAGTGCGTTGCGAGCCGAGGTTGCGCAGGTTGACGCTCGCGGTGCCGGTCGAGCCGTTCGACAGGTTGCCGCCGAAGTCTGCGAAGGCCTGCGGCAGGTTGTTGATCAGGTCCTCGACGCGCGTGACGCCTTCGATCTTCACCTGATCGGAGCTCACGGCAGTCACCGGGCTGACGCTCGTGAGATTCGGTTGTGGAATGCGCGAGCCGGTCACGA
>CADEEJ010000141.1 GCA_902826315.1 uncultured Steroidobacter sp.
CGATCACGATACGCCCCGGAACGACCCCTTAGTGCTCGTTAGATCGTATTGCGCGCCGAAAACCCGACCACCGTTGCAGCGGCGGGCAAAAAAAAGCCCTCCGCCTCTGATCTTCCGATCGGGGGACGGAGGGCGAGTGGGGGTTCGGGAATCAGCCTGGGGCCGGCGCGGCCTCGACCGGATGAGCCGTGCGAGGTTGCGCTGTGGCTACCTCGATCGCCGGCGGAATCAGCTTGTAGATCGCCGGCGTCACGATGCGCGCGACGAACGTGGAGGACAGCAGTCCGCCGATGATCACCCACGCGAGCGGCGAGTACATCGCCGAGTTCTGCAGCGCCAGCGGCAGCAAGCCGCCGATCGCCGTCGCACTCGTCAGCAAGATCGGCAGGAAGCGCACTTCGCCCGCGCGCTCGATTGCCTCATCCAGCGGCACGCCTTCCGACCGCAAGCGGTTCGTGAAGTCGACCAGCAGGATCGAGTTCTTCGTCTCGATGCCGATGAGCGCAATGAAGCCGATCGTGGCCGTGAAGGAAATCGTATTACCCGTGAGCGCGAGCAGCAGGATGCCGCCTGCTATGCCGAACGGCACGACGGTGAGCACGATCAGCGTGCTCTTGAAGTTGCCGAACTCCAGCACGAGGATCGCGACGATGCCGAGCAGCGCGATGATGAGTGCCGACTGCAGGCCGCCGAAGCTCTCGGTGCGGGTTTCCAGCTCGCCGCCAGGGACGTAGGAGTAGCCGCGCGGCCAGTCCATCTGGTCGAGCCGTTCGAGCACGTCCTTCGTCACTCGATCGACGTTGTAGCCGCTCTTCACGTCCGCATTGATGGTGACAGCCCGCTCGCGGTTGTAGCGATGGATCTCGGTCGGCGCCGAGCTGAACTCCACGCGCGCCAGCTGCGCAAGCGGCAGCGTTTCGCCACTCAGCGTCGCGACACGCACCTGATCGAGCGCGCGCACGTCGGGCCGCGCATCGATCGGTGTACGCACCATGATGTCGTACTGCTCGCCGTCGGTATCTTTGAACTGCCCGGCCGGGATGCCCGCAACCGCGAGTCGGACGGCACGATCGAACTCCACCGCGGGCACGCCGAGCAGCGCCGCCTTCTGCGAATCGATATCGAGACTCAGATTCGTGCGACGCATCCGCACTGGGTTTTGCACGTCGCGCGCGCCAGGCGTCGCCTCGATGACCTTCTCGACCTGGCGCGCCACCTCGTGCAGCCGATCCAGGTCCGGGCCGATGACGCGCACGGCGATCGGTGCCGTGATCGGCGGACCGTTGCGGAACTCGCGCACGTGGATGCGCGCGTTCGGATACTTCTCCAGCTCGCGGCGCAGCTGATCGAGCTCGCGCGGCGTGTCGGTCGGGTCGTATTTCGCCAGCTTCACGAACACGTCCGCGTAGCTGCTGTCGCCCTCGTTGCCCTGCTCGTTGTAGTAGATGCGGGGATTGCCGTGGCCGAGGTTCGAGAAGTACGCCTTCAGGTGCGGCAGATCCTTGAGCTTGGTCTCGACGAAGCGCAGCGCGCGATCGGTTTCGGTCAGGCTGCTGCCGTCGGGTGTTTCGACCGTAACCAGGAAGTGCGGCGTGTCAGCTTTCGGGAACAGGCTGAAGCCGATGAGGCCGCCGACGCCGAGCATCACGACGAAGCAGGCCGCGAGCGAAATCCACACCGTCGCCTTCGGTCGCGCCAGCGCCCGGTGCAGCAGCGGCTGATAGAAGCGGTGGATTACGCCGGTGATCCATTGCAGCATGCGGTTGCCGTGCGGATCCTCGTGCTCCTTGAGGAAGCGGCTCGCGAGGAACGGGATGATCGTCAGCGCGACGAGCAACGATGCGCCGACCGTCACCAGCACCGCGGTGGGCAGCACGCGGATGAACTGCCCCGACGTGCCGCCGATCATCATCAGCGGCAGGAAGGCGAACATGATCGTCGCGGTGCAGCCGACGATCGCTTCGAAGATCTGGCGCGTGGCGAGGATCGCCGCCTGCATGCGCGTATGCCCGTCGCGCAGGAAGCGCGCGATGTTCTCGACCACGACGATCGAGTCGTCGACCAGCAGACCGAGCGCGACCACGAAGCCGGCGATCGAAATCTGATTCAGCGAGAAGCCCAGGAAGTACAGCGCCGACAAGCCGATCGCGAGCGACAGCGGAATCGAGATCATCACGACGCTCGCGGCGCGCAGCCCGAGCGGCAGCAGCGTAATGGCGACCAGAGCGATCGCGATGCCAAAGTCGCTCTGCAACCGGTCGAGCCGATGCTCGACGTTCTCCGACTGATCGAAGCCGAGTTCCAGCTTGATGCGCTTCGGCAACTGCGCCTCGAAGCGGTCGGCGGCGCCGAGGATGCGCTGCCTGACTTCGAAGATGTTGTAGCCGTCTTTCTGGTTCGCCGTGACGAAGACCGCGCGTTGCCCGTTGAAACGCCCGATGTAGGTGTGCTCTTGGGTATTCCAGCTCACTTCGGCGATATCGCGCACGCGCACGCTGCGGCCGTCGGCGACGGCAACGACAGTGTCGCGAACTTCATCGAGCGTTTCGTAGCTGCCGGAAGTCTTGAGGCTGAAGGTGCGGCTGCCGACGTCGACCGAGCCGCCGGGGATGTTCGCGTTCTCGCTCTGCAGGGCCTGCATCACGCGACCGGGCGCGAGTTTCAGCTCCGCCATGCGCGGCAGATCGAGTGCGACGCGCAGCTCGCGCTCCGGATACGCCCAGGTCTCCGACGTGCGCACGCCGTCCAGCGTCTTGAGCGTGTCCTTCAGATCGCGCGCGTAATCTTCCAGCTCGCGATACGGCGCGTCCGGCGACACCAGCGCGAACTGCACGATGTTCACCAGGCCGGGGTTGTATTTCTTGATCTCGACCTTCGCCAGCTCGGGCGGCAGGGTGGGGCGCAGCGCGTTGATCTCGCGCACGACCTCGTCGTACTTCTTCTCGGTGTCCACCGACGAGTAGAACTCGGCCACGATGACCGCGACGCCGTCGTTGCTGTGCGACTCGATCTTCTTGACGTCGTCCAGCTCGCTCAGGCGGTCTTCGATCGGCTTCGCGACCAGCCGCTCGACGTCCTGCGGCTCGGCGCCGGGGTAGGCGATGACGATCTGGTAAGTCGCTATCGGGAAGTACGGGTCTTCCTGCCGCGGAATACTGCGGAACGCGGTGATGCCGATCGCGACCAGCATCGCGAAGGCGATGATCGTGAACTGATAGCGGCGGATCGGAAATTCGAGGAGGCTCATTGCAGGCCTCCGCGGTGTCCGCTGCCGCGAACGTCGGCCAACGGCTCGGCAATCGCGACCTGCTCGCCGTCTTCGAGGTACTGCGCGCCGTCGGTGATGACTTGCTCGCCCGCCTCGACGCCGGTGACCAGTGCGACGTTCTCGCCTTCGATGAATGCCACTTCGACGTCGCGCCGGCGCGCGCGATCCTTGTCGAGCACGAACAGTCGCGCCGTGCGGCCGTCGCCTTCGACGATCGCACTGATCGGCACGTAGATGCGCGAGCCAGCGCTCGCAGAAGCCGGCACGACCGTCAGCTTCGCAACCAGCCCGCTCTTCAGCGGCAGATCGCTCGGATCGAGCGTCACTTCGATGCGGAACATGCCGCTCGCGACATCCGCGGCGCTCGCGACTTCGGTGACTTTGCCGACCAGCGTCGCGTCGGGCAGCGCATCGAGGCGCACTTGCGCGAGGTCGCCGAGGCGCACCTGGACGATCTCGCGATCCGCGAGACCCGCGCGCAGCACGAATCCCTTGTCATGCGCACCGAGCACGAGCACCGGCGTGCCCGCGGTCACCAGCTCGCGTTCTTCGGCGAGCCGCCGCAGCACGGTGCCGTCGCGTGGCGCCACGATCGCGGCGTAGTTCCAATTGAACTCTGCGGAGCTCAGCCCGGCTTCGGCCATCGCAGCCTGGGTACGCAGATCCTGCAACTGTTCGAGGCTGATGACTTTGTCCTCGTACAGCCGCTCGCCGCGCGCCACGTCGCGCTTTGCCTTTTCGTGCGCCTGCCGCGCCTGCTCGACCTGCGAGTTGATTTCGGTCTGCTCGATCTCGGCCAGGCGCTGACCTCTGCGCACGTGCTCGCCTTCGGACACGGCGAGCTTGCGGATCACGCCGCCGACCTTGAACGCGAGACGGATCTCGTCCTTGTTCGCCAGCAGCCCGTTCGTGCGAATCGACGGTGCGGCCGGTCCAGTCGTCGCCGCGACGATGCGCACTGGTGTCGCAGCGGGTGTTTCATTCGTGGCCTTGCTGTTGCAGGCGGCGACCACGAAGGCGAACGCGACGGTCAGGATCGATCGAACGATACGCATGTCAGGCTCCCGGCTCGACCGGGATCTCTCCCGTCGAAGTCGCGTATTCGAGCTCCGCGCGCCGTGCGAGGACGTCGAAGCGAGTAACGTTGTGATTCAGCTCGGCGCTGGTGAGCGCGCTGCGCGCGTCGATGAATTCCACCTGGCTGATGACGCCTTCGTCGCGCTTGCGGCTGGCGATCCGAAAAGCTGCACGGGCAGCGTCCGCGCGCGCGGACGCGGTTGCCAGCGAATCATGCGCCGTGGTCAGGCGATCGAACGCCTGTTGGACTTCGAGACGAATCTGCTGCGCGATTTCTTCCTGGCGCAGCACGACCTGGCGTTCGGCCGCCCGCGCCTGGCGCACGCGAGCTTCGTCGCCGCCGCCGTCGAACAACCGCCACGTGAATACCAGTGACGCCGTGCCGAAGTTGTAGCCGTCGCCGAAGCGGTAGTCGACGCCCTGCGTGCCGGCGTCGATGCCCAACGACAGCGTCGGCCACTTCTGCTTGCGCGCGATGCGAACCTGTTCTTCCGCGGCCTTGCGCAACTCGTCGACGCGCGCGACTTCCGGCCGGCGATTCAGGGCTGCAGACCACAACTGCTCGAGCGCGCCGTCTTGCCCGGCCGGCGACTGCGGCGGCGCGGAGACTTCGATGTCGGCGAGCAGATTCCGATTCAGCAGGAAGTTGAAGAAGCTGCGCGCCTGCGTCCTGAGGTTCTCGGTCTCGCGCTGCTGCTGCTCGACGGCGAGTAATTCGGCTTTCGCGCGCAGCACCTGGTCCTCGGTGATCTTGCCGTTGCCGAACAGCGATTCGTTGACGCGCAGATTCTCGCGCAGCAGCTCTTTACTTGCCGCCACGATCTCCGTGGAGCTGCGCGCTCTGAGCCAATCGAGATAAGCGATCGTGATGTCACGTCGCAGTGCGCGGGCGACGGCCATCCGGTTGAAGCTGCTCGCATCGAGCAGGGCGCGCTGTGCGCGGACTGCAGCGGGAATCGCTGGTGCGTAGAGCGCCTGTCGCATGACGACGCGCGTGTCCTGCTCTTCGTCGCGCAGGAACTGCACGTTGACGTCGGAAACCTGGGGGAACGATGCGGGCCGGCCTTGCGCGGCGAGCAAATCGTTCAGCGTGGAGTAGACGGGATTGAGCGTCGTGGCTAGCGGGATTGTGAATTCGCGTCCGCCTTCGGAGCGCGAGTAGCGGGCTTGCAGCGAGACTTCCGGAAGGAAGCGCGCCCGGGCTGCGGCGAGCGCCTGGGCAGCACGCTCGACTTCGAGACTTTCGCCTTGCAGGGCGAGGTTGCTGCGCAGGCCCTCGACTACGTAGCGCTCGACCACCGCGTCGAACTCGCCGCTGCCCGTCTGGGCGAACGCGGCAGCTGACGCGATGAAGCCTACGCAGCCAAGGACCAGAGTGCGCAACACGCGGGCACGCTCAGGTGCCGACGTCGTTGAGGGCGTGGATTTCGACCGAGCCGCGCGGCTCGTGGGTCACGGTCGGGCTGCTCACTGCGGCGGCACCGGCGAAGATCGACCACGCCAGGATCGACACGAGGAACAGGGATTCCACGGCATTCGAGAAGCGCTCTTTGAGGGACGACATGATGATTCTCCTTACGATGTTTCAGACGTTGAAGTGTTGGAACTTGGTTTAGTGATTAGACACGTGTCAAAAGTTGCCCAAAAAAATACCTGTCAGACCTTCGGATCTTTCAAACCGCAGCTCAACCCCTGGCGGATCAGCCCGAGGGCCTGCTGACTCAACTGCTGCACGCTGATTCCCTGCTGCGCCAGCGGCTCACCCTTGGTGATCGCGATCTGGATCAGCCCGTGCATGAAGCCCCACAGCACGCGCGAGAGCACCTGCAAGTCGCCGGTGTCCGAGCGGATCGTGCCGTCGCGCTGGCCGGTGGCGAGCGCGTCGACGACGACGTCGTGCACGCGCCGGCCGCATTCGATGCACGGCGCCGCTTGCGGGCTCGGCTCGCCGCCATCGTGCGCAGACGACTCGAGGCGCGCACAGGCATCGAAGAAATGCGGGAATTCCTGCGCGTAGGCCATGTAGGCGCGGCCGCAGGCTTCGACCTTGTCCATGCCGGTGCGGACGCGCGCGGTCGCTTCCGAGAAGCGTTGATGCAGCATGTCCAGGGCGCGCGCCGCGATGGCGAAGTGCAGGTCCTGCTTGTCCTTGAAGTACACGTACACCAGCGCCCGGCTGAGCCGTGCGCGGCGGGCGACGCTGTCCATGGTGACTGCGTCCCAGCCGAGCTCGCGGTAGAGATCTTCGGCGGCCTCCACGATTTCGTCGCGGCGGCGTTCCTTCTCTTCCTGGCGGCGTTCAGCGATGTACGACATGGGGGAGGAGCCTACGCCGCCGTTGACACAGTGTCAACGAATAAATCGCTGTCTAAGTAATTTTCTTTTGGCGGTTATTGGCGGGGGAGCAGGAAGCGCAGGCCCTGATGATTGAGGATCGCGCCGTCGGATGTGATCCGCTCCAGCGTCGGACCTTCCTTAAGTGCCTGACCTTCCGTGTATTTCCGCATGTTCACGAAGACGAAGCGCTCGCTCGGCTTGGCCGAATAGACGTGGATGTCCAGGTGCATCTCCGGCAGCGCCGTGCCGCCGGCGGCGAGGTCCGTCTGGGTCGGGAGAACCTCGTCCTGCGCAACCTGCGTTTCCGCCTGGGCGGGAATCGTCGCGGGGGCGACCGCGGGTGCCTCGATCGGCCGCACGAGCGGAGGGCCACCAGGAACGTTGCCGGCAACGGCCAGCGTCGGATCCGCGTCGCTTGGTGCGCCGGCTTCGCCACCTGCTTCATCCGCCAGCGAGCGCACGGCTGGATCTGTCGGCGTAGTGAAGGGCGGATTCTCGCGCGGCATGCGGCTGGCGCTCGCGGGCAGCGGCATCTGCGTTCCCGCACGCGCATCGGTCGTCACGGCAGTGTTCGCAGCAGAGTTTTCCGGCGCAGCTGGCGGCGCGCTCGATCGCGCATCGCCGTCGCGCATGAGCACGACGAGCAGCACGCCGAGATTCAGCACGAGCAATGCGCCCACTGCGACTGCCCACCACGGTTTGGCGTTGCGCCGCTCGCTGACCTGCACGTCGGCGAGCGAAGGGCCGACCTGTCGCTGGCGCTCGTTCTCGGATTTTTTCAGCGCGTCGAGAATGAAGCTCATCAGGACGCTCCCGGGGCGTCCTGCGCCTGTGCGACCAGCAGCGGAGCGTTGGCCGAGTTGATGAGCGTGTCGAGCACGATCTGGGTCTGCACGCCGGCGATGCCGTCGACGTTGAGCCGATGCTGCCGCTGAAATTCCTCGACCATGCGCACGAGATCCTCGTCGTAGTAATCGCTGGAGCTGCCGTCCTTCGCCCGGCCATGAGCCGTATTCAACGACTCCCGCAGCCAGCGCACGCCGGCGCCCTGCATGCCCGCGGAAAGCGCGCGCGGTGTCGCGACCTGCGGCCGCCACAGTATCAGGTAGTCGCCGTACCAGAGCCGCGACAGCGAAGAGATCGAGATGTCGCGGGTCGTGTCCGGCAGGCGCACTCGCGCGGCTTCGGAATCGAGCCCGGCAATCACCAGTTGATGTGCGTTGCCCGCGTCGTCGATCAGCGTGAGGATCGCGGGACGATTGAGCGTGCGCAGCTGGCCCCACGAGCCCTGCTGATAGACGCACTCCAGCCCCTGTTGCTGCGCCTGGTTGCACGGGCGGCCTTTCGACGCGTCGAACTGCGCGCCCCACAGCGCGAATAGTTGCGCAAACGCTGCTTCTGTAGTGGTTCGGCCCGGTTGATCCTTCAACAGCGCGTCGATGTCCTGTGCAGACGGCGGCGCCGGTTCCGGCGCGGTCGCGACGGGCGCGATCTCTACCGGCATCGGTACGACTTGCGGCTGCGGCTCCAACGAAGCGACCGTGTCTTCGCCCGACGCGCTGCTCGGCCACAGTTGCCAGATCCCAAGCGCGAGGCCGACGACTGCGACGGCTGCCGAGGCGCCGATGAGCAGCTTGGTCCACGGCGGGCTGAACGAACGTCCGTAAACTTCTCCGGCCGCATCGCGCACCAGCGATGGGCCGATGCGATGCTGTTCCTGCGTGAACGCACCGAGCAGCGCACGGTCGCAGACGACGTTGATGATGCGCGGGATGCCGTTGCTGAGCCTGTGCACTTCGCGCAGCGCCGTCGTGGAGAAAACGTCACCGCTCGCGGATCCAGCCACCTTCAAGCGATGCGTCACGTACGCAGCGGTCTCCGCGCGCGACAGAGGATCGAGGTGATAGCGACCGGTGATGCGCTGGGCGAGCTGCCGCAGCTCGACGCGTGCCAGCACCTCGCGCAGCTCGGGCTGACCGATCAGGATGATCTGCAGCAGCTTCTGCGACGCAGTTTCGAGATTCGTGAGCAGGCGCACCTGCTCCAGCGTTTCGGGCGTGAGGTTCTGCGCCTCGTCGACGATCACGACGACGCGGCGGCCCTTGGCATGCGCTTCCAGTAAGCGCTTGTTGAGGAGGTCGACGAGATCCTTGATGCTCGACGCATCCTCGTCGCGCATGAAGATGCCGAGCTCCTCGCAGATCGTCAGCACGAACTCGACCGGCGTCAATTGCGGGTTGAGGATGACGGCGACGTCGGCGTGTCCCGGCATGCGTTCCAGCAGCGAGCGCACCACGGTCGTCTTGCCGGTGCCGACCTCGCCGGTGAGCTGGATGAATCCGCCGGCCTCGTTGATCCCGTAGAGCAGGTGCGCGAGCGCCTCCGCATGCCGCTCGCTCATGAAGAGGTAGCGCGGATCGGGGGTGATTGCGAAGGGCTTCTCGCCCAGCCCAAAAAAGCTCGTGTACATGCCGGCATGCAGCCAAAACGGGAAAAGATGATGCTCGCCGCGGTCAGGTCTTGCAACGCGGGCGGGGCCGTCCCGGGGTCAAATTCACTTCAATAGTGACGCGTGCCGCCTTGCTGCCTGCACGTCAGTCCCGATACGCTTCCCGCCCCATTTCCCACCGGTGACCGTGCGACATCGTGAAGGCACTTTCATTTCACCAGCTCACCAAGACCTACAAGAACGGCGTCCAGGCCTTGAAGGGCATCGACCTGACGGTCGAGGAGGGCGATTTCTTCGCGCTGCTGGGGCCGAACGGCGCCGGCAAGACCACGGCGATCGGCATCGTCACTTCGCTGGTCAACAAGACCAGCGGCAAGGTCGAGGTGTTCGGCCACGACATCGACCGCGAGCTGGCGATTGCGAAATCCTGCATCGGCCTCGTGCCGCAGGAGATCAACTTCAACCAGTTCGAGACCGTGAGCACGATCCTCGTCAACCAGGCCGGCTTCTACGGCATCCCGCGCCGCGTCGCGCTGGACCGGCTGGAGAAGTACCTCGGCGCGCTGCAGCTGTGGGAAAAGCGCAATGCCGTGTCGCGCACGCTCTCGGGCGGCATGAAGCGCCGCCTGATGATCGCGCGCGCCCTGATGCACGAGCCGCGGTTGCTGATTCTCGATGAGCCCACTGCGGGCGTGGACATCGAAGTGCGCCGGACCATGTGGACGTTCATGCGCGACATCAACGCTGCCGGCACGACGATCATCCTGACGACGCACTACCTCGAAGAAGCCGAGAGCCTGTGTCGCCACGTCGCGATCATCGACAAGGGGCGCATCATCGAGAACGACCGCATGAGCACCGTGTTGCGCAAGCTGCAGACCGAGGTGTTCGTGCTGAACCTGCGCAATCCGATTCCCGCCGCGCCGGTGCTGCCGGGCTATCGCCTGACGATGCCGGACGATCACACGCTGGAAGTCGAAGTGTCCAAGGAGCAGAACCTGAACGACATCTTCTCGCGTCTCACGGCGGCCGGGATCGAGGTCCTGTCGATGCGCACCAAGACCAACCGGCTCGAAGAGCTGTTCATGCGGCTGGTCGAGCAGCATCCGTCGCAGTCGAACAAGGCGGCGTCATGACTGCGCCTCAGCCGGTACTCGAACGCTCTGCCGAAGCGCGCGCGCGGGACGAGAAGGCGGCGCTCACGCGCACGGCCATCGTCGGTTTCACGACGATCGTCATTCGCGAGTTCAATCGCATCATCCGCATCTGGGGCCAGACGATCGTGCCGCCCGCGATCACCGCGACGCTGTACTTCGTCATCTTCGGCAGCCTGATCGGGCGGCGCATCGGCGACATGGGCGGCTACACGTACATCCAGTACATCGCGCCGGGCCTGATCATGATGTCCGTGATCACGAACTCCTACGGCAACGTCGTGTCGTCGTTCTTCGGCGCGAAGTTCGGCAAGCACATCGAGGAGCTGCTGGTGTCGCCGCTGCCGAACTGGCTGATCGTCACCGGCTACATG
Organism: uncultured Steroidobacter sp.; assembly: GCA_902826315.1. Lineage (GTDB taxonomy): Bacteria > Pseudomonadota > Gammaproteobacteria > Steroidobacterales > Steroidobacteraceae > Steroidobacter. The sequence goes on from CADEEJ010000141.1 coordinate 10,660, forward strand.
GTGGGCGGCATCGTGCGCGGCCTGATCGTCGGCGCAGTGGTCACGACCATCACGCTGCTGTTCACGCACCTGCACGTGCACAGCGTGCCGGTGGTGATCTCGGCGGTGCTGCTCAGCTCGATCGTGTTCGCGCTGGCCGGCATGATCAACGCGGTGTTCGCCAAGAACTTCGACCAGATCTCGTTCATCCCGACGTTCGTGCTGACGCCGCTGACCTACCTGGGCGGCGTGTTCTACACGATCAAGCTGCTGCCCGAATGGGCGCAGGGCATGTCGTACGGCAACCCGATCCTCTACATGGTGAACGCGTTCCGCTACGGCTTCCTCGGCGTCTCCGACGTCGACATCCGTTTTGCGTACACGATGATGATTGGAGCCGCAGTCGCGCTGTTCGCGGCCAACGTGTGGCTGCTGCAGCGGGGAGTAGGGACGAGGGAGTAACTTGCGGAGTGGGTCCCCGCGTGCGCGGGGACGACGGACTCATTCCTCGTCCGTCGGTTCCTGCATCAGCTTTTCCCAGTCCTCGATGATCTCGCGCGCGACTTCGACGTCTTCGTCTGCGACCGCGACGCCAACGAGCCCCACCGGCAATTCACCCGCGCCGCTCTGCAAGAACTCGCCTTGCACGAGCGCGTGCACGCCAGCCTGCTCGAGCACATGCATGACCATGTGCGCCTGGATGTGATTGGCGGCCTGGTAGACGCGTTTCATGGTTCGTCCGGAGTGCTCCGCTCTGTGTCGATACGTAGCGTGAACTTGACCGTTGGTTAGGGTAGTTCCGTCGTACCCATCAGATACCGATCGCACTCGCGCGCCGCGCCGCGGCCTTCGTTGATCGCCCACACCACCAGGCTTTGACCGCGGCGGCAATCGCCGGCGGCGAACACGCCGGGAATGCTGGTCGCGAACTTGCCGTGGTCAGCTTTGACGTTGCTGCGCGGGTCGGTCGCGACCGACAGATCCTTCAGCAGCATCTGCTCGGGGCCGAGGAATCCCATCGCCAGCAGCACGAGATCGGCCGGCTGCGTGCGCTCGGTGCCGGCCACTTCGACGGGCACGAACTGACCCTTCTCATTCTTCTGCCAGTCGATCTGCACGGTGACGATTTCCTTGACCGCGCCGTTCGCGTCGCCGACGAAGCGCTTCACCGTCGTCAGATACGCGCGCGGATCCGCGCCGAATTTCGCCGCCGCTTCTTCCTGGCCGTAGTCGAGCTTGTAGACCTTCGGCCACTCCGGCCAGGGATTGTCGTCGGTGCGATCCATCGGCGGCTGCTGCAGGATCTCGATCTGCGTGAGGCTCTTGCAGCCCTGGCGCATGGCGGTCGCGACGCAGTCGGTGCCGGTGTCGCCGCCGCCGATCACGATCACGTCGCGATCGCGTGCGTGGATCGGCGTGTGATCGGGGCCGCCGTTCAACAGCGCCTTCGTGCTCTCGGTCAGGTATTCCATCGCGAAGTGCACGCCCTTGAGTTTGCGTCCGTCCACCGGCAGGTCGCGCGGCTGGGTTGCGCCGGTGCACAGCACGAGCGCATCGAAATCCTTGCGCAGCAACTGCGCCTCGACGTTGTCGCCGACGTGCGCGTTGCAGATGAACTTGATGCCTTCACGCTCCATCGTCTTCAGGCGCCGCTCGACGACTTCGCGTTTGTCGAGCTTCATGTTCGGGATGCCGTACATCAGCAGACCGCCAGGGCGATCGTCGCGCTCGAGCACCGTCACGCTGTGACCGGCGCGATTGAGCTGCGCTGCCGCCGAGAGTCCCGCGGGACCTGAGCCGATCACCGCGATCTTCTTGCCGGTGCGCTGCTTCGGCGGCTCCGGCACGACCCAGCCTTCGTCCCAGCCCTTGTCGACGATCGCGTTCTCGATCGACTTGATCGTCACCGGCGGATTGGTGATGCCGAGCACGCACGACCCTTCGCACGGCGCCGGGCACACGCGCCCGGTGAACTCCGGGAAGTTGTTGGTCATGTGCAGGCGCTCGAGCGCCTCGCGCCACAGCCCGCGATAAACGAGGTCGTTCCACTCGGGGATCACGTTGTTGACCGGACAGCCCGAGGCCATGCCGCTGATCAGCTTGCCCGTGTGACAGAACGGCACGCCGCAGTCCATGCAGCGCGCGGCCTGGTGGCGCAGCCGCCGCTCTTCCATGTGGTGATGGAATTCTTTCCAGTCGCGCACGCGCTCCTGCGGCGTGCGGTCGACCGGCAGCTCGCGCAGGTATTCGATGAAACCGGTGGGCTTGCCCATCAGTTGCCTCCGACCCGCGACAGGTCTTTGGCGTTCTCTTCGAACGCGACCATAATCGCGTCGTCGCCGGCGAGTCCTTGTTCCTGCGCGCGCTTGATGCTCTGGAGCATGCGGTGATAGTCGCGCGGCATGACGCGCACGAAGTGCGACACCATGCGATCCCAATTGTCGAGCACTTGCCGCGCGCGTCCGCTCTTGGTGTAGCCGTAGTGACGCTCGATCATCGCGCCGACAGCGGCGATCTCTTCGGGCTCCTGCAGCGGCCCGACGTCGACCATTTCCTTGTTGACGCTCGCAGCGAACGAGCCGTGTTCGTCGAGCACATACGCGACGCCGCCCGACATGCCGGCGCCGAAGTTGCGCCCGGCCGGGCCGAGCACGATGACGCGTCCGCCGGTCATGTA
>CADEEJ010000142.1:0-1679 GCA_902826315.1 uncultured Steroidobacter sp.
CGCGACGCGGTGCGCATCAGCGGAAACCAATGATTCGCGTGCGAGTCGCCCCACAGCACGATGTCCACGGGTTGCGCAGGCCGAGTGATGCAGCGCCGGTCATGCACGAGCGTGCCGAACCTGGCATGTTGGCGCTCCAGGCAAACTGGAGTGCCCGGCGGCCGGTCGTGGACCGCTTCGGCAGTGACCCTCAGTTGCCGGTCCGCAGGATTAGCGCGGGAATGCTGCGCGACCAAGCCAAGTGTGAGCGCACAACACACGACGACCGCGGACATCGCGACGCCGCTGAGCAAGGTCGTGCGCGTGGCGCGAAAGCCCGGGTACTGCCGACTGCGAATCGGATGCTCGACGAGGTGGTATGTGAGCCATGCGAGACCGAGCGAGACGAGTGCGATCGTGCAGTCGCGAGTCAGATCGCGCTCGCCGAGATAGTTGGCGCGAGCGAGCGAGAGCAGCGGCCAATGCCACAGGTACCACGAGTACGAGAGCTGACCGACACCGACCATGCTTCGCGACGACAACCAGCCCTGCACAGGAACGAATCCCGGCCCGCAGCCTGCGGCGATGAGCGCGACGGTGCCGAGCGTCGGCCACAGCACCGCTGTCCCTGGATACGGAACACTGCTATCGAGCATCACAGTTGCGAAGCTGAGCGCTGCGATGCCGATGACGAACAGTGATGCGCGAACGAACGTCGGCCAGCGCGCGATCGCCGGCGCAGCGAGCACCAGCGCGCCGCCGAGCGCGAACTCCCACGCCCGCATCGGCATCAGGAAGAACGCACCGGGCGGATCGGTCGTCGTCATGTGCACGCCCGCCGCGAACGTCCCGATCCCTACGAGCAGCAAAGTCGACAGGAGCAGCCGCGTGAAAACGCCCCAGCGCTTGCGCGCGACGAGCATCAGCGCGATCAGCAACGTCGGCCAGACGAGGTAATACTGCTCTTCCACCGACAGCGACCACGTATGCAGCAGCGGGATCAGGTCTGCTTGCTCGCTGAAGTAGTTACTACCGAGCCAGAAAAAGATGTTGGACGCCGACAGCGCGGCGGCGAGTGCCGACTTCGCGAGATCTTGCTGTTCGCCGTCAACCGCGAGCAATAGCACCGAGCCGAGCAACAACGTCGACGCAAGCACGACCGCGAGCGCCGGCAGCAGACGCCGCACGCGACGCGCATAGAAGCGCGACAGCGAGATCGAGCCTGTCTCACGCAGCTCGTCGACCAGCAGACCGGTGATGAGGAATCCGGAGATGACGAAGAAGACGTCGACGCCGATGAAGCCGCCGGTGAACCCCGGCACGCCCGCATGGAAAGCGACGACGATCGCCACGGCGATCGCACGCAAGCCGTCGATGTCGGCGCGGTAGCTAAGGCGCATCGACGCTTATAAGAACCGACGCCCGCGATGTGTTCCGCCTACAGCGAAAGTACGAGCGTCGGCAAATGTCCGATGGCGGATTTACCGGCCGTTGCCGCAGTGGAACAGACTCGCCAACTCGCGCGTCTGCCGCCTTGGGGATCGTTTGCTGCTGAATGCCGGCTCGAGAGACGAAGTGCAACACGACGAGATGACGTTCTTCACCCACCGGGTGAACGGACACATTTACGGCGCCTGGTACCGACAGCTCGCCCCCTGCGAACTGGAAGTCATCGGAACGGGCTTCATGTGCAAGACGAC
>CADEEJ010000142.1:1779-7689 GCA_902826315.1 uncultured Steroidobacter sp.
AGCGGCTGCGGCGGCGGCTCGAACGTCACGGACTGCCGTCGTGCCGCGATCAGTGGCTGTGCGCCTTCGAGCGCATGCTCGATGACTTCCTGCACGACCAGGCTCTGCATCTTCAGCTCGATCTTGCCGCGCGTAATGCGGGCGACATCGAGCAGATCGTCGACCAGGCGCGCGAGATGCGAGGCCTGCCGCTGCAGCACTCCGCTCATATGGCGCACCGTGGACGGCTCATACGCCCGGCTGCCGAGAATCGGCGCGACGTTGAGGATCGATGCCAGCGGGTTGCGCAGCTCGTGCGCAAGCATCGCGAGGAATTCGTTCTTGCGCCGGTCGGCCTCCAGCAGCCGCGCCTCGCTCTCCAGAAGCTTGCGATGCGTGACCTGCAGGTCATGCAAGAGCTCGACGAGCGCGGCACAGATCAGCATGAAGAACGCGACGTGCGCCAGCCAGCCGATCGGGTCGCTCCAGGTGAAGTCGTCGTGAAACAGGGCCGTTCCGACTGCCGGGGTCGCCAGTAGGATGAGCCAGGCCGGACCGCGGCCGCACAGGTAACAGGCCGCGACGACCGGTAGCACGAACGCCAATAGCGGGCTGTGCCGGCCGATGAGGGGGATCAGCTCGACGCGCGCGAACGCCGTGCACGCCAACAGGCCGACGGCCAGCCCGTAGCGAAGCCAGGTCGGCTCGCCCTGCAAGCGCGGACCGATCAGAGAGTCCCGGAGTGGGGTGCGCATCCCCCTCCCTGTTCTAGTGGATATGGCGCACTGAACGCACGCTCTGGCCGCGGGTTCCCGCAGGGCGTCAATTTAATGTGCCGGCGGCTATGATGGCGGCCTGCAGAACGGGGGAGATCCAGGTGACCGAGAGTTTCGTCCAGTACTCCGCGGCCGATCGCATCGTCACCCTGACCCTGAACCGGCCGGAAAGCCGCAACGCCATCGGCGCACAGCAGGACTGCCAGGACGTCATCGATGCTCTGCGCCGGGCCGAGGACGACGCCGGGATCAACTGCATCGTACTGACCGGCGCCGGCGCCAGCTTCTGTGCCGGCGGCAATCTGAAGGGAATGCAGTCCCGCAGCGGCATCGGCCGACTCGGCACGCCCGAGGCGACACGCGCGAACTACCGCCGCGGCGTCCAGCGCATGATCCGCGCCTTGTGGGATTGCGAGGTGCCGATGGTCGCGGCTGTCAACGGTCATGCGATCGGCCTGGGCCTCGACCTCGCCTGCGTGTGCGACGTACGCCTGGCCAGCGACACGGCGAAGTTCGCGTCCAGCTTCATCAAGGTCGGCATCGTGCCCGGCGACGGCGGCGCCTGGATCCTCGCGCGGGCCATCGGCCTGGCGCGTGCGTCCGAAATGATCCTGACCGGCGACACGATCGACGCGCGCGCCGCCGAATCGTTCGGCCTCGTCTCGCGCGTCGTGCCTGCCGATCAGCTGCTGAACGAGGCGCACACTGTCGCCCGGCGGATCGCTGCGAATCCAGCGAAGGCACTGCGCCTCGCCAAGCGACTGCTGCGCGAAGGACAGCAACAGCGCTTGAGCGACGTGCTGGAGCTGTCCGCTGCCTTCCAGGCACTCGCGCACGAAACCAAAGACCACGAAGAAGCGGTCGCCGCCTTCCTCGAGAAGCGCGAGCCGCGATTCACCGGGCAGTGAGCCACGCACGGAGCGCACGTGCACGCCTTCAAGTTCGATCCAGTCACACTGCCTGCGAACGCGCCCGCATTTCGCAAAGAGATCCGCGAGTTCCTGGCGCGTGAGTTGCCGCACGTCCCGGCGGAGCGTCGCACCAACTGCTGGGCCGTGTTCGATGCCGAGTTCTCACGCAAGCTCGGTGCGCGCGGCTGGATCGGCATGGTGTGGCCGAAGCGTTACGGCGGACACGAGCGCGCCGCGCTCGAACGCTACGTGCTGCTCGAAGAGTTACTCGCGGCCGGTGCGCCGGTCGGTGCGCATTGGATCGCGGATCGCCAGTCGGGGCCGAATCTGCTGCGCTATGGCTCGGAAGAACAGCGCCAGAAATACCTGCCCGGCATGGCGCGCGGCGAAATCCTGTGCTGCATCGGCATGTCGGAGCCCGGCGCCGGCTCGGACCTGGCCGCCGTGCGCACACGCGCCGAGAAACTGCCGGACGGCCGCTGGCGCATCAACGGCCAGAAGATCTGGACCAGCAACGCACAACACAGTCAGCTGATGATCGCGCTCGTGCGCACCGGCACGCTCGATGAGAAAAACCGGCACGCTGGCCTCAGCCAGTTCCTGCTCGAACTGCGCACGCCCGGGATCCGTATCCAGCCCATCGTCGATCTCGTCGGCCATCCCGGATTCAACGAAGTGTTCTTCGACGACGTCGTCGTCGGGCCCGAGTGCCTGCTCGGCGCCGCAGGCGAAGGCTGGAGGCAGGTCACGAGCGAGTTGTCGCTGGAGCGCAGCGGCCCGGAACGATATCTCTCCAGCTTTGCACTGTTCGTCGAGCTGCTGCGGCTCGCTGGCCGTGTCGATTCCGAAGCGCTGCGACACGCGGTCGGCCGCCTCAGCGCCGAACTGTGGACGTTGCGGCAGATGTCGTTGTCGGTCGCCGGTCAGCTTGCCGCGGGCGAGGATCCGATGCTCGCCGCTGCGATCGTCAAGGATCTCGGCAATACGTTCGAGCAGTCGCTGCCGGCCATCGTGCAGTCGCTGCTAGGCGAAGACATTCGACTCGAAGACGACAGCGACCTCGCACGCACGCTCGCTTTGTTATTGCAAACTTCGCCGTCGTTCAGCTTGCGCGGCGGGACGCGCGAGGTCATGCGCGGCATCGTTGCCCGCGGTCTCGGACTGCGCTGACATGAGCGAGCAACGACAACTCCTCAGCGACAGCGCCGCGCGATTGTTCGAGTCGCGCGACGCGGTGACGTGGGACGACATCGACGAGATCGGGATTGCCGACGTGCTCGTCCCGGAAGAACGCGGCGGTAGCGGTGCGGACTGGGACGACGCGTGCGCCGTGTTGCAGGCCGCCGGTCACTGGCAGGTTCCATTGCCGCTCGCTGAAGCGATGATCGCGCGGAAGCTGCTTGCCGAAGCGGAGCTGGAAATGGCGCCGTCGCGGCTCAGCATCGCAGCGAATACGGTCGGCACGCTCTCTGGCTCGGGCCGTGCGTGCAAGTTCTCGGGCACGCTGTCGAGCGTGCCGTGGGGACGCGACGTCGCGCACGTCGTCACGACACTTTCCTTCGACGGCCGAACTCACGTGGTCGTTCTGGCCGTTGCTGATGCAATTGTGCACAGAAGGACGAACATCGCCGACGAGCCTCGCGACGACCTGCAGTTCACTGACGCTTCAGCGCAGGCAGCGGCGGCGATCTCACGCGAAGCACAGCACCTCTTCGACTACGCCGCTCTCGCACGCATCGCGCAGATAGCAGGCGCTCTGCAATCCGCACTCGAACGTTCGATCGGGTACGCGCTGGAGCGAAAGCAGTTCGGTCGACCGATCGGCCAGTTCCAGGCTGTACAGCAGCAACTCGCGCTGTTCGGCGCAGAGGTCGCGGCCGCCACATGCGCCAGCCGTTCCGCGGCGATTGCAGCAAGTGCCGGCGAAGTTTCATTTGAAATCGCAGCGGCGAAGCTGCGCGCGAATCAGGCGATCGGCATCGCGACGGCGATAGCGCATCAAGTGCACGGGGCGATCGGCTTTACGCGGGAGTACGCGTTGCGACGAGCCACACAGCGACTGTGGTCGTGGCGATCGGAGTACGGGAACGATCGCTATTGGAGTGAACGACTCGGGCGGACAGTCATCGAACAGGGTGCGGACAGATTTTGGGAGCACCTGGTGTCGGGCTGAAGGCCGCGCCTGTTCATCCGTCGCGTTTTCGTGTTCGTTCGTCGCCAGCGCAGCGTGTGCGGAGGCGGGGCGCGCGCGACCAGCGCATAATCCGGCCACTCACCTTTCCCGGCAGCACACTCATGGCAGCACACGAGTCGCTCATCGGTGCAACCGATTCTTTGCCCGACGCATCGAACTCTGCAGCGCCGGCGAGCGTCGATCTTGGCGCGCGCGGCACGATGACGCAGATCCACGTGTTCAGCGCACTCTTCTGGGCGGCGCTGTTCACGATGCACACGACACAAATGATCCTGGCAAACGGCCGTGAAGACTGGGACTCGATCCGCTGGCGCGCAGCGATGAACGTGCTCGCGTTCGCGCTGTGCATCCCGCTGGGCAAGGTGATCGCGCGGACGTTGGACCGACGCCTGTCGCGACGCGTGCTCGCGATCGGCGGTGCCTGCCTGCCGATTGCTGTCGCCTACGCGCTCGTCGGCCACGTTGTCTGGAACGACGTGCTCGAAAACCCGCCGATGCCCTACTCCGTGCTCGCCAGCCTGGTCATCCAGTCGCAATACAACTTCATCCTGTTCCTGCTGTGGTCGACGTTCTGCTCGGCGATCCTGTACGCCGCGCAATTGCAGGAGCGCGAGCGCAACCTGTTGCAGGCACAAGTGCTGGCGCGGGAAGCCGAGCTGAAGATGCTGCGCTACCAGATCAACCCGCATTTCCTGTTCAACACGCTCAATGCCGTGTCAGCGCTGATCGTGACCGGCCAGGCCTCGGCGGCTGACGCGATGATCACCAAGCTGGCGCGTTTCTTCCGTAACGCGCTGAGTCGCGAATCGACGGCCAAGGTGACGCTCACGGAGGAGCTGCGCGTGCAACTGGAATATCTCACCATCGAGCTGACCCGCTTTCCGGATCGGCTGCGCTGGTCCACGCAGATCGCGCCGGGGCTGGACAAGGCACTCGTGCCGCACTTGATCCTGCAGCCGCTGTTCGAGAATGCGATCAAGCACGGCGTCGCGCGGACGTTCGCGCCGGTGGAGCTGAAGCTCGCAGCGGTCCGCCGCAACGGGCAGTTGATCCTGACGTTGACGAACGAGACGAGAGCAGCCGGACAGTCCGACGTGCAGGAGCCAGGCGAAGGCGTCGGGCTGGCGAACGTTGCGCGGCGGCTCGAGAACTTCTATGGGGCGGCCGCCGGCTTGTCGGCCGCGCCAGGGGATGGACGGTTCACAGTCGAGCTGCGCCTGCCGATCGAATTGACGCTATGACAGAACTGCGAGTGCTCGCGATCGATGACGAACCGCTGGCATTGCGCCGCCTGGAATGGTGCCTGCAGGACATGCCGGGAATTGCCCTGGTCGGCACGACCGGCGATCCGCAGCGTGGCCTGGAGCTGATTCGCTCGCTGACGCCCGATGTGGTGCTGCTCGACGTCGAGATGCCGGAGCTCGACGGCTTCGAGCTGATCGACGCGCTCGGAATGCTCGGCGGGCACGACAGCACACCGATGCCCGAGATCGTCTTCGTGACCGCCTTCGATCACTTCGCGGTCAAGGCGTTTGCGGTCAGCGTCGTCGACTACCTGCTCAAGCCCGTCGAACGCCACCGACTGCTCGAAGCGCTGGAACGTGCCCGCATCCGCCGGGAGCTGCGCGACGCGCAGGCTCGCGTTCAAGAGCTACGCGAGATCATCGACAGCTTGCGTACCGAGCGCCGCGGCGGCGGCGCACAGAAGAAATACGAAACCGAGCTGTGGATTCGCGAAGGCGACGCGCGCGTGCGTATTCCAGTTGAAATGATCGAGCGTCTCGAAGCGGACGGCGACTATGTCCGGCTGCACGTCGGCCAGCGCGTGCGCCTCATGCGCGCGCGCCTCGGCGATCTCGCCGATCGCCTCGACCCCGCGCATTTCGTGCGCATCCATCGCTCGGAGATCGTGCGCCACGATCTCATCGCAGCGATCCGTCGCCAGGATTCGGGGCGCACGTTCGCAGTGCTCGCCGGCGGTCGGGAAGTTCCCGTCAGTCGCCGTTATGTTGCCCGCATCGCGCAGACATTACGGTTCCGTAATCAAAGC
>CADEEJ010000142.1:7789-13244 GCA_902826315.1 uncultured Steroidobacter sp.
GATGCATGCGTTGCGTGCGCATGCCACTCATCGTTCGCAGGCAGCCATTCAACGCAAATACGTGCGGAACAAATCGCCATCGCTCTAGCGTATTGCGCGTATGGCATACACTGCACAACGCACCGAGGTTCTCTGGATGCCCGCGGGTCGCAGCGCGCCCGAAGTGATCGCCGGCGTGCCGTCCATCCATGCAGCATGGAATGGCAGCTACCCGTTGTGCGTCGACAACCACTCTCTCAAGCTCGAAGAAGAAGTGTTCCTGGTGCTCAACGCCGGGCATGTGCTCACCACGCGCGGACGGCGCGATTCCAGCACTTGCCTGTTGAGCATCTACTTCGCGCCGGACCTGCTCGAGCAGGCTTTCGCGACACTTGCGCCGGCCGAACGCGATCTGCTGCGAGCGAGCTCTCCCGATGGCTCGCTGCGCCTGTTCGAGCACCTGCGCGAGTGCGACCGTTCGTTCATGTCGGTGCTGCGTTACGTGGCCCATCACATCTGTGCGGGCATCGACGATCCGGTGTGGTACGAGGAACAGGTCAGCTTCCTCCTACGACGCCTGCTGGCGCACGAGATCTCGATCGCGCGCACCGTCGGCAGTATGACGCACATGAAATCGTGGAAGCGCCGTGAAACGTTCACGCGCCTGGCGCGCGTCACCGACCTGATCCATTCGTGCTATGACCGCGCGCTCTCGATCGATGAGCTCGCCGCAGCGGCTCACTGGTCGCGCTTTCACATGATGCGCGAGTTCAAGGCAGTGCACGGCATCAGTCCTTACGAGTATCTGCAGCGTCGACGGACACAATCGGCCGCGCGCCTGTTGTGTTCGACTGAATTGCCTGTCACGGAAATCGCAGAGCGCACCGGCTTTCACGAACGCAGCACGCTGGTGCGACGTCTACGCCGCAGCCGCGGGCTCGGTGCGCGCGCCCTGCGTGCGTTGGCGCACGATGCGCAGACGCAAGCATCGACGACATCATCGCAAGAGCTGCCACACAGAATGCCAACGGCTGCCGCATCCGGTCTGAATTTCACCACTAGCATCTCCTGCGTGCGCTGAGCGCACAAGAATGGGGACAGTCCTCGAGGGAGAGCGTCAGGCCATGGCCTGAGCTCTTCCGCGACGACTGTCCCTTTTGTTTTTCTGCAGGAGGGCTGCTCGATGACGACGAATGTTTTTCTCCGGCGCGCCGTACGCTGCGCGCTGTTCAGCGGCGCGGCCGCCGCACTGGCTGGCGCACTGCCGGCACAAGCGCAACAGCAGGAATCGACCATCCAGGAGGTGATCGTGACCGGCTCGCGTATTGCGCAACCAGGCCTGACGACCGTCAGCCCGGTGACATCCGTGAGCTCCGACGACGTCAAGATCGAAGGCGTGACGCGCGTCGAAGACCTGATCAACAACCTGCCGCAGGCCTTCGCGGACTTCGGCGGCAACCTGTCGAACGGTGCGACCGGCGCGGCGACCGTCAACCTGCGTAATCTCGGCTCGCAGCGCACGCTGGTGCTGGTCAACAGCCGCCGGCTGATGCCCGGCGATCCGACGCAGAACGGCGCTGCCTCGCCCGACTTGAACCAGATTCCGGCGGCGCTGATCGAGCGCGTCGAAGTGCTGACCGGCGGCGCATCGGCCGTGTACGGCGCCGACGCCGTCGCCGGCGTCGTCAACTTCATCATGAACGACAAGTTCGAGGGTGTGCGCCTCGACACGCAGTACAGCCTCTACCAGCACAACAACGACGACGACCGCATCCGCAACATCGTGCGCGACAGCGGCTTTCCGGTGCCGGATAGCGATGCGCACGACGGCTACGCAAAAGACCTCACGTTCATCGCCGGCATCAACACGCCGGATGGACGCGGCAACGCCACGGTCTACCTCGGCTACCGCACTCTCGATGCGATCACGCAGAGCCACCGCGACTTCAGCGCCTGCGCGCTCTCCTCCTCCGAAGCCGGCAATCCAGCTTCCCGCGGCTTCGGCTGCGGCGGCTCCGGCACGACCGCTCCCGCGCTGTTCCAGACTTACAACCCGGCGGACCCGTTCGACTTCGAGCCGACCGGCACGTTCACCGTCGGCGCCAACGGCCAGATCCGCGACTTCGATACGGCGACCGACCTGTTCAACTTCGCGCCGTCGAACTACTACCAGCGTCCGGACGAGCGCAAGACCGCCGGCCTGTTCGCGCACTACGATTTCAGCGACAAGGCGAGCGTCTACACCGAGTTCATGTTCATGGACGATCGCACCACGGCGCAGATCGCGCCGAGCGGTGCGTTCCTCGGCAGCGGCCCCGGCCAGCCGCCATTCTTCGGTCGCTACGCAGTGAACTGCGATAACCCACTGCTCACGCCGTCCGCCGTCAGTGCATTCTGCGGCGGCAACACCGGTGCGGGCGACGTGCTGCTCGACATCGGCCGGCGCAACGTCGAAGGCGGCGGACGTATCGACGACCTGCGGCACACCTCGTTCCGCGGTGTTATCGGCTTGCGCGGCGACTTCGCTCAAGGCTGGAACTACGACGTGTACGGTCTGTACGGCACATCGGAACTGTCGGAGAACTTCCAGAACGACTTCTCGCGCACGCGGCTGCGCAATGCGTTGACTGCCGTGGCAGGTCCCGGCGGCACGCCGGTCTGTCGCATCAACGCCGATGCCGATCTGACCAATGACGATCCGAACTGCGTGCCGTACGCGATCTTCGGCGCCGGCAGCGTCACGCCGCAGCAGCTGGCGTACCTGCAGATCCCGGGCTTGTCCTCGGGCGAAACCGTCGAGCAGATCCTGAGCGGCTCGGTCTCCGGAGACCTCGGGCAATACGGCCTCAAGCTGCCGACCGCGAAAGACGGCCTCGGCGTCGCGTTCGGCGCCGAGTACCGCTCCGAGCGCTCGGAGCTGCGCACCGACGAAGCTTTCCAGACCAACGACCTCGCCGGCCAGGGCGCACCGACGCTCGACACGTTCGGCTCGTTCGACGTCAAGGAAGTGTTCGCGGAGGCGCGCCTGCCGATCCTGCAGGACAAGCCGTTCGCCGACACGTTGTCGCTCGAAGCGGGCTACCGCTATTCGGACTACGACCTCGGCTTCAACACGGACAGCTACAAGGCGGGCCTGCAATGGGCGCCGATCGGCGACGTGCTGATTCGCGGCAGCTATCAGCGCGCCGTGCGCTCGCCGAACATCCAGGAGCTGTTCCTGCAACCGCGCGTCCAGCTCGATGGCAACACCGATCCGTGCTCGAATGACGTCGGCGGCACGCCAGGCGCGAGCTTCGAGGAATGCGCGCGCAGCGGCGTGACGGCCGCGCAGTACGGCAACATCCTCGCGAACCCGGCCTCGCAGTACAACGGCCTGGTCGGCGGCAACGTGAATCTGCAACCGGAAGAGTCGGACACGTATTCGTTCGGCGTTGTGCTGACGCCGGGATTCCTGCCCGGCTTCTCGTGGACCGTCGACTACTACGACATCAAGGTGGACAAGCTCATCAACTCGCTCGGCGCCGACTTCATCCTCGGCCAGTGCCTCGACACGGGCAACCCGACGTTCTGCAACCGCGTGCATCGCGCCGGCAACGGCTCGATCTGGCTCGGCGACCAGGGCTTCATCGACGATCCGATCCTCAACACCGGCTCGCTGCAGACCCGCGGCATCGACACCGAGATGAACTATCGCTTCGAGATGGGCAAGGTCGGCAGCCTCGGGCTGCAGTTCATCGGCACCTGGGTCGACAAGTTCCTGACGGAGCCGCTGCCCGGCGCGAGCCGCTACGACTGCGCCGGACTGTTCGGCACGGTGTGCGGTACGCCGATTCCGGATTGGCGCCACAAGCTGCGCGCGACCTGGACGATGCCGTGGAACGTGGACGTGTCGCTGACGTGGCGCTTCGTCGACGAAGTGCGTGACGACCGTACCAGCGGCAACGCGAACCTGTCGGCCGACGTCATCCAGTCGGACAAGCGCCTTGGCTCGCGCAACTACTTCGACCTGACGGGCTCGTACACCGCGACCGAAGTGGGACCGTTCGCCAGCCTGACGGGCCGACTCGGTATCAACAACATCCTGGACAAGGATCCGCCGCTCGTCGGTCAGGACACCTGCCCGGCGGTGTTCTGTAACGGCAACACGTTCCCGCAGGTGTACGACGCGCTCGGACGTTATGTCTTTGTGGGATTGACCGCGGACTTCTGACGCGGTGAGCGCACGCCCGAGGCATGCATTGCTCGGGCGTGCCATTCACCGCCGCGGCACGACGCTTCGACGCAAAAAGCTGCGGAGCCATTGCTCGCCCGTATAGCGTAGCTGCGTGTCATTGCAGCAACGTATCGTTCGCGGCACTGAGATCCGCTGGTGGCCCGCAGGGCGCGCGGTACCGGAAACGATCGGCGGCGTACCGTCCGTTCATGCTGCATGGAATGGCAGCTACTCGCTGTGCGTCGACGGGCATCCGGCAGTGAAGCTCGAAGACGAAGTCTTTCTCGCGCTCAATGCAGATCACGCGCTGACGACGCGCGGCCGTCGCGATCCGAGTGCGTGTCTGCTGAGCATCTACTTTGAGCCGGATCTGCTCACGCAAGCGTTCACCGCACTCGCGCCTGCCGACCGCGACTTGCTTCTTTCATGCTCGCAAGACGGCACGTTCCGCCTCTTCGAGCACGTGCGCGACAGCGATCGCTCGCTCGCATCGGTGATGCGTTACATCGCCCATCACGCCAGCACGGGCATCGACGATCCGCAGTGGTACGAGGAGCAAGTGAGCTTCCTGCTGCGCCGGCTGCTCGGACATGAAGTGTCGCTGGCACGCATCGTCAACAACATGACGCACACCAAGTCGTGGAAGCGCCGCGAGACCTTCATGCGACTGGCGCGCGTCACCGATTTGATTCATTCCTGCTACGAACGTCCGCTGAGCATCGACGAGCTGGCCGAAGCTGCTCACTGGTCGTGCTTCCACATGATGCGCGAGTTCAAGGCGCTGCATGCGATCAGCCCCTACGAATACCTACAACGGCGCCGGACACAAACGGCCGCGCGCCTGCTGTGTTCTACCGATCTGTCCGTCGCGGAAGTTGCCGAGCGCACCGGGTTTCATGTGCGCACGCTGGTGCGTCGATTGCGCCGCAGCCGCGGTCTCGGCGCGCGCGCACTGCGCGTGCTCGCGCAGGAACTGCATCAATCACAGCAATCCGCGTCGAGCAGAATGACAACGAGTGTCGTATCGCGCGTCGACGCCGCCACTAGCATCTCCTCCGTTTGATAAACATTCGAAGGAGGGAGATCGATGTCGACGAACAATTCGCTTCAGCGCGCAGTCCGCTGCGCGTTGCTTACGAGTGCAGCCGCTGCTCTGGCCGGCGCGCTGCCGGCGCAGGCGCAGGAAGACTCGACCATCCAGGAAGTGGTCGTGACCGGCTCGCGCATTCCACAACCGAATCTCACGAGCGTCAGCCCGGTGAC
>CADEEJ010000143.1:0-1882 GCA_902826315.1 uncultured Steroidobacter sp.
ACGACGGGCTTGAACGGCAGAATCGCGATCGTTTGCGGATACGGCGGCGCTCGATCTTCGCCCATCGACGCGAGGCGCCAAAGCGCTACGCCGACCACGGCCGCGACGATTGCAACGGCGATGATCGGCGTCCACCGCCGCGGCGCGGGCGGGGACTCGATCGGGGCGGGCACCGCGTCCGCAGCCGCGGGACTGATCGGGCCGATCGGGCCCACCGGGGCCACGAAGCGGTAACCCTGTCCCGGAATCGTGACGATGAAACGGTGCTCGCCCAGCTTCTCGCCGAAGGCGCGGCGCAGCGCGGAAATATTCTGAGTGAGGTTGTTCTCTTCGACGACGACGTTCGGCCAGACCGCGCGCAACAGCTCGTCCTTGCTCACGGTCTGCCCGGCGTGCAGCACCAGGTAGATGAGCGTTTCGACCGCTTTCGGCATCAACGACACCGGCGCGCCGTCCGGATCCAGCAGCTGGCGCCGCACGAAATCGAGCCGATAGCCGTGAAACTGCAGGATCTCCGCGGTCTGAGCGCTCACGGGGCGGGGTTCTCACAAATCCGCAGAAAGCTTCAGCGATTCTAACTACATTTGCCGGGTGGCTGCTCCACAAAGGACGCAACCGCTGCGCTGGCGCGGCGGGAATCGGTAGAACCTTTGGGCAACTTGCGGAGATCAGCCATGAAGACGACTTTGCTACGTTTTACGACCCGCTGTCTTGCGGTGTCCGGCCTCGTGCTGGTGATGGGTCAACAGGCAGCCTGGGCCGGCGGCGATCACCGGCCGTTCAAGCGCATCACCGGCGTCTGGAACGCCCGGGTGAACATCACGAACTGCCTGCCCGGCAACGTGCCGGGGCCGGTCGTGTTCGCCAGCTTCGACGCGATCAACGTCTACGCGGCGGACGGCACGTTCCTGGACACGAACACGGGGAACCCGACGATGCAATCCGCGCACTTCGGATACTGGCAGCACATGCGCGGCAACAAGTACCAGTTCGCGCAGAAGTTCTTCCTGTTCGACGGCTCCGGGGTCGCGACCGGCTACAGGATCGTCCGTCACGACGTGCTGCTGGACCGCACCGGCCTGAGCTTCACCTCCGCAGGCTATGCGGAGACGTTTAACCTCGACGGCGTATTGCTGACTACCGGTTGCTCGACCTCGTCCGCCGTGCGCTTCGACTAGGCGTAGCGCGGCCCGGGAGCGGTTGACGCTCCCGGGCCCCCATTATGTCCGAGCCTCAACCGACGAAAGTTAGTCGGTCAACCCGCACGTCGGCGGGTGCTCAGGCGATTGTGTGGCCACTACGCTGCCGCTGATGGTGCCCGAAGCCACATCGCCTGCGATTTCCGCAAAGATCACGCGGCCGCACTACGCACGCGTGCTGCCGCGGACCCGGCTGATTCAGCTGCTCGACAACTGTCACCAGCCGATCGTCTGGGTCAGCGGTCCGCCCGGTGCGGGCAAGACTGCGCTCGCCAGCAGTTACCTCGAAGCAAAGCGGCTGCCTCATCTGTGGTATCAGCTCGACGAAGGCGATCGCGACCTGCCGACCTTCTTTCACTATCTCGGTCTCGCGATGGGTCACGCGACCGGTCACAAACGACCGGCGCTGCCGCACCTCACTGCGGCGGAATATGGCGGCGGTGCATTCGCGCGTCGCTACTTCGAGGAGCTCGCCGCGCGCGTGCAAGCACCGTTCGTGCTGGTGCTCGACAACTACCACGAAGTACCGGCAGACGCGGAGTTGCACGCCGCCCTGCGCGACGGCATCTCCGCGTTGCCGCGAGGCTTCAAGATCCTCGCGCTCAGTCGCTTCAGCCCGCCGCCGGAACTCGCGCGCCATCGCATCAACGACCAGCTCATGCTGCTCGATTGGGAAGAGCTGC
>CADEEJ010000143.1:1982-13237 GCA_902826315.1 uncultured Steroidobacter sp.
CTCGCGCGCCATCGCATCAACGACCAGCTCATGCTGCTCGATTGGGAAGAGCTGCGGCTGACGCTCGACGAAGTCAAGGACATGGAGGCGCTGATCCGCAGCGACAGCAAGCTGTCCGCCTCGCCGGAAGTGCTGTACGAAAAGACGCAGGGCTGGGCCGGCGGACTCGTCCTGCTGCTGCAACAGAGCAAGCTCGCGGACTCGAATGCACCGCTTCCCGGCGCCAGCCATCAAGTGCTGTTCGAATACTTCGCCGGTGAGGTCTTCGCCACGTTGAGCTTGCCGAAGCAGCGCGTCCTCGCGGCGACTGCATTGCTGCGCAAGATGTCGCTGCGCACGGCGATCGAGATTGCAGATTGCCCGCACGTGGGCGAGCTGCTGCAGGACTTGAACCAGCGCAACTACTTTACGCTGCGGCACCCGGGCGTCGAGCCGGTTTACGAGTACCACCCGCTGTTTCGCGATTTCCTGCTGGCGCGTGCCGCGCAGATGTTCGATGCGGCCGAGTTGTCGGCCTTGCGTAGCAAAGCGGCAGCGCTGCTCGAAGCGGACAGCCAGGTCGAGGAAGCGGCCGAGCTGCTCAGTGCGGCTGGCGATGCGGCCGGGCTCTCGCGACTCATCGTCGCTCACGCTCCGGCGTTCGTCGACCAGGGGCGCTACAAGGTCATCGAAGGCTGGTTGCGCTGCCTGCCGCCGAGCGAGCGCAGCGCAGATCCATGGCTGCTGTACTGGGATGGCATCTGCCGCTGGCCCTACGGTCCTTCGCAGGCACGCAGCTATTTCGAGCAGGCATATGCGCGCTTCAAAGCCAACGGCGATCTGCTCGGCCGCTGCCGCAGCTGGTGCGCCATCGTCGACAGCCTGGTGTTCGAGCTGAGCGACTTCAAGCCGCTCGACCACTGGATCGCGGAGATGAACGAGATCATGAGCTCGACGCCGCGGCTGCCCGACGCGACGCTCGAAGCGCACGTGACGTGCGGCATGTTCCTGAGCCTGATGTACCGCGATCCCTCGCATCGCGACATGTCGCGCTGGGAACAGCGCGTCCTGGATTTGATCCTGCGCGGCGGCGATCGCCAGCTGCACACCAAGGTCGGCAGTCACTTGCTGCTGTACTACTCCTGGTGGTTGGGCGATATCGCGCGTGCCGAGCTGCTGATGAGGACGCTGCGCCCGCAGATGGAGGACAGCGCGTGTCCGTTGACGCAGCTCACGTGGCAGACGATGGTGACCAGCTACTACATGACGGTGACCGGCGCGGAAGAGAACCTGAAGCACGTGAATCGCGGACTGGAAACGGCGCACACGAACGGCATTCAGACGTGGAACCTGCTGCTCGCACTGCAGGGCGTGCTCGCGAGCATGACCTTGCAGGACGCGGAGGTGCCCGACACCTACTTGCGCAGCATGGAAACTCGGCTGAGCACCAGCGGATTGCTCGACAAGGCTCTCTACTATCACGCCCGCGCGAGGCTGTTCACCGTTCGCGGCGACTTCGCCGCAGCGCGCGAGAGTGGGGCCATCGCGGTCGCGATGGCAGAGGATGCAGCGGCAGGCTTCGCAGCCGTTCTCATGCGCATCCAGCTGGGACCGATCATGGCGCGCACTGGCGAGTCCGCCGCCGGCCAGGCGCTGATCGAGCAGACGCGCGCCGAGGCGCAGGCGATGCGCTCGCCGATGCTCGAATACTCCGCATGCATGGCAGCGGCCGAGATTGCGATGATCGTCTCGGATGAAGACAGCTGCCTGCACTATCTGCGCGCAGCGCTCACGATCGCGGCCCCGCACGGCTGGCACAAGTATCACTCGTGGTCGGAGCCCGTCATGGCGCCGCTGCTCGCCAAAGCGCTCGCTCACGGCATCGAGCCCGAATACGTGGCGATGGTCATCAAGAGGCGCGGCGTCATTCCGCCCGGCAACACGATGGCGCTCGAAACCTGGCCGTGGCCGCTCAAGATCTACACGCTCGGCGGCTTGCGCATCCTCAAGGACGGCAAGCAGCTGCCCTACACTGCGAAGTCGCTGCGCAAGCCGCTCGAGCTGCTCAGTGCGCTGATCGCTTTCGGCAGCGCTGAGGTCAACCAGTCGACGCTCATCGACGCACTGTGGCCGGACCTCGAAGGCGACAACGCGCAACGCGCGTTTCAAACCGCGCTGTACCGCCTGCGAAAATTTCTCGACGACGACGCGATCGTCTTCAAGCGCGGCCGCCTGACGCTCGACACGCGCCGCGTCTGGGTCGACAGCTTCGCGATCGATCGACTGTTCCAGGATGCCGAGCGTGTCCTGGCGGAGCGCTCGGTTGCACCCGCTGCGCTCGAGCAGCTCGCGACGGGTGTGCTGTCCGCCTACTCCGGTCAGTTCCTGCCGGAGGAGTCAGGCAGCTGGGCGATCGCGCGCCGCGAGCGGCTGCACGACCATTTCCTCGAACTGCTGCCGAAGCTGGCGCGGCGCTTCGAAACCCAGCATGCCTGGCAGAGTGCGTCGCGTTGTTATCGGCGAGTTCTGGAGACGGAGACGCTGCGCCAGGATTTCTGGTATCGCCTCATGGTGTGCCACAAGCAACTCGGGGAGCGTGCGGAAGCTCTCGCTGTCTACCGGCGTTGCCGGCACTTTCTCACCGGCGAGCTCGGCGCCAGGCCGTCGGCGGAGATCGAGGCGCTGCGCGTCGAGCTGGGCACATCCGACGCTGCAGTCTAGACCCGCTCTACATCCGCTCGCAGGTAACGGGCGCCGCTGTAGAGGCAAGCGCCGCCCGCCAAGGTCGCAGCGACTGCGAGCCACATGCCGGCGCGAATCGATGCCTGGCCGAGCGCCGGAGCCAGCAGATCGCTGACTACGCCGACGGCGACCGGACCGAGTCCGGTGCCGATGAAATTGAAGGTCAGGATCAGCAGCGCCGCGGCGGTGGCGCGCATTCGTATCTTGGCGATGCCCTGTACCGCGGCCGTGACCGGTCCGAGCACGGCCGCACAACAGACAGCTGCGAGATAGTACGCAGGCAGCCCCGCCTGCGGCGGCAGCAATAGAAACAGCGCCATGAACGGCGCGGCAAGCACGCTGGCCAGCGCAGGAAGCCGCAACAACCAGCTGACATCATTTCGCGAGAGCCGGCTCGCCAGCCAGCCGGACGCCAGCCCGCCGGCCATTCCGCCGAGTCCTGTCGCAACGCCGAGCCACAGGCCGGCCGTCGCCGTCGGCATTTCGTGTACGCGAACGAGGAACGACGAGCTCCACACCATGATGCCCATGACCGCGAACATCGACAGTCCTGCGCCCAGCGCGAGCCAGACGAACGCTCGCGATCGCAGCAGGTGGCGCAGCGTGACGATGAATCCATAGTGAGTCGTATCCGCGGCGCGCTCTTCGGACGCGCCGCGCTCCGGCTCGCGCACGGTGAGCCAGACCACCAACGCCAGTACGACACCCGGCGCGCCGGCACAGACCAACGTCATGCGCCAGCCGACCGTGTCGTTGAGCCAGCCGCCGACGATGAAGGCAATCATGATGCCGATCGGCGACGCCGTCGCGAACCACGACAGCGCGATCGCGCGCAGCGCCGGCGGATACAGGTCCGAGAGCATCGATTGACTCGCCGGTGCAGTGGCCGACTCGCCGATGCCGACGCCGATGCGCGCGAGCGCAAGTTGTGCGAACGAGCTCGCGAGCGACGACACCGCAGTCATCACGCTCCAGAACGCGAGCGCGACTGCAATGATCGTGCGCCGGTTGGCGCGGTCCGCGAGTCGTGCGATCGGCACGCTCGCGAGCGTGTAGAAAGCCACGAACGCAAAGCCGGTCAGCACGCCCATCGACGTGTCGGACAATTGCAGGTCGCGCTTGATGGGCTCTATCAGAATCGCAAGGATCTGGCGATCGACCAGGTTGCACACCGCGACGAGAAGCAGCACTAGGGTGGTGTATTGCACGCGCGCACTGTTCACGCGCGCCGCCGGCGCGCTAAGGCGTTTTTGACAGATTCCCGCACCCACTTTCGACAGTGACGAGGCGCTGCGGGGTGACATTTTGGTGGGCGGTTGCGACATACAGTGCGCGCACGCAGTAGCCCTGCCTTCAGAGGTTCATTATGTCCTTCAGAGATTCCCTGCCCGTGTGCGCCGGCGTGTTGGCCCTGTCGTCCGTGCCTGCCTTCGCCGCGAGCGATTCTACCAGCGGTCCTTCCTTCGAGATCGAAGAGATCGTCGTGACAGCGCTGCGCCGAACAGATCCGACGCTGCTGCAGAAGACGCCGATGGCCATCACCACGGTCGGCGGCGACACGCTGGAAAAGCGCAGCCTCGACAACGTCACGGACCTGCTCAAGGTCATCCCAGGCACGGCGATCGTCGATCAGGGCACCGCACAGCGCAAGCTGGTCGTGCGCGGCGTCAACAGCGCCGGCGAGCCGCTCACCGGTCTGTACTACGACGAAACTTTCATCCAGGGCGCGCCGAGCACGACCAACGATGCCGGCCAGCGCATGCCGGAGCTGCGCTTGTTCGACGTGGAGCGCGTCGAAGTGCTGCGCGGTCCGCAGGGCACGCTGTACGGTGCGAGCTCGATGAGCGGCACGGTGCGCGCGCTGTTCAACAAACCGACGAACGAATTCGGTGCGCGCGTGACCGCGAGCACGGAGAGTTCGGAGGAAGGCGACATCGGCTACGAAGCGAACGCGATGGTCAACGTGCCGCTGGTCGATGAGAAGCTGGCTACGCGCGTCGTCGGCTATCACCGCGACCGCGGCGGCTACATCGACAACGTGCCGCTCAAGCGTGAAGACATCAACACGGACGAAACCACCGGTGGCCGGGTCCTGCTGCGCTACACGCCGGCCGAGACGCTCACAGTCGACCTCGCTGCGTTCATTCAACGCCAAGAGGCATTCATCTCCGCGTGGGAGCTGCCGGCGGGGCCCTACAAGACCAATGTGCCGACGCAGTTGCCGGTCACAGACGACTTCGAGTTGTACAGCCTCACCACTCGCTGGAATCTCGGCTTCGCGACGCTGACGGGCGTGGCCTCGCATTTCAATCGCGATCTGCTGGCGACGATCGACGCCTCGCGCCTCATGTTCAACGTGGGCGGTGCGCCGCTCGCCAACGCATTCGCGCCGGCGGTGCTCGTTCAGCCGCAGGAGATTGAAAGCGACAGCTACGAGCTGCGGCTCAGCTCCAATGGCGACGGGCCGTTCGTGTGGACTACGGGCGTGTACTTCGACAAGCGCGATTCGTTCACGCTCACGCGCCAGCTCAAGGCGGACAAGGCGACTGGTCTGCCGCTGAATCCGGAGCAGGTGGCCCTGCGACGCACGATCGACGAGACGCTGGAGCAGCGCGCGTTGTTCGGTGAAGTCACGTTCAACGCCACGGACGCGCTGGCCGTGACGCTCGGCGCCCGCTACTTCGACTACGACAAGTCGATGACGACCGAGACGACCAAGGCGTTCCCGCAGATCAAGTTCTTTGCGCAGCTGCCGCTCACGTTCGACTCCGACGAGGACGGCGTGGTCGGGAAGGTCAACGTCGCGTACACCCTGTCGGAAAGCGCGCTCATCTACGCGCAGGCGGCCGAAGGCTTCCGGCCCGGCGGCACGAATCAGCTGGCGAACCTGCCCGCGAACCTGGTTCCCTACGAGTCCGATTCGCTGATGAGCTACGAGATCGGCGCCAAGACCAGCTGGTTCGACGACCGGATGACCGCCAACCTCGCGGCGTTCCGCATCGACTGGGACAACATGCAGGTCACCGGCATCTCGCCGGACGGCGCGTTCCGCTTTATCAGCAACGCCGGCGCCGCGCAGATCGACGGTGTCGAGCTAGAGTTGGCTGCCGCACCGATGCAGGGGCTGGAGCTGTCGCTCGGCGCCGCCTTCCTGGACGCGAGACTTACGGAGGATCAGATCAGCGCTGCCGTCAATGCGCCAGGCCGCGAGGGCGATCGGATTCCGAACGTGCCGAAAGTGTCTGCTGCAGTCGCCGTCGAATACGGCCATCCGCTCGGCGCGGCGCTGTACGGCTCGGCACGTGTCGACGTGACGCACACCGGCGAGCAGTTCTCCGAGCTGCGTCCGAACAACATCTTCTACGAGCGCATCAAGGAAACGACGCTGACGAACCTGCGGCTGCGGCTCGAAGACATCTCGACCACCTGGAACGTCGATCTGTTCGTCAACAACGTGTTCGACGAAGTCGCGATCAACCGGGTGCTGTCGTCCGAGTTCGGCTTCGATCTCGCGGTGAGCGCACCGCCGCGCACGTTCGGTTTGAGCGTCGGCAAGAGCTTCTAACTACTGCGAGGACTCCATGTCGAGCGTGCAGCAACTGATCGTCCAGGCCCTGGCCAACGGACCGGCAGAAGCAGGCTTCGAAGTGCACTATCAACCGATAGTGCGCATGGAGGACAGCGCGACGATGGGTGTCGAGGCGCTCGCGCGCTGGCGACACCCGGCGCACGGCTACATCTGCACTGAGGTGATAGTCAGCACGGCGGAGCGGCTCGGGTTGATGGCGGCCGTCGACGACTTCGTCCTCGGTCGCGCTTGCGAGGACAGCGACGCACTTGCCAAAGCGTACGGCTGGCCCGTTGACGTGCATGTCAACGTGTCGGCTGCGCGTCTCGGCATTCCGTCGCTCGAAGTCGCGGTCGCGAAGGCGCTCGAACGCTCCGGCTTGCATCCCGGTCGTCTGGTTCTGGAAATCACGGAAACCGCGCAGGTACCGGATATCGACGCGGCAATCGCCTGTGCGGATCGGTTGCGTGAGCTGGGCGTGCGTATTGCGCTCGACGACTTCGGCGCGGGCTTCAGCTGGCTCGGCCGGCTGCGCTCGCTGCCGGTCGACATCGTCAAGCTCGACGCTTCGACCACCTGTGTCGAGGTCGACTCGCATCGTGCGCAGGCCATCTGCTCGTCGCTGCTGTTCCTCTGCGGCGAGCTGCAACTGGTGGCGGTCGCGGAAGGTGTGGAAACGCATCGGCAGGCCGAGCTGCTGGCGCAACTCGGTTGCCGGATGGGGCAGGGTTACTTCTACGGTTTGCCCGAACCGATCGGCCGGTTGGTCTCGCCGTACCTGCGCAGTGCGCCGCTTCTGCGGAGTGCCGTCACGGCGTAAGAGTGTCGGGCCAAGGCCCGAGCTAATGCGGCGCGAGTCTCTGCAACTCCGCGAACCAGTTGAGCACCAGCTCCAGCTGCTGAGGAGCCGCGGCCTGATTGCCCGGCACCAGGAAGTGCTGGCCATCCGGCGCCACGTCGTAGTTCACGGTGACCGCATCGAACGTGTACGGTCCTGAGAACAAACGCCGGACCGTGCCGCTGCTGAATGTTTCGCCGAGCGCGACCGGCGCGGCAAACAACGCATCGCCGTTGCCGAAGAACAGCTCGCGGCCGTCACGACCCCAGACCGGCGCCGTGCCGCCGTCGATTGAAACCTGGCTGCGGCCGGGGCCGTTCACCGGTCGGACATAGATCTGCGCCGCGCCGGATTCGTCGGACACGTAGGCGACCCAGCGGCCGTCCGGCGAGAAGGATGCCGACGACTCGTTCGCCGGGCCCTGCAAGAACGGCGTCGACGCGCGCTCGTCCGCGGAGTAGAGCCACACATCCTGACCGCTGGCTGCACTGGTCTGACGGTAGAGCAGCTTGCGTCCATCCGGCGACCAGCCGAGAGGCGAGGGCGACTCGGCATCGTCGATGACCAGCGTGCCGTTGCCGGTGCCGTCGAACCTGTGCGAGAACAATTGCACCGCGCCGCTGCCGCTCGTATCTGCACCGAACGTCACGTGCACGCCGTCGGGCATCCACACGGCGCGATCCTGATCGCCGGCGAAATCGCTCACGCGCGTCTGCGTGCCGCGTTCGATATCGAGGACCCACACTTTGGAAAACGCTGCGTCGATGATGAACGCGAGGTGTTTCCCATCGGGCGAAATGCGCGGCCACCAGTACGATGCCCGCCGCTCGGTGACCGGTCGCGCAGCGCCGCTGCGGTCGACCCAGAGCAGCGGTCGCTCGGCGGATCTCGAGCCGCCTGCCGCATAAACCAGCGTGCCGTTGCCGGCGATCGCGACTTGCGCGCCGCCGCTCTCGGGATGCGTGATGATTCCATCGACGACTTTGACCGGCGCGCCGGTGACGGCGAGCCGTGCGACGTCGAACGGCATCGCGTACAAAGCGCCGGCACGCGCGAAAACCAAGTGGCCGGTCGGCAGATACTGTGCCGAATTGCCTTGCGCCACCGCGTGCTGCTCACCCGTCTGCAGCGAGCGCACGACGATCTGCGCATCGTCGAACGATTGCAGATGCGCCGATTTCACCGTGAACAGGATCGCTTTGCCGCCCGGCAAGAAATGCGGCCAGCGATGCGCGGCTTCGTTGGCGCGAGGATCGATGGCTGTCAGCGGCTTCGCTTCGCCGCCACGATCGGACACACCGAATAGTCCTGCGCCGGTCGAAGGTGCAAAGGCGATCATCCCGTCGTCGGACCACGCGGCGCCGCGGTAGCCCTGCGCACCGACGTAACGCGGCAACGTCGCGATCGTGACCACGGCACTGCCGGTGACCGATACCTTCTTCAGTGTCTGACCGACGAAGAAGCCGAGCCAGCGGCCGTCCGGAGAGAAGAAAGGAGTCGAAGCATCCTCGGTGCCCGCAATCGTCGCGCTCTGCGAATCCTGCAACTGACGGATCCGCAGCGGCCCGCCGCCGACAGTGCGGTACACGATGCGTGTCCCGTCGGGCGAGACCGCGAACGCGAGCTGTTGAACCGCAAAGTCGAGCTGGCCTTCGAGCGGAATCGATGCGCGAACGAGCGGCGGCGTTCGCGTCGACGGCGATCTTGCGTATAGCGCAATACCGACGATGCCGGCGATCGCCAATGCAGCTGCGACGATCCATGCGCGACGCACGCGTGCCCCGGACACACCAACATCCGCCGGCGCCGCAAGCGCATCGTCGATCTCGATGCGTGCAACGCCGATGTCCGGCAGCCGCTTGCGACGATCCTTTTCCAGGCAGCGACGCAACAGGCGTCGAATCGGCGCGGGAGTGCTCGCCGGCAGCGCATCGAGATCCGGCTCGTGCTCGACGACGCGCGCCAGGATCTCGGGAACGTCGCGACCTGCGAACAGCCGCCGCCCGGTGAGCATTTCATAGAGCACGCAGCCGAACGCCCAGACGTCGCTGCGCTTGTCGACGCCTTTGCCGCGTGCCTGCTCCGGACTCATATAAGAGGCAGTGCCTGCGAAGCCCCCGCTGTCGGCAGTTGAGCCGGCGGGATCGAACGCTTCGGCGAGCCCGAAGTCGAGCACCTTGACCGTGCCGTCAGTCCGCAGCTTGATATTCGCCGGCTTCAGATCGCGGTGGATGATGCGGTGCTCGTGAGCGGCTTCGAGTGCCTCGGCGATCTGTCGCGCGATCGGCAGCGCCTCGTCCAGCGGCAGCGGACCTTGAGCGATGCGGTCGGCGAGCGTCGGACCTTCGACGAGCTCCAGCACGAGCGCATACGTGCCCGCGTCTTCTTCGAATCCGTAGATGGCGCCGATGTGCGAATGATTGAGCGAGGCGAGCAGCTGCGCCTCGCGTTTGAATCGTGCGACCCGGGCGGCGTCGGCAGCGAAGGCTTCGGGCAGCAGTTTCAACGCGACGTCGCGATCGAGCCGCGCGTCGCGTGCGCGATAGACTTCGCCCATGCCGCCCTCGCCGAGGCGCGATAGCAGCTGATACGAGTTGACGACGCGACCGATCTGCTCGCGAGCGGCCGGCGTGTCGAACAGCGAAGCCGCCGGCGTTTCCAGGAATTCCCCGGCCCGCTCGCTCGAAGCGAGCAAGTTGTCGACCTGCGCGCGCAATCCGCTATCGGTGCCGCACGCTGCCGCGACGTACGCCTGTCGCTCGGCGCCATCACGTGCGAGCGCTTCCTCCAGGACGCGCTTCACTCGCGGCCAGTCATCGAGCGTCGTCATCGGCATTGAGCTCGTTGAACAGCCACAGCTTCGCAGTGGCCCAATCGCGCTTCACCGTCGCCGGCGAAATGCCGAGCGCTTCGGCCGTCTGTTCGACGGACAGGCCAGCGAAGAATCGCAGCTCGACTACGCGGCTCTGCTGCTCATCGACTGTGGCCAATCTTGCGAGTGCTGCATCGAGCGCGACGATATCGACGGCTGCCTCCGGTGCCGCAGCATTTTCATCGGGTGAAGTGAGCGAGATACCGGCGCCGCGCTTGGCGCGTCCACGCTGCCGGGCGTAGTCCACCAGGACCCGGCGCATCAGCGTCGCCGCCATCGCGAAGAAATGAGTGCGATCGTGCCAACGCATCGCATCGAGACCGGCCAGGCGCATGTACGCCTCGTTGACGAGACCCGTCGTCTGCAGCGTGTGGCCGGCACGCTCGCCGCGCATGTAGTGATGGGCGAGGCGGCGCAATTCCTCGTAGACGATCGGCACCAGTTCTGCCGCATCGCGCTCGAGAGCCTGGTCCGATTCGCTCATGAGCCCGAATCCATCGGAATGGCGCCTTATGAAGGTAGGCAGTAACGACGATACAGGAGATCAGGGTGACCAAGTTATCGATGTGGACAGCGGCAGTCTGTCTGATGGGAGCGCTCCAGTGCATTGGGCCGAAGGCCGAGGCGGCGATCGATTCTGTAAAGGTGAGCAAGAGCCGGCCCTACGAGAAAGCAGCCGGGTACACATACTCGGAGATCACTATTGCCGGCTCCGTCCGGCGCGACGATGGCAGCGTGGGTCAGTACACAGTGCCTGCAGTCGTTATCTTTCCCCGCAATCGCTGCGGGAACGGCGTCGGCGTCGTGGACTGGGTCAACTCCGCGGCCTTTCACTTCTTTCCCGAGACGGTGACCGAGCAAGACCTGTTCGAATTCACGAAGCTGGCGACCGGCAATCATCTGTTCGACGAGGGCTACACCTACCTGTCGATTCAGTGGAACAAGCTGGTCACCGAGAGATTCGGGCCGGCGAGACCTGAGGGCGGCGATCACAACCACCTCGTCTACGGCTCGATCGAGCGCGGCGGCGATGCGTGGGAGATCTTGCTGGACGCGGCTCGGTTCCTGAAGAACCCGAGCAAGTATCCCGGCAAGAGCCGGCCGGCGCGCGTCGACACGGTGCTGAGCTCGGGATATTCGCAGGGCGGCGCGTTGCAGCTCGAAATGCTGACGACGAACCTCGATCCCAGGAGGGTCTACGACGGGCACCTGATCCAGATGATCGGCTTCGGCTGCTGGAAGCGCGACGACTCGCT
>CADEEJ010000144.1:0-5484 GCA_902826315.1 uncultured Steroidobacter sp.
ACGCCTTCGATGATGAGCGACTGCTCTTTCAAGTCGACGCGGATCGGCTCGAACTCGTCGTTCTCCGGCAGCAGCCACACGACTTTGCCGTCCTGCTTGTAGCGCTTGACCGTGACCTCGTTGTCCAGGCGGGCGACGACGATCTGGCGGCTGCGCACTTCCGGCGTGCGATGCACTGCGACGAGGTCGCCGTCCAGGATGCCGATGTCCTTCATGCTCATGCCGCGCACCTTCAGCAGGTAATGCGCCTTGGGCTGGAAGATCTTCGGATCGATCTGGTAGCGCGTCTCGATGTGCTCCTCCGCGAGCATGGGCCTGCCGGCTGCAACTCGACCAATCAGCGGCAGGCCCATTTGCTCACGAAGAGAGTCCTTCAGCTGGATGCCGCGCGAGGCACCCGGTAACAGGTCGAGCACGCCCTTCCTCTGTAACGCGCGCAGGTGCTCCTCCGCAGCGTTCGGCGATTTGAAGCCCATCGCGGCAGCGATCTCGGCACGCGTCGGCGGCATGCCGTTGTCGATGATCGAGTCCTGGATCATCTTCAGGATCTGGCGCTGGCGCGGAGTCAGGTCGGTGATCATGGAGCCTCGGCGGTCTCGTGACTGTACGGATAATCAGTTTTGTTCTTATATACAGAAACGCGCGTCGACACAACCCCGAATGTGAAGCGGATCACAGTCGCCGGTTTTTGACAGAACCGCAGGGCTCCACGCCGTCCGTCCTGACGTCTGCGCCGCTGGTCGGCGCCCCCTGGCCCCCCTCCAGGCCGCCGATATAGTCCGCGCCCATGCGAGGAACCCAACCTATGCAAGTCGCTCCTTCTGCTGCCCGGCGCCAGCGCGGCTTCACGCTGTTCGAGCTGATGATGACGTTGACTCTGGCCGGCGTGCTTGCCGCGATTGCAGTGCCGAACATGCGCGACTTCATGCGCAATAACCGCTTGTCGTCCGCGGCCAACGATCTGCTGCGGTCAGTGCAGGTGGCGCGCTCAGAGGCCGTGAAGCGCCAGACGATCGTGACTGCCTGCGCCTCGAGCAATCCGAGCGCGACCGACCCGACTTGCAGCGGCGGGGAAATGACCGGCTGGATCGTGTTCCAGGATGCGAACAACAACTGGGACCGAGATGCCGACGAGGCTGTCCTGGTGCGGCAGACCGCCCCGGGCCTCGTCACCGTCCTCAACGACAATACCGGCAAGGTGAGCTACAGCCCGACCGGGTTTGCGAACAACACGGCGGGCCAGACGCCCACCAGTCGCGTCGTCATCTGCGACGAGCGCGGCAACCGCACGGTCGGTGCCAATTCCCTCGCGCGCGCCCTGGTCATCGAGGCCACCGGGCGGGCGCGCATCACTCGGGATCCCACCGAAATCACCAACGCGTTGACCGCAACCGGAGGCAGCTGCACATGATCGCGCGCACACGCATGTACGCGACCCGGACGCAGCGCGGCTTCACCATCGTCGAGGCGCTGGTGGCATTGGTCGTGCTGGCGGTCGGCATGCTCGGCATCGCGAGCTTGTATGTCACTACTTTGCGCGCGAGTGGCAGCGCAACGTCGCGCATGCAGGCCATCACTCTGGCGGGCGATCTCGGCGATCGCATTCGCGCGAATCGCACGGCAGGCACGGCCTACGCCGGTGCAGCCGGCGACACGCTTACTGCGTGCATCGGGACCGGCGTGACCTGCACGGCTACGCAAATGGCTGCGCACGACCTGGCCGTCTGGCAAGCGGCCATCCAGGCGGCGCTGCCGGGCGCGCCGGCCGGAGCCGTGACGGTCGATACGGCCACCACTCCGACGACGTACCAGATCACCGTGTCGTGGGTCGAAGCCGGCGAGACCACAGCACAGAACTACACGCTGAGCATGCAGATATGAGCGACTCGCACAACAAGAACCGTCTGCCCGGACGCGCGCGCGCGCGCGGCGTGAGCCTCATCGAGCTGCTGGTCGCCGTGACGATCGGCGGCCTGCTGATCTTCGGCGCGACGCAGGTGTATGTGGACAGCCGCGCGACCTACGAAGTGAATGAGACCGCGGCGCGCTTGCAAGAGACTGCGCGCTACGCACTGAGCGTCATCGAACCGGACGTCCGGATGTCGAACTACTGGGGCCTCGTGAAAGGTGCCGGCATCGTCATCGGCCAAGCTGCACAGGGCGCGGCCTCGACAGGGGTCGCACAGGGCTGCGGCAACAATTTCGCCCACGATCTGCAGCGCAACCTGGAAGCCAGCAACAACGCCTACGGCTTCGGTTGCGCGGCATTCGGAACCGGCGCCGTGGTTACTTCGGACACGCTGACGGTCCGCCGCGCGTCGGCAGCGATCTCGACCGGAACCACCGGTCGACTGCGCGTCTGCTCGACGCGCATCTTCGCCAATCTGGTCACCGATGCGGGCGCCTGTACTGCTGCTCCGGCCGGTCAGGTCAACGACCTGGTCGTCGATGCCTACTACGTCGATCGCGACTCCACGCACCGCGTCGGTCTGCCGGCACTGCGCCGGCACGCACTGATCGCCGGTAACACATTCAACTCGGAAGAGATCATTCCCGGCGTCGAAGACATGCAGGTCCAGCTGGGCGTCGATCCTTCCGGCACGGGCGGCAGTGCGCAACGCTACGTGAACCCGAGCGCGATCCCGTCGGGCGCGCAGGTCGTCTCGGTCCGCATCTGGTTGCTGATCCGCGCCGAGAATCCGGAAGTCGGTTTCCGCGACACGCGCACTTACGAGTACGCGGATCGCTCCGTCGATACCGGCACCACGGCCGATCTGAACGCGGCGAGCGCCGCCGGCAGGGCGTATGTGCCCAACGACAATTTCCGCCGCCTGCTGGTCTCGCGAACCATTCAGATCCGCAACGCACTGGGGACATGAGCATGCGTACGTTGCATCCGATTGCATTCCGGCGCGCGCAGCGCGGCGCGGCCCTGGTCGTGGGCATGCTGCTGCTGCTGGTGCTGACGCTGCTCGCCATCTCCGGCATGAACACCGCGAGCCTGGAGCTCGCGATGGCGGGCAACATGCAGTACCACGAGAGCGCCTTCCAGGCTGCCGAGACCGGCGTCGAGCAAGCGATGACGCTGGGCGCTTTCAATCCGAGCGCCGGCGCCGAACGGCTGCCCGCGACGGAGGATACGACCACGAAGATTCCGGACACCGGCGACCGCGACGCCTTCTTTGCGCGGATCGCGCCGCAGCTCGGCGGCGCCGCTCAGCCGGCAATCTGGGGCGCGAGCTGGGACAGCTTTTCGACCTATCACTTCGAAGTCCAGAGCAGCGGAACGTCCGCGCGCAACGCAGTGGCCACGACGGTGCAGGGCGTCGCCGTGATCGCTCCGTGGGACTCGACCATTACACCCGGCCCGGGCATGCCGACCACTCTCACGCCCTGACCGCACCGAGGATGTCACGATGAACGTACGAGCTCTGACATTGCTGACTGGCCTGATCTGGCTCGGCGCCGCCGGCGCCGCCACACCGCCCGATCCGTCCGTCAAAGAGGAAGCGGTCGAGACGTTGACGACCGTCACGACCATCGCGACGCCGACCGGCGCCTTCGCCGCGCGCAGCTGCCCGAACTGCGCAGAGCACTTCCTGTCGCTGACCAGCGATACGAAATTCCTGGTCGGCCGCACGCCGGTGCAGTTCGCCGACTTCAAGGCGATCGCCGGCGAGAAGGCGCGCTTCATGACCGTCTACTACCGTGTGGCCGACAACATCGTCACGCGCGTCGTCATTTCGGCCAACTAACGCCTCGCCGCACGACCCGAATCTCACCGAGGACTTCATCCATGGTCTTCCACAAAGCACGCAACTTCGCCTTGGCTGTCGCCGCGGCCGCCGCGACGCTGGTCAGCGCCGGCGCGTACGCGGACGATACCGAGATCTTCCGGGCGAACCCGAGCAACCTCTCGGCGCCCAACATCCTGCTGATCCTGGACACCTCGGGCAGCATGGGCACGAACACGATCTCGCCGGTCCCCTACGACCCGCGGACGACCTACGCGGGCACCGGCGACTGCGCGAGCATCGGCAACCGCATTTACTGGTCCACGAACAACAACGTACCGAATTGCAATTCGAACAACTGGTTCGACCTCGGCTTCCTGAAGTGCAAGGACGCGTTGTCCGCGACCGCGCTGGGCACGAACGGCAACGGCACGTACATCGGCAAGTTCATTCGCTGGCGCGGCAACACCAACGACCGCGCCTGGAAATCGCTCAGCAATAACAACAACCCGCGCGAAGTCGAATGCAAGGCCGACAACGGCATCGACGGCAATCTTTCGACGACCAACAAGTATCCGCGCAACATCACCAACAACAATACCAACGGAGTGTGGACGGCCACCGCCAGCCAGTCGGTCTGGACGAGCGCGAGCGCCGGTACGGACGCGCGGCTCTTCAACGCCAACTACATTGCGTACTGGAATCAGTTCCGCATTCCGTCCGTGCTGACCCGCATGGATATCATGAAGGACGCCGCGACGCGTCTGCTCGGCGCGCTGTCCGGCGTGAACGTCGGTCTCATGCGCTACAGCCGCAACGACACCGAGAACGATGATGGCGATCTCTGGGCGCAGGGCGGCATGGTTGCGTATCCGATCTCGCAGATCGAGACCAACCGCCAAGAGCTGATCGATATGGTCAATTCGTGGAATCCGGACGGCTACACGCCGCTGTCGGAAACGCTGTTCGAGGCCTACAGCTATTTCAAGGGCAACGCCGTCGGGTTCGGCAACGCCTCGAATCCGTTCCATAGCGTGGCCGCTTCGCGCAGTCCTGCGCAAGATGACGGCGCCAATTACGAGAGCCCGGCCGACTATTCGTGCCAGAAGAACTACATCGTCTACCTGACGGACGGTCTGCCCACGTCGGACAGCCAGTCGAACACGGACATCACCGCGCTGCCGAATTTCTCGACCCTGGGGCAGGACTGCCTGGCCGACGGCTCAGGTCCGGACGGCGACTGGAAGAACTCCGGCCTGTGTCTCGCCTCGCTCGCGAAGTACATGTACAACGTCGACCTGCGTGCGGACGTCGAGAGCAAGCAGAACGTCACCAGCTACTGGATCGGCTTCGGCTCGGACGTCGCCGGTGGCGCCGCGCTCGACTTCTTGAACACGACTGCCCGCGCCGGCAGCGGCGGCGAGAGCGATGCGTTCCTGGCGGACGACGCCGAAAGTCTCACGAACGTGCTGACCGGGCTCGCGCTGCAGATCCTGCAGACGAGCACGACCTTCACCGCGCCGACGGTGGCCGTGAACGCGTTCAACCGCACGCGCTCGTTGAGCGACCTGTACGTGTCCGTGTTCCAGCCCGCCAGCACGCGGCACTGGCCCGGCAACCTGAAGAAATATCGCGTCAAGGCAACCACCGACGGCGCTGTCGTCGTCGGCCAGGATGCGGACCTGCCGGCGATCAACGAAACCACCGGCTTCTTCGTCGACGAAGCGCAGAGCTTCTGGTCGGCCGAGGC
>CADEEJ010000144.1:5584-11997 GCA_902826315.1 uncultured Steroidobacter sp.
GGCTACCTGCACGCCATGGACACGGTCACCGGCGAAGAGCTGTGGTCGTTCATTCCGCAGGAATTCATCCGGATGCAGTACGACCTGTTCCTGAACAACGTCGCCGACAGCAAGAGCTACGCTCTGGACGGCGAGGTCCGTACGCTGAAGTTCGACGTCAACGGCGACGGCATCGTGACGCCTGCTTCCGGCGACCGCGTCATCCTCTACTTCGGCATGGGCCGCGGCGGCAACGGCTACTACGCCCTCGACGTGACCAGCAAGACCGCGCCGAAGTTCATGTGGCGCATCGGCTCCACCGAGCTGCCGGGCGTCGGCCAGACCTGGTCGACTCCGACGGTCGCGCGGGTCAACGTCAACGGCGCGACGCAGAACTCGCAGAAGCTCGTGCTCGTGATCGGCGGCGGTCACGACACCATCCAGGACGGCACGGCCTACGCGACGGACTCCGTGGGCAACCGCGTCTTCATCGTGGATGCATTGAGCGGCGCGCTGCTGTGGAGCGCAGGTCCGACCGGTACCGATCTGGACAACACGCGCATGGTTCACAGCATCCCGGGCAACATCACGGTGCTGGACACCAACAGCGACGGCTACTCCGACCGCATGTACGCCGGCGACCTGGGCGCGCAGGTCTGGCGCTGGGATATCACTAACGGCAATGCGCGCAGCACGCTGGTTGCGGGCGGCGTGATCGCATCGCTCGGCTCACATGACGAGACGACGCACCTCGCGGTCAATAATCGCCGCTTCTACAACGCGCCGGACGTGGCTGCCATCCAGCAGCCGGGCGGCGCGCCGTTCCTGAACATCGCCATCGGCTCGGGCTATCGCGGCCACCCGCTCAATACGACGATCCGCGATCGCTTCTACTCGATCCGCGACACCAACGGCTTCGTGGCGCTCACGCAGGCGCAGTACGACGCGCTGACGCGAGTCACGGAGAGCACCCTCACCGACATCACCTCCGACCTGACGCCGAGCATGCCGGCGACCTCGCTCGGCTGGCGGCTGGACCTCAATCAGCCCACCGGCGCGTGGCGCGGTGAGAAGGTGCTGGGCGAGGCTACGACGATCAACAACGCCATCGTGTTCACGACGTACACGCCGAGCACCACGATCCCGACCGATCCGTGCGCCCCCACGCTGGGCACGAATCGCGCCTTCGCGGTCAAGGTGCTGGACGGCTCGCCGGTGCGCGTCGATGGCGAGGCCGACACCACCGATCGGTTCGACGACTTCAACTTCGGCGGTATCGCCGGCGACATCTCGACCATGGTGTTGGGCACCGAGGCCGAGCCGTGCACCGGCGACGATTGCCCCCCGCCGTGCGAAGGCGAAGACTGCCCGCCGCCTCCGGGCACCACGCAGTTCGTCTGTCTCGCCGGTGTGCGCGTCCTGGACATCTGCCGCGACTTCGACAGCCGCGTGAAGACCTACTGGCGCGAGACGAGCGCGAACTGATCCGGAACGCCTACAGGCACAGGAGCACGCAGCCTTGAACCGCTATATGTCCCCGCCGAGCTCGCGAGCGCGCAGCCGAGGCGTCACGCTGCTGGAACTGATGGCAGTGGTCGTGATCATCGGCATTCTCGGCACGCTCGCGGTGAACAGCTATCGCGACTATCTGCTCCGGACCAACCGCACGGATGCGCGCATGACGCTGCTGCGCGTGCAAGCAGCGCAGGAGAAGTTCTTTCTCCAGAACAACCGTTACGCCGACGACACGGAGCTCACTCCGGCGCCGGCGGACGGCGGGCTGGGCGTACCTGCGACGACGCCGGGCGGCCACTACTCCGTCGCTTTGGCTCGGCCGACCACTACGACGTATACCGCCACGGCGACAGCAATCGCCGGCCAGACGGCCGACGCTGCAGCATGTCGCACGCTGACCATCAATGAGACCGGAGAGCGTACGCCTGCGGGCAACGACTGCTGGCGCTGACAATCGACGTGTCTGCATAAAGCAACGCACGTCAACGCGTGCTTTATCGCACCGCTTCGATCTTGTATCCTCCGCGCTCGGCTCGCG
Organism: uncultured Steroidobacter sp.; assembly: GCA_902826315.1. Classification (GTDB taxonomy): domain Bacteria; phylum Pseudomonadota; class Gammaproteobacteria; order Steroidobacterales; family Steroidobacteraceae; genus Steroidobacter. The sequence goes on from CADEEJ010000144.1 coordinate 7,617, forward strand.
CCGGAAGCTTTTACAAACATTGAGCTTTTGAGGCGAAATCCGAGGGAACTCGCCATAAGTCCCGAGGATTAAGAGGCGTGAAATTCAGTCGCTCCCGTCCATTTTTGTCCGACCCAGAAGAAGGGGAAAGAAGTCATGAAGAAAACCATCTCCACCACGCTGAAGGCAGGCGTTGCTGCCCTTGTGCTCGTCGCTGCCAGCGGTTGCGTCTCGCAGAAGGCAGTCGATGAGATCAAGGCCACTGCCGACAAGGCAGTGCAGGACGCCGCAGCTGCGAAGGCTGCAGCGGACTCCGCGGCCAGCGCGGCGGCTTCGGCACGCTCGGCAGCTGACAGCGCGCAGAGCGCTGCCAATCAGGCACTGCAGGCCGCACAGGCCAGCCAGGCCTGCTGCGACGCGACCAACGAGAAGATCGATCGCGCCTTCAAGAAGGCCGTGTCGAAGTAATCGACTCGATACGTCGAAACAAGAAACGCCGCGGCCCATGCCGCGGCGTTTTTTTTCGACCGGAGATTGGCGGGCCCCACAGCCTCGGCCATGGACTAACTCGGTAGATAGATGACTTCGGCCGCGGGACCCGCGCGCGCAGTCTAGCGCAGCGCGACGCGCTGACTATTGCGGCGCGCGCTTACCGGCCGCTAGGAGCATCACCGGCGGCTTGTACGGTCGCCGGCTGCAGCAGCACTGACTCGGGCACGCCCGTCGCCTGGATGAACGCGCGCTCGGCCTTCGCCCAGTCGATCGCCACCGTGCGATTCTGCGTAGCCGAGACGAGCAAGCGCGTGATGTTGGTGAGACTGCGCGTATCCGCGGGGTCCTGTCCCTCGAGCGGCGCGTGCACTTCGATGTACAGCTCCTCGCCGTGCCAGCCCATGCGATACGGCTGGTCGATCAGCCGCACTGCCGTGTTGACAGGGACGAGCTTGTACAGCTCGGCGATGTTCTCCGGATACATTCGGATGCAGCCGTGCGTCACCTGCATGCCGACGCCCGCGGGCAGATTCGTGCCGTGGATCAGATACGCGCCGCCGGGAATGCCGAGGCGCATCGCGTACTCGCCGAGCGGATTGTCGGGGCCGGCCGGCACGGCTTTCGGCAGCGGACGGCCGTCTGCTTCGTGCTCTTTACGCACCGACTCGGGCGGATACCAGATCGGCTTTTCGCGCTTGTTGACGATCCGCGTCATGCCGAGCGGCGTCTTCCAATCCATCTTGCCGATGCTGATCGGATAGGTCATGACGACCGGCGGCGTACCGGCCTTGGCGCGCGGAAAGTAATAGAGCCGATGCTCGGCGAGGCTGACGACCAGGCCTTCGCGCTCCTCCGGCAGGATGTATCGCGAGGGAATCAGCACGCGCGTGCCCGCGCCCGGCAGCCACGCGTCGACACCCGGATTGGCTGCGACGATCTCCTCGTAGCCGACTCCGTAGCGACGCCCGAGATCGAGCAGCGTGTCTTCGTGCTGCGCGACTACGTATTGGACCTCGCCGATGACCGTGTCCTCGCCGCCCGGCAACGGGTAGGTGGCGGCGTGCAGCTGCGCACTGATTGCGCAACCGGCGAGCCAGCCCGCGAGGCGCACTGCGCTCGATCGATATCCAGTCTTCATCGCTGCGTCTTCACGAATGGGCAAAGTCTACGCCAACTGAGCGCGCAGCAGGTTGGCGATCTGCGTCGGCACGCCCTTGCGCGCTTCGATCAGCCCGACGCGGATGGCATTGCGGAAGGACAGCACGTCGGCGCTGCCATGGCTCTTGATGACGATGCCGCTCAAGCCAACCATGCTGGCGCCGTTGTAGGTGCGCGGATCGAACTCACGGCGCAACGAGCGCAGCACCGGCCAGGAAGCCGCTGCACCGACGTAGCGCAGTGGATTGCGCGTGTACTCCGTCTTGAGCGCGCCCATCAACATCTTCGCGAGACCTTCCATCGTCTTCAGTGCGACGTTGCCGGTGAAGCCGTCGGTCACGACCACGTCGACCTCGCCGGAGAAAATGTCGTCGCCCTCGACGAAGCCGACGTAGTTCAACTTGCCCGCCGACAGCAGCCGGGCCGCGTCCTGCACGACGCTGTCGCCTTTCATTTCTTCCGAGCCGATGTTGAGGATCCCGACACGCGGCTGCGCGATGCCGTGCATGTCGGATGCGACCACGCTGCCCATTACCGCGAACTGCAGGAGATGCTCGGCAGTGCATTCGGAGTTCGCGCCGAGATCGAGCATGTGCGTGTGGCCGTGGCGGGCGCGGATGCGCGAGATGATGGCGGGCCGGTCGATGCCATCGATCGTCTTCAGCACGAACCGCCCCGTCGCCATCAGTGCGCCGGTGTTGCCGGCGCTGACGCACGCCGCCGCTTCGCCGGCCTTGACCAGGTCGATCGCGACACGCATCGAAGAATCTTTCTTGCGACGCAGGGCTTCCTGCGGCTTCTCGTCCATGGTGACGACCTGCGTCGCCTCTTGCACACGAATGCGCGCGCGGGCTGCTGCTGGCGCGTCGCGCAGCAGCTGTTCGATCGGCTCACGCAAACCGACGAGCACGACGTGCAGGTCGGCCTCGGCCGCGAGCGCAGCAAGCGCGCCGGGCACCGTGACGCCCGGGCCGTGATCGCCGCCCATGGCGTCCACCGCGATTGTGATCGGCCGGGGACTGTTCAAGGAGATGTCACACCGCGAGGCCGGTCAGGCGCCGCGGGTCGGGCGTTATTCGCTCTCGGTCTTGTCGCGGCTCGCGATGACTTTCTTGCCGCGATAGAAACCATCCGGCGAAATGCGGTGACGCGAGTGCGTCTCGCCCGAGGTCGGATCGACCGACAGCGCCGGACGGCCGAGATGGTCGTGCGAGCGGTGCATGCCGCGCTTGGATGGGGTCTTTCGGCTCTTCTGAACTGCCATGGCTCATTTCTCCAACAGATCTCGCAAATTCCTGAACGGCCGCTGCGCGCCGGGGCTCGCGCCCTCCTCGATACCGAGCGGCGGCATCGCCGCCTCCTCGCATTCGCCGACTGCGTGCAGCGGCACCAGCGGCAGCGCCAGCAGCGCTTGTTCCTCAGCCAGCCAGCGCACATCGAAGTGCGCTGGATCGGCGACCACCGGCTCGTAACCGCCGGGCTCGTCCGCACTCTCCTGCTGCACCAGGATGACCTGGAACTGCTCTTCGATCGGCACCGCCACCGGCTGCAGGCAACGCTGGCAGCGCAGGCTCAGCGTACCGCTCGACTTTCCGTCGACCGCCGGCCGATCGTCGAACAGCGAAAACCTCAGCCGCACGTCGATCCGCGATCCGTCCAGCGCACCCGCCTCTTGCAGACGCGGCAGCTGCTCCACGGAAAAATGACGCTCGATGGTGCTGCCCGCACGCGCACAGACGTCTGCGTCCACTTGCTGGTCGTTGGAGACGCCCGGGGGTCGCGGCATGGGGCGCGTATACTAGCGGCCACCCCCGGCAGTGTCAAAAACAATAAGGGCGTAAATGATTGTTTTAGTAGGGCTTGTTACATGACCGGCGGAAAGGGTGCCGGCAAGCTGCGGTTGGTGCTGGCTTCGACCTCTGTCTACCGCAAACAGCTGCTGGAGCGGCTGGGCGTCCCCTTCACGGTCGCCGCCCCGAACATCGATGAATCGCCGCTCCCCGGCGAATCGGCGGCGGACCTGGTCGGGCGGCTGGCTCGCACCAAGGCTGAAGTGGTCGCGCGCCGGAGCACACACAGCCTCGTCATCGGGTCGGATCAGCTGGCGATGTGCGGGCGGGACGTGCTCGGCAAACCAGGCTCGGGCGACCGGGCGATCGCGCAACTGAAATCGCTGAGCGGACACCGCGTGGTGTTCAACACCGCCGTGCACGTCGTGCTCTCGGATAGCGGCACGAACGAGGGTCACCTCGACGTCACTACCGTGCACTTCCGTCGCCTCAGCGACGAGGAAATCCGCCGCTACGTAGCGCGCGACAAACCCTATGACAGCGCGGGTGGCTTCAAGGTCGAAGCGCTCGGCATTTCGCTGTTCGACAAGGTGGACTCGCACGATCCAACTGCGCTCGTCGGCCTGCCGCTGATCTGGCTGGCCGCGGTCCTGCGCAAGCACGGCTTCACGGTGCCTTAGCCTTGGTTCGGCGCAACTCGTCGACGACTGCCTGCAATTCCGGCGGCAGCGGTGCGTTCACCGTGAACGGCTCGTCGCCGCGGCGAAACTTCAGCGAGGCGGCATGCAAGAACATGCGTGACAAGCCGTACGCCTTGAGCTTCGCGTCCTTCGCGGAATCGCCGTATTTCTCGTCGCCCGCGACTGGATAGCCGGCATGCGCGGCATGCACGCGAATCTGATGCGTGCGCCCGGTGCCGAGATCGACATCGAGAAGCGTGGCGACTTTGCCGAACTGCTCGA
>CADEEJ010000144.1:12097-13212 GCA_902826315.1 uncultured Steroidobacter sp.
TCCTTGAGCTGCGGATGTACGGCACGCAGTGCCTCGATCACCCCGGAGCTCACCCCACTCCCGCCGTGCACAGCGACGCCGGCAGGCTTGTTGACCACGATGAGGTCGCGATCTTCGTGGATGACAGCAGCGGTCACGAACTCTCGCAGCGACTTGGACGGCGCTTTCGCCGGGTCGGCATCCTGCTTGCGATCCGCGTCCTTCAGCGGCGGCAACCGTACCCGGTCGCCCGCGATCAGCCGATAGGCCGGCTTGGCGCGTCGGCCGTTTACGCGCACCTCACCGGTCCGCAGGATGCGGTAAACGAGGCTTCGTGGCACTGAGCCGAGGGTCCGAAGCAGGAAGTTGTCGAGGCGCTGCCCTTCGTCCCCCGACTGCGCCTCGACATAAGTAACGGGGCTGACTGGGCTGACTGGCAAGTGCACGTAACCTATTGATCGATCATTGATTGGAGGCGCACGCCCTGTTATATTCCGCGGCGATTTCCGCGGTATCTCGAAGCTTACGCAAGAGGCGCCGCATATTAGTTGGTTCTGTTCGAATCTGTCTCACCCGGTCTGTCCCAGTCGTGCCGACATCGGCGCGCGAGCCCGGGTCTCACGGGGATTGCGCAGACCATCGTCCGGCCGCGTCTATATCGCGCCACGGGCGGGCCAAAAAGTGAATGGAAAATTGAGCCGGATCCACAGATCCGCTGCCGAAGCACCAATCGGATGAATTCGTTTCCCGATCGCACCTCAAGTCCAACGCTTCCGCCCGCCGTGCGTGAGCTCGCGGCCCTTTGCGAATACTCAGAAGGGTCTCATGAAGCGAATGCTCGTCAACGCAACTCAGGAAGAGGAGTTGCGCGTCGCACTGGTTGATGGACAAAAAATCTACGACCTCGATATCGAAGTACCTTCACGCGAACAGAAGAAAGCGAACGTCTACAAAGGCCGCATCACACGCGTCGAGCAGAGTCTCGAAGCGTGCTTCGTCGACTTCGGCGCGGAGCGTCACGGCTTCCTGCCGCTAAAGGAAATTTCCAAGGAATATTTCAAGGGCGGCCAGGCACCGGGCGGCCGCAACATCCGTGAGCTGCTGGACGAAGGCCAGGAGGTCATCGTCCAGGTCGA
>CADEEJ010000145.1 GCA_902826315.1 uncultured Steroidobacter sp.
AGCCTGGAGGATCCGATCGAGTTCGTGCACAAGAGCAAGCAGAGCCAGATCATCCAGCGCGAGCTCAACACGCACCTGCCCTCTTTCTCCGAAGGCGTGCGCGCGGCGATGCGCGAGGATCCCGACGTCATCCTGGTCGGCGAGTTGCGCGACGCCGACACGATCCGCTGGGCGATGACGGCGGCCGAGACCGGTCACCTGGTGCTGGGCACGCTGCACACGACCGGTGCGGTCAAGACGATCGACCGCGTCGTCGACGCGCTGCCCGCGGACGAGCGCGAGCAGACCAAGAGCTTCCTGTCGCAGAGCCTGATCGCCGTGATCACGCAGGTGCTCGTGAAGACGGCGGACCAGCGCGGCCGCAAGGCCATCTGCGAGGTCATGGTGCTGACGCGCGCGATCGGCAAGCTGATCATGACCGACCAGACGCACCAGATTCCGACCCAGCTGCAGACCGGCAAGGATCTCGGCATGCAGATGCTCGACCAGGCGTTGCTGACGAACGTGCAGGCGAAGGAAATCGATCCCGACGACGCCTACGTGTACGCGAGCGACAAGCGCCTGTTCTCGAAGTTCGTGACCGACACCAGCGTCCTGCCGAAGTTCGACCTCGCACCGGGCTAGCCGTGCACGACCGTCAACAATGAGCACCGATCCTGTCAGCAGCACGACCGCGAATGCCTACGTCCCGCGGCGCATCGACGAGTACCTGAAAGAGGTCCTGAGCCGCAACGGCTCCGACCTGCACTTCATCGCCAACGATCCGCCGCGCATCCGCATGTACGGCGAGCTGCAGCCGCTGCGTCCGGAAATCCTGACGCCGCAGTTCGTCGAAGAGACTCTGCGCGAGATCATGCCGCGCGCCGCGCAGCAGCGACTGGAAGAGAAGCACGGCGCGGACTTCGCCTACATCATTCCCGGCGTCTCGCGCTTCCGCGTCAACGTGATGCGGCACCTGTACGGGCTCGGCTGCGTCTGCCGCGCCATCCCGTCCAAGGCGCTCACGCTCGACCAGCTGAACATGCCGGATCCGGTGCGCAACCTGTGCAAGGTCAACAACGGCCTGATCCTCGTGACCGGCAAGACCGGTTCCGGCAAGTCGACCACGCTCGCCGCGATGATCGACGACATGAATTCGCGCATGAAGGGTCACATCCTGACGATCGAGGACCCGATCGAGTTCGTGCACCCGCGCAAGAATTGCCTGATCAGCCAGCGCGAGATCGGCACGCACAGCCCCGGCTTCTCCGAGGCCCTGCTGTCGGCCCTGCGCGAGGATCCGGACGTCATCCTGGTCGGCGAGTTGCGCGACTACGAGACGATGAGCATCGCGGTCACGGCGGCCGAAATGGGCATTCTCGTGATGGGCACGCTGCACACCAACGGCGCCGCGCCGACGGTCGACCGCATGGTCAACGCCTTCCCCGCCGACAAGCAGCAGCACGTCCGCGCGATGCTTTCGACCTCGCTGCGCGGCGTGATCTCCCAGCAGCTGATCCCGCGCGCCGGCAAGCCCGGCCGCGTCGCCGCGCTGGAGATCATGGTGAACACGCCGGCTGTCGCGAACCTGATCCGCCAGGGCAAGCTCGACCAGCTGGAAAACACCATGCAGAGCGGCGCGGCGCACGGCATGCGCACGATGGACAGCGCGATCCAGGAGCTGCTCGACAAGGCCATGATCACCGGCAAGGACGCGTACAAGAAAGGCATCAACAAGGCCAAGTTCGAGCCGGTGAAAGACAACGGCTAACGGCCGGTCGCGGATAGCCCTTTCGCTGATAGATCGGCACGGCGAGTCCGCTATCATCCCTGCATGGCTTCCCTGCGTCCCCTGTTCATCACGACTGCCCTGCCGTTCTCGAACGGCCCGTTCCACATCGGCCACATCATGGAGTACATCCAGGCCGACATCTGGGTGCGCTTCCAGCGCATGCAGGGCCGCGCGGTGCACTTCGTCGGCGCCGACGACACGCACGGCGCGCCGATCATGCTGAAGGCCGAGGCCGAAGGCATCACGCCCGAGCAGCTGATCGACCGGATCGGCGCCGGGCGCCGGCAATATCTCGACGGCTTCCACCTCAGCTTCGACCACTGGTACACGACGCACTCGCCCGAGAACTTCGCGCTCTCGACCGACATCTATCGCCAGCTCAAGGCCGCGGGCCTGATCTACGTGAAGCCGGTCGAGCAGTTCTTCGACCCGGTCAAGCAGATGTTCCTGCCCGACCGCTACATCAAGGGCGAATGTCCGGTGTGCCACACCAAGGATCAGTACGGCGATGCGTGCGAGAACTGCAGCTCCGTGTATGCGCCGACCGATCTGATCAATCCTTACTCGACGCTGTCGGGCGTCGCGCCGGTGCGCAAGAGCTCCGACCACTACTTCTTCCGGCTGTCGGATCCGAAGTGCATCGAGTTCATGAAGGGCTGGCTCGACACGCCGGGCCGCCTGCAACCGTCGGTCGCGAACAAGGCGCGCGAATGGCTGAGCGGCAGCGGCGACCAGGCGCTCGCCGACTGGGACATCTCGCGCGACGAGCCGTACTTCGGCATCCCGATTCCCGACGCGCCCGGCAAGTACTTCTATGTATGGCTGGACGCGCCGATCGGCTATCTCGCCGCGCTCAAGAACTACTTCGACAGCGGCAAGGCGCGCGCCAAGGGCGAGCAGCGCAGCTTCGAGGAATTCCTCGCCGCGCCGGAAACCGAGCAGATCCACATCATCGGCAAGGACATCATCTACTTTCACACGCTGTTCTGGCCGGCGATGCTGAAGTTCGCGGGCCGCAAGGTGCCCGATCACGTCTACGTGCACGGCTTCATCATGCTGTCCGGGCTGAAGATGTCGAAGTCGCGCGGCACCGGCCTGAGCCCGCTGCGCTACCTCGAGCTCGGCATGAACCCGCAGTGGCTGCGCTATTACATCGCGGCGAAGCTGAATGCGAATGTCGAGGACATGGACTTCAATCCCGACGACTTCGTGGCGCGCGTCAACAGCGACCTGGTCGGCAAGTACGTGAACATCGCGAGCCGCACTGCCGGGTTCGTCACCAAGCGTTTCGGTGGGCAGCTCGGTCAAGGTCCGTTCGACAGTGCGCTGCTCGACGACGTACGCGCAGCGTCGCAGCGGATTGCCGCGTACTACGAGCAGCGCGAATTCGGCAAGGCGATGCGTGAAATCATGGAAGCGGCCGACGTGGCCAACGCCTACATCGCGCAGCAGGCTCCGTGGGAGCTCGCGAAGGATCCGAAGAACGATGCGCAGCTGAAGCAGGTGTGCACGATCAGCCTGAATGTGTTCCGCCTGCTCACGATCTACTTGAAGCCGGTGCTGCCAAAGCTGGCCGAGTCGGTCGAGAGCTTCCTGCGCATTGCCCCGCTGCAATGGAGCGACTCGCAGCAGCTGCTGGAAAATCATGTCATCGGTGCGTACGAACATCTCATGACTCGCGCCGAGTCGAAGCAACTCGACGCACTGCTTGGCATTGACGAGGCCGCAGCGAAGCCCGACGAGAAGGCGACCGGGCCTGCTGCAGCATCGGCAGTCAACGAGGTGACCGTCGAAGACTTCGCGAAGCTCGATCTGCGCATCGCGAAGATCGTCGCGGCCGAGGTCGTGGATGGCGCGGACAAGTTGCTGAAGCTCACGCTCGATCTCGGCGACGGACAACGCACCGTATTCGCCGGCATTCGCTCCGCGTACGCGCCGGAGCAGCTGCCGGGGCGTATGACGCTGGTGCTCGCGAATCTCAAGCCGCGCAAGATGCGCTTCGGCGTTTCCGAAGGCATGGTGCTTGCGGCGGGTCCGGGTGGGAAGGACATCTTCCTGCTGTCCCCGGACGCGGGCGCGACGCCGGGGATGAAAGTGAAGTAGCGAGCCATGTCGTCCCTGCTCATGGTCCTGCTGAGCAGCGTGCTGGTCACGACAGTGGTGCTCGCGCACATGCCGCAGTGGCGTCCGTTCGTGACGCCGACCGATATCTTCGGCGGGGCGCGCATCATCGCGATCGTTTGTCTCGTTGCGGTACCGGCTGTCGCGCTTTTTGGCTGGCTGCTCGCGCGCTTCGTGCTCGGTCCCTGGCACCTGGAATACCTGCGCACTCCGGCGCTCATCGCCGTGGTGCTGATCGTAGTACCGCTCCTGGACATCGCGCTTCGGCGTCGCGCGGTGCTGACTCAGCAGCCGGGCTTCGCTCTGGTGATGAGCACCAACACGGCGCTGCTCGGAATCGCATTGATCACCGATCTGCGGGGCACAACCTTCGGCGTCGCAGTGCTGCTCGCGATCGGCGCGGCAGCGGCACTCGCTGTGCTGCTGCTTTCATTCGCAGCGCTGTACGAAAGGCTGCAGCAGGCGGATATTCCCGTTGCCTTTCGCGAGGCGCCGCTCGCGCTCGTGACCGCGGGGATCATGGCGCTGGCGTTCATGGGCTTCAGCGGCCTGATCCAGGAATAGCGATGTTGCCGGCCCTGCTGACGATGGTTGGATTGGCCGCCGCGGCCGGCGCCGCCGCAGCGTTCGCTGCGCGCCGCTCGAACACCGACCAGGACCGGCTGATCGAAGAAATCGACGCGCTGCTGCCGCAGACACAATGCGGACGCTGCACATTCACCGGCTGCCGCCCTTATGCCGCCGCGCTCGCGAAGGGTGAAGCGGACATCAATCAGTGCCCGCCCGGCGGCGACGCGACGGCCATCGCGCTTGCAAAATTGCTAGGCCGCGAGGCCCGCCCCGTCGATCCGCGTTTCGGCAACGTGCCTGCGAATCCGCTCGTCGCGTGGATCGACGAGGCCGCCTGCATAGGCTGCGTGAAATGCATTCAGGCGTGCCCGGTCGACGCGATCGTCGGCGCGTCCCGCTTCATGCACACGGTGATTGCCGCGCAGTGCACGGGCTGCGAATTGTGCATCCCGCCCTGCCCCGTCGACTGCATCGTCATGCGGCCTGCGTCGGCCTGACCATGGCTACTTCCGGAACGCGCGGCGGGTTACGACTCAACGCTCACAAGGAGCGTTCGACCACGCAGGCGTTGCGCGCCGCGAGCCCGGTCGAGAAGCTGGTGCTGCCGCTGGATCAACACGCTGGCGCACCGGCAGTGCCGCTGGTCAAACCTGGTGAGCGGATTCTGCGCGGGCAACCGATTGCGCAGCCCGGCGGCACTGTCAGCGCATGGCTGCACTCACCGACGTCGGGGACGGTTGCAGCGATCGAGCCGCGACCGGCGCCGCATCGCTTGGGCGCGTCGACCCTGAGCATCGTCGTTGCCAACGACGGTCGCGACGAGCGCCACGCCGGGCCTGCTCCATCGCCGTTCGATCAGCTTGCGCCAGAGCAACTGCGTGAGCTCATCGCGCGCGGCGGCATCGTCGGGCTCGGCGGCGCGGTATTTCCGACCGCTGCGAAGCTCAACAGCGCGGCTGGAGCGGCCGACGTGCGACTACTGATCAACGGTGCCGAGTGCGAGCCTTACATCAGCTGCGACGACATGCTGATGCGCGAACGAGCGCGCGACGTGGTGTTCGGCGCGCGAGTCCTGCTTCACGCGCTGGCGGCAAAGACCTGCGTCATCGCAATCGAAGACGACACGCCGCAAGCAGCGGCAGCGCTCGAAGCCGCCATCGCCGATGCGCACGACGAGCGGATTCAATTGCGACGCGTGCCGAGCATCTATCCGGCCGGCGGCGAGAAGCAGCTCATTACCGCGATCTTCGACGTCGAAGTGCCGTCCGGTGGCTTGCCGGCGGACGTGAACACGGTCTGCCTCAATGTCGGTACTGCAGCCGCGGTCGCGTCTTGGATTCGCGATTCGCAACCGCTGACGAGCCGCATCGTCACCATAACCGGCGACGGAGTGCTCGAACAGCGCAATCTCGACGTTGCGCTCGGCACGCCGCTCGCAGCACTCATCTACGATTGCGGCGGTTACACCGGACGCATGTCGCGCCTGATCATGGGCGGATCGATGATGGGCCAGGCGCTGCCGCACGACGACATGCCGGTGATCAAAGCCACGAATTGCGTCATTGCCGCTTCCGCGCTCGACTTGCAGCCGCGTGCGGCGGAGATGCCCTGCATCCGCTGCGGCAACTGCGCTGTAGCCTGCCCGGCGATATTGCTGCCGCAACAGCTGCATTGGTATGCCAAGGCACGCGATCTCGATGCTCTCGAAACCTATGGCCTCATGGACTGCATCGAATGCGGTTGCTGCGACTACGTCTGTCCCAGCCAGATACCGCTCGCCGAGCGCTTTCGTGATATGAAGCCCGCGTTGGCCGAGAGGCTCGCCGCTCGCACGAACGCCAGCGCGGCCCGCGTGCGTTTCGAGGCGCGGTCGGCGCGCCTGGAACGGATCGAGAGCGAGCGGCTCGCCGCGCTCGCGAAAAAACGCCAGGAGCTGGCGAAGAAACCGTCGTGAGCGCACCGCAGCCATTTCCGACCGCCCCGGCTCCGCATGTCGTCGCTCCGAGCAGCGTCGGCCGCGTCATGCGGCAAGTGCTGTACGCGCTGATCCCGACGGTCGCGCTGCACGTCATGTTCTTCGGACCGGGAGTGTTGATTCAGATCGTGCTCGGCGTTGCGACCGCGCTCGCTGCCGAAGCTGCCGCGCTGCGTCTGCGCGGCAAGCCTCTGCCGCCCTACCTGCTCGACGGCAGCGCAATCATTACTGCAGTGCTGCTCGCCTTGTGCTTGCCGCCGCTCGCGCCGTGGTGGCTGATCGTCAGCGGTGTCGCGTTCGCAATCCTGCTCGCCAAGCACTTGTTCGGTGGCCTGGGCGCGAATCCGTTCAATCCGGCGATGGTCGGCTATGCCGTGTTGCTCGTTTCGTTTCCGGCGCGGCTGCTGCAATGGCTGCCGCCGAACGTCGCGGGATTCGAGCCTGCATCGCTGTCGTTCGTCGAGACGCTCACGACGATTCTCACTGGCATGCCGCCGGAGCGTTTCACCTGGGATGCCATTACTTCGCCGACGCCGCTCGATGCGCTGCGCACCGATCTCGCGCTCGGCATGACGATGGGCGAAGCGCACGCAAACGCGATGTTCAGCGCCTTCGGCGGCAAGGGCTGGGAATGGATCAACCTTGCGACGCTGGCTGGCGGCGGCTGGCTGCTCGCGCTGCGGATCATTCGCTGGCAAATCCCGGTGGCAATGCTCACCGCGCTGTTCGTCTGCGCTTCCGTCATGTCGGCGGCCGACCCCGGCGCCTACGCCGGGCCGCTGTTCCACTTGACGTCGGGTGCCAGCATGCTCGGTGCCTTCTTCATCGCGACCGATCCTGTCTCCGCGGCGACGAGCGAGCGCGGCAAGCTGATCTACGGCGCCGGCATCGGCGTGCTCACGTACATCATCCGCACCTGGGGCGGCTACCCGGACGGCGTTGCCTTCGCGGTGCTGATCATGAATCTCACCGTGCCGCTGATCGATCGCTACACGATTCCGCGCATCTATGGGCATGCCCGCTAAGCCCGCCGTGACGCTGGCGATCGTTGCCGCGGTGCTGACCGCATTGGTCGCGCTGGTCGCGAGCTTCACGCGCGAGCGCATCGCCAGCAACGAGCAGGCGTGGATCAAGCAGCGGCTCGATGCGCTCGTTGTACCGGCGACGCACGACAACGAGATGCTGGAAGATTCGATCGACGTGCTAGCGCCGGACCTGCTCGGCTCGTCACAGCCCGTCAAGATCTATCGCGCGCGCCGCGGCGGAGCGCCGGTCGCTGCAGTGATCCAGTCGATCGCTCCGGACGGTTATCGCGGTCCCATCGAGCTACTCGTGGCGATCGGCCAGGACGGGCGGTTGATCGGCGTGCAGGTGATTCGCCACAACGAAACTCCGGGCCTCGGCGACGCGTTCGAGTCGCGCGACGTGCACTGGCTCGATCGATTCCGCGGCCGCTCGTTGACGGATCCGCAGCCGCAACGCTGGACCGTGCGGCGCGACGGCGGCGACTTCGACGCATTCACCGGCGCGACGATCACGCCGCGCGCGATCGTCAAGGCAGTGCGCAACACGCTCGAGTACTATCAGCGCAACCGTCAGCGGATCTTCGATCAGGCCGCCCAATGAGCGCTCGCAGCTCGCACCACTTCGGTAGCACGGCACAGCTCATCGCCGTCTGCCCGCTGCTCGCGATGAGCGACACCATCGTCGATGCTCTCGGCATCGGCATCGTCGTGCTGATCGTCGTGCCGCTGGCAACGATGTTGCTCGCCGTGCTCAGGCCGCGCCTGAGCGACGAGACGGCGCTTGCAGCGACCATGCTCACGCTCGCAGCGCTCGTCGCGTGCGCCGAGTTGCTGCTGAGCGCGTGGTTCAGCGACCTGAGAAACTCGCTGACGCTGTTCGTGCCGCTGATCGTGTCGAACCTGATCGTCGTCCAGCATCTGCAGGCGCGACACGCAACGTTCGGTGCAACACTCGCCGGAAGCCTGCGGATTGCGGCGGGCATCGCGGTGACCTTGCTGCCCCTCGGCATCGCTCGCGAGCTCGTCGGGCGCGGCTCGCTGCTGCATGACGCCGGCAATTTCCCGGGAGCGTGGGCTGGCTGGGCGGAAACGAGCGTGTTCCGCGTCGACATGGGATTCCTGCTCGCGATGCTGCCGCCCGGCGCGTTCATTGCGTTCGGACTGCTGCTCGCGGCGCGCAACTGGGTTGCACAACGTAGATCATGAATAAGAAGAAAGTTGCCGTCATCTTCGCGCGCCTCAAGGCCCTCAACCCGAACCCGAAGACCGAGCTCGAATACCGCACGCCGTTCGAGCTGCTGGTCGCGGTGATTCTCTCCGCACAGGCGACCGACAAGAGCGTCAACCTCGCGACGCGCACGCTGTACAAGCACGCGAATACGCCGCAGGCGATTTTCAAGCTCGGCATCGCCGGCCTGTCCGAGTACATCAAGACGATCGGCCTGTACAACTCGAAGGCGAAGAACGTCATCGAGATGTGCCGCATCCTGCTGGAACAGCACGGCGGCGAGGTCCCGCAAACACGCGAGGCGCTCGAAGCGCTGCCCGGCGTCGGGCGCAAGACGGCGAACGTGATCCTGAACACCGCCTTCGGTCAGCCGACGATCGCGGTCGACACGCACATCTTCCGTGTCGCGAATCGCACCGGCCTCGCGCCCGGCACTGACGTGCGCGAAGTCGAGGACCATCTGCTCAAAGTCGTGCCGCCGGAGTACCTGCAGAACGCGCACCACTGGCTGATCCTGCACGGCCGCTACACCTGCGTGGCGCGCAAGCCGAAGTGTCCCGAGTGCCCGATCCTGGATCTGTGCGAATTCACGCAGAAAACGCGCTCGGAGCAGCCCGCGCCGAAGAAGACTCGCGCCGGCAAGACCAGGAAGTCGCGATAGAATCGCGCCATGCCCTTTTTCGACAACCAGTCGCGCGACGACCTGCGCCGCGTCTACATCGAGGCCTGGCGCAAACGGCGCGCTGGCCTGCCGATCGAGCCGCTCGAGGCACAGGTCGCCGACGTCATCGCACTGCATCCGGAGTATCACGCGGCGCTGGAGCGCGGCGCGGACGCTCTCGAACGCGACTACACGCCGGAAGGCGGACAATCGAACCCGTTCCTGCACATGGGATTACACCTGGCCGTGCGCGACCAGATCGCGACCGACCGGCCGGCCGGCCTGCGCAAGGCGTTCGAGAGCCTCGCGGCGCGCCTCGGCGCGGCGCACGAAGCCGAGCATCGCATCATCGAATGCCTCGCTGAGGCGATGTGGGAAGCGCAACGGTCGGGGCGGCCGCCCGACGAAGCCGCCTACCTGCAGCACGTGCTGCGGCTGTGATAGATTCCCCGCCCGCCTCCACCGCCAGCTCCGAACTTTCCATGACTACGATCCGGCAGGACGACGTGATCCAGAGCGTCGCCGACGCTCTCCAATACATTTCGTACTACCACTCGCCCGACTTCATCCAGGCCATGGCCGCGGCTTACGAGCGCGAAGCGAGCCCGGCGGCGAAGGACGCAATCAAGCAGATCCTGGTGAACTCGCGCATGTGCGCGCAGGGCCATCGCCCGATCTGTCAGGACACGGGCATCGTCACGGTGTTCGCGCGCGTCGGCATGAGCGTGCGCTGGGAGGCGAGCATGAGCCTCGCCGAGATGATCAACGAAGGCGTGCGCCGCGCGTACAACCATCCCGACAACAAGCTGCGCGCCTCGATCGTCTCCGACCCCGCGTTCGACCGGAAGAACACGCGCGACAACACGCCGGCGGTGATTCACATGGAAGTCGTGCCGGGCGAGGAGCTCGAAATCGCCGTGGCTGCCAAGGGCGGCGGCTCGGAGAACAAGGGGTCATGACGATGCTCAATCCATCGGATTCGATCGTCGACTGGATCCTGGAAACGGTGCCGGAGATGGGCGCGGGCTGGTGCCCGCCGGGCATGCTCGGCATCGGCATCGGCGGCACCGCGGAAAAAGCGATGGTGCTCGCGAAGGAATCGCTGTTCGACGCCGTCGACATCCACGAAGTGCGCGCGCGCGGTCCGCAGAACCGCATCGAAGCGCTGCGCCTGGAAATTCTCGACAAGGTGAATGCGCTCGGCATCGGTGCGCAGGGGCTCGGCGGACTGACGACCGTGCTCGACGTGAAGATCAAGGATTATCCGACGCACGCTGCATCGCTGCCGGTCGCGATCATTCCGAACTGCGCGGCCACACGGCACGTGCACTTCGTGCTCGACGGCTCCGGTCCGGCGCAGCTCGATCCGCCCGACCTGGATTTGTGGCCGAAGCTGACCTATGAAGCGGCGCCCGATTCGCGCCGCGTGAATCTCGATGCGCTGACGCGCGAAGACGTCGCCGGGTGGCGCCCAGGCGAGCGCCTGCTGCTGTCCGGCAAGATGCTCACCGGCCGCGACGCCGCGCACAAACGACTCGCGCAGTTGATCGAAGCCGGCAAGCCGCTGCCCGACGGTCTCGACTTCAAGAATCGCGTCATCTACTACGTCGGCCCGGTCGATCCGGTGCAAGGCGAAGCAGTCGGCCCCGCAGGCCCGACCACGGCGACGCGCATGGACAAGTTCACCGAGATGATGCTGGCGCGCACCGGGCTGATCGCGATGGTCGGCAAGGCCGAGCGCGGGCCCGAGGCGATCGCGGCAATTCGCAAGCACAAGGCCGCATACCTGATGGCCGTCGGCGGCGCTGCCTACCTCGTGTCCAAAGCCATCCGCGGCAGCCGCGTCGTCGCATTCGGCGACCTCGGCATGGAAGCGATCTACGAGTTCGAAGTGAAGGACATGCCGGTGACCGTGGCCGTCGACGCACGCGGCGAGTCGGTGCACGAGACCGGCCCGGCGGAATGGCGCGGCAAGATCAAGGGCATTCCCGTCAAGACGGCCGTGTAGTGACGCTCGACCACGCCATCCTGCTGCCGCCGACTGCCATGGCCTTTCTCACGGGCTTCGTCTGGCTGCGCCTGGGCTCGGATCGGCTCGGCGAGCTGCGCTCACGCCGCATCCATCCGCAGCAAGTTGCGACGTCGAAGCAGGCGGGCGAGACGCTGCAGAACGTGCAGTCCGCCGATCATTTCCGCAATCTGTTCGAAGTGCCGGTGCTGTTCTACGCAGTGTGCGGCTTCCTGGCGATCACCAAGCTGACGACGCTGTTCCTGCTGGCGTGTGCGTGGGGCTACGTCGCGCTGCGCGCGCTGCACACGTACATCCACCTCAGCAGCAACAAGGTCGTGCGGCGCTTTCAGGCGTTCGTAGCAAGCACGATCGTGCTGTACGTGATGTGGGGGATTCTCGCGGTCAGGCTGGTGCTGTCGGGCTGAATCAGTCGGACGCGAGCCGGTAATCCGCGAATTGCTGGCGCAGCTGCAGCTTGCTGAGCTTGCCCGTCGCAGTCAGCGGCAGCTTGTCGACGAACACTACATCGTCCGGAATCCACCACTTCGCGACCTTGCCGAGGTAGTACTCGAGCAATTCCTCGCGCGTCGCCGACGCACCCGCCTTCAGCACGACCACCAGCAACGGCCGCTCCTGCCACTTCGAGTGCGGAATCGCGATCGCCGCCGCCTGCGCCACTGCAGGATGCGCCACGGCCAGGTTCTCCAGCTCGATCGAGCTGATCCACTCGCCGCCAGACTTGATGACGTCCTTGGTGCGATCGGTGATCTGCATGTAGCCGAGCGGGCAGATCGTCGCGACGTCGCCGGTGTTGAACCAGCCGTCGGCCTCGAACGCCGCATCGTTGTCGCGCTTGTAGTAGCTCGAAGCGATCCACGGGCCGCGTACCTTCAGTGCGCCGAACGCTTTGCCATCGCGCGGCAGCTCCTTGCCGTCTTCATCCGTAATCTTCAGCTCCACGCCGAACACCGTGCGGCCCTGTTTGGCGCGCAGCGCGTCGCGCTCGGGCACCGGTAGCTGCGCGGCTTCGGGCGACAGGCAACGGATCGTGCCGATCGGACTCATCTCCGTCATGCCCCAGGCGTGCACGACTTCGACGCCCCGCTCGCGCAGCTGATTCATCAGCGCGATCGGCACGGCGGAGCCGCCGGAGAGCACACGCGTCAAGCTGTCGATGTTCTTGCCCGTCTTTTCCAGGTACGCGATCAAGCCCTGCCAGACGGTCGGTACGCCGGCAGCGAACGTCACCTGCTCCGCTTCGATCAGCCCCTGCAGCGTTTCCGGATCGCCCATCTTCGGCCCGGGGAACACGAGCTTCGCACCCACCATTGCGCAGCCGTAAGGCAGCGCCCAGGCATTGACGTGGAACATCGGCACGACCGGCATGACGACGTCGGCTCCGGCGAGCCCCATCGCGTCCGGCAGCGCCGCGGCGTAGGTATGCAGCACCGTCGAGCGGTGACTGTAGAGCACGCCTTTGGGATCCCCAGTCGTCCCGGACGTGTAGCAGAGCGAGCTGGCGGTGCGCTCGTCGAACTCCGGCCACTCGAACTGATCCGATTCGGGCGCGATCAGCGACTCGTAACTGCGCGCGTTGGGCAGCGAAGTCTGCGGCATGTGCGCATCGTCCGTGAGGATCACATAGCCTTCGAGCTTCGACAGCCGCGGCTGCAGCTTCTCGATCAGCGGCACGAACGCCGGGTCGAGGAACAGCCAGCGATCCTCGGCGTGATTCACGATGTACGCGATCTGCTCTTCGAACAGCCGCGGATTGATGGTGTGGCAGACGAAGCCGGAGCAGGAGACGCCGTAGTAGATCTCGAA
>CADEEJ010000146.1:0-6158 GCA_902826315.1 uncultured Steroidobacter sp.
TGCAACGCGA
The DNA here is from genome assembly GCA_902826315.1 of uncultured Steroidobacter sp. GTDB lineage: Bacteria > Pseudomonadota > Gammaproteobacteria > Steroidobacterales > Steroidobacteraceae > Steroidobacter. The sequence continues at coordinate 11 of CADEEJ010000146.1, forward strand.
TCGCTTCGCGCCAGCCGAGCGGCGGCTCGATGTACTGCACCTTGTAGTCATCGCCCAGCTTGGCGCGCTTCGCCGCGGCGTTCAGCGCGTCCTTGTAGGAGCCGAGATGATCGACCAGCCCATGCTGGGCCGCATCGACGCCCGCCCACACGCGGCCTTGCGCCACTGCATCGATATCCTCGAACGACTTCTTGCGCGCAGCCGCGACATGCTCGACGAACTCGGCGTAGGTGTGCTCGACGGACGTCTGCAGGATTTCCTTGGCCGCGTCCGGCAGCGTTCGATCCAACCGCAGCGCATCGGCGAGCGGCGTCGTGCCGACGCCATCGATCGTGACGCCGAACTTGTTGAGCGTGTGCTCGACAGTCGGGAAGACCGCGAACACGCCGATCGAGCCGGTGAGTGTCGCCGGGCTCGCCCAGATCTCGTCCGCATCCATCGCGATGTAGTAACCGCCGGAAGCTGCCACGCTGCTCATCGACGCGACTACAGGCTTGCCGGCCTTGCGTAGCGCATCGACTTCGCGACGAATCACTTCCGACGCGAACACGCTGCCGCCCGGGCTATCGATGCGCAGCACGACCGCTTTGATAGCGTCCTCATGCAGGGCATCGCGCAGCAGGCGCGCGAGCGAATCCGAGCCGACGGTGCCCGGCGGCTGCTCGCCGTCGAGAATTTCGCCGGACGCAACGACCACGCCGACGCGCTCGCCATCCAGGTGCAGCGCATGCGACGCGCGCACTGCTGCGAGATAGTCCCAATGCGCAACGGCGCGGAACGTGTGCTGGTCCTCGTCCTCGCCGACCAGCCCTTGCATCTGCTCCTCGAACTCGCGCCGCGACTTGAGCTCGCTCACCAGCCCTTTCTCCAGCGCCACGGCAGCGAGATCGCCGCGCTGCTGCCTGGCCAGCGCCGCGAAGTTGTTCGCGTAATCGGCGATGGCCCCCTCGTCGAGGTTGCGCGCCTTGACGACGCCGGCCTGGTACTGCGACCAGAGCGAGTTGAGCCACGCGAGGCTCTCTTCTTCTTCCGTCTCCGCCATGTCGCTGCGGCTGAACTGATCGGTGTACGACTTGAACTTGCCGGCCTTGAACACGTTGACGTCGACCTGCAGCTTGTCGATCAGGCCCTTGAGGAACGTGCGGTAGTAACCGAAGCCGTCGATGAGCACGAGCCCCTGCGGATCGAGATAGATCTCGTCGGCCTGCGCGGCGAGGTAGTACTGCGCCTGGTCGAAGCCTTCGCCGTACGCGAGCACCTTCTTGCCGCTGGTACGGAAGTCGCGGATCGCAGCGGCGACTTCTTCGAGCTTGGCGACGCCGCCGCCGGCCATGTGGCCGAGATCGAGCACCAGCGCTTCGACACGTTTGTCGGTCTTCGCTGCCTCGATGGCATCGACGAGATCGCGCACCAGAGTTTCGGCGCGTTGCTGGCCGTACAGCTCCGCCACCGCGCGATCGAATGGATCGCCGGCAAGCTGCTCGACGAGCGTGCCCTGGGGCGCGATCACCAGCGCGGCCTTGTGCGGCACGATCGGAATGGCGGGCGACAGCGCCGCGGCGAGGCCGAGGAACAGCACGAGCAGCACGATCAGGTGCATCACCTTGCGTAGCGCGTCGAGCGCACGCCAGATGAAACCGAAGAAGGCGACGATAGCTTTCATGGAACCGCGTAGGAAATTCGATAGATCGCGTCGGACGTGTCGTCGGAGACCAGCATCGAGCCGTCGTCGAGCACCAGCAGATCGACCGGCCGGCCGAACACATCATCGCCGCGATTGAAACCGGTCGCGAACGGCTCGTACTTCACACCGCGCGTGCCGTCGATCTTCACCCGCGTAATGCGGTAACCGTTCTTCTCCTTGCGGTTCCACGAGCCGTGCTCCGCAATGTACGCATCGCCGCGATACGCCTCGGGGAAGGTCTTCCCGGTGTAGAACTTCACGCCGAGCGGCGCGACGTGCGCACCGAGCAGCTGCGCCGGCGGCGTGATCTTGCTGCACTCGCCGAGCTGACCCAAGTCGGGATCCTTGATGTCCTTGCCATGACAATACGGGAACCCGAAGTCGAGCCCGGCGCGCGTCGCGACGTTCAACTCGCACGGCGGGGTGTCTTCACCGAGCCAATCGCGTCCGTTATCAGTGAACCACAGCTGCTTCGTCACCGGATGCCAGGTAAAGCCGACTGTGTTACGGACGCCACGCGCGAACACTTCCTGGCCGGAGCCGTCGGCGTTCATGCGCGTGATCACGGCGTACTTCGGCTCGTTACAGACGTTGCACGGCGCGCCTATCGGGAAATACAGCTTCCCGTCCGGTCCGAACGCGATGAAGCGCCAGCCGTGATGGCCGTCCTTCGGCAAGTCATCGCGCACGACTTTCGGTTGCGGCACGTTGTCGAGCGTCGCTTCGATGTCGTCGAAGCGCAGCAGGCGATTGATTTCGGCGACGTACAGCGCGCCGTCGCGGAATGCGACGCCGTTCGGCGTATTGAGACCGTCGGCGACGATGCGCACGGTCGGCTTCTCCGCAGCGCCGGGCGTACCGCTGACTGCGTAAACCTTACCGCCGCGCGCGCGAGTGCCGACGAACAGCGTGCCGCGCTGACCGAGCGCCATGGAGCGCGCACCAGGAACCTGGTCGCTGTAAACCTCGATCTTAAAGCCCGTCGGCAGGCGGACGTTTTCGAGAAGCTTGTCCGTCTTCGGGCTGGCGCCGGCCGCGGCTGCGGCCAGCGTGAGTGCTAAGCAGGCAATCGAACGAGTCACGCGCATGCAAATCTCCTCCGCGCGTGCAGTGTACCTTGGTCGGGCCGCTCCAGCGGCCGACTCCGGTTACACCTTCTCTTCGATGCGGGCGGCTTTGCCGGTCAGGTCGCGCAGGTAGTAGAGCTTGGCGCGACGCACGTTGCCGCGGCGCTTGACGGTGATCGCGCCGAGCGACGGGCTGTAGGTCTGGAACACGCGCTCGACGCCTTCGCCGTGAGAGATCTTGCGCACGGTGAACGACGAGTTGAAGCCGCGATTGCGCCGCGCGATGACGATGCCTTCGTAGGCCTGCACGCGCTCGCGATCGCCTTCCTTCACTTTCACTTCGACGACGACGGTGTCGCCGGGCGAGAAGTCCGGAATCTTCTTGTCGAGCCCTTCGGCTTCGAGCTGGGCAATGATGTTGCTCATGTTGCTTAACCTACACTTCAGTCTTTCTTCGGTCGTTCAATCTTGAATTCATCCAGCAGCCGCTGCTCCTCGGGGCTCAGCGTCAGCTTCTCGATCAGTTCCGGCCGCCGCAGCCACGTACGGCCCAGCGCCTGCTTGGTGCGCCAGCGCCGGATCGCGGCGTGATTGCCGCTCGCCAGCACTTCCGGCACCGCGCGTCCCTCGAACACCTCGGGCCGCGTGTAATGCGGCCAGTCGAGCAGACCGGCGGCGAACGAGTCCTGCAGCGCCGATTCGTCGTCGCCGAGCACACCCGGCAGCAGGCGCACCACGGCATCGATCAACACCAGCGCGGGCAGCTCGCCGCCCGATAACACGTAGTCGCCGATCGACACGCTCGCGTCGATCTCCGACTCGATCAATCGCTCGTCGACGCCCTCGTAGCGTCCCGCGAGCAACATCAGCCCCGGCAGCTGCGCGAACTCGCGCGCCAGAGCGTGCGTCAGTCGCTCGCCGTCCGCGGCGAGGTAGATGCTGCGGCTTCCCGCCGGTAGCCGGGCCTTCGCTGCACGAATCGCTGTGCGCGCTGGCTCGACCTTCAGCACCATCCCCGGTCCACCGCCGTACGGCCGGTCGTCGACCGTCCGATGCACGTCGGTAGCAAATTCGCGCGGCGTGGCCGCATTCACTGCGACTCGGCCGGCTTCGATCGCGCGGCCCAACACGCCGACGCGCACCGCCTGGGCAACGAACTCCGGGAACAGCGTCACCACTTCGATGCGCATGTCCTCACCAGACACCTTCACCAATCCTGGGCCCAGTCGAACACGACGCGCCCGGCGTCGAGATCGACCGAGACGATGCGCTCTTTCACGAACGGCACCCAGTGCTGGCGTTCGCCCCGGATCACGACGACCGCGCCGGCCGGCGTCGTCCGGAATTCCTCGATGCGTCCCAGCAGTTGGCCTTCGCGGCCGAACGCCTCCAATCCTTCGAGGTCGCTCCAGTAGTACTCGCCCGGCGCCGCTGCCGGCAGCTCTTCGCGGCCAACCGCGATCTCCGAGCCGGTGACCAGGCGGGCCGCCTCGGGAGTCTCGACTCCGGCGAACTTGGCCAGCACGCCCTTCGCCGTCATCTTGCCGTCTTCGACCTCGACCTCGCGCCACTGCCCGGCTCGTCCGAGCTGCCAGCGGCCATAGCCGAGAATGTTCGCGGGCGGATCGGTAAAGGACTGAATCCTGACCCAGCCCTGGACCCCGAACGCCCCGCCGACCTGGCCGAGGACGACGCGCCGGCTCACACCCGTCAGGCCGCGACGGCCTGCTTGCGATGCTTCTTGACCAGCTCGGCGACGCGCTCGGACGGCTTCGCGCCCTTGCCGACCCAGTAGTCGATGCGGTCCAGGTTCAGCTCCAGGCGGCGCTGCTTGCCGGCCGGAACCGGGTTGAAATAACCCACCTGCTCCAGGGTCGTGCCGCCCTGGCGGATACGGCTGTCCGTGACGACGACGTGATAGAAGGGCTGCTTCTTCGCCCCGCGGCGGGTGAGCCGGATCGTGACCATTGCTGCCAAAGCCTCGGAATCGGTGTCGGAATGGGCCGGGAGGCCCTCCCGGTAAAAGGGCGCGAATGTTACTGAAAAATCAGGCTACAAGCTAGAACTTGGGGGTCCCCCCGCCGAACGCTCCCATGAGCCGGCGCAGACCGCCGCCCTTCGACATCGTTTTCATCATTCTCTGCATCTGCAGGTAGTTCTTCAGCAGCCGGTTGACCTCGGAGACGTGCACCCCGGAGCCGGCGGCGATGCGCCGCTTGCGGGAAGCGTCGATCGTCTTCGGGTAGCGGCGCTCGCCCGGTGTCATCGAACGGATGACAGCGATCTGGCGCTTGATCTCCTTGTCATTGGCCTGGGGCGCCGCGGCGGCCTTGTTGGCGAGCTGGGCCGGCAGCTTGTCCATCAGCGCGCTCAAGCCCCCCATCTTCTCGACCTGCTGCAGCTGGTCGTGCAGGTCCTCGAGATCGAAATCCTTGCCCTTCTTCAGCTTGCGCGCCAGCTTCTCGGCCTGCTCGCGATCGACGTTGCGCGTGACGTTTTCCACCAGCGCGAGCACATCGCCCATGCCGAGGATGCGCGAGGCGACGCGCTCGGCCTGGAACGCTTCGAGGGCCTCGGTCTTCTCGCCCGTGCCCATGAACAGAATCGGCTGGCCGGTGATCTGCCGGACCGACAGCGCGGCGCCGCCGCGGGCATCGCCGTCCGTCTTGGTCAGCACGACGCCGGTCAGATTCAACGCCTGGCCGAATGCGCGCGCCGCGTTGACCGCGTCCTGGCCCGCCATGCTGTCGACCACGAACAGCGTTTCCGTCGGCGCGACCGCGGCGCTGATCTCGCGAATCTCGACCATCATCTCTTCGTCGACGTGCAGCCGTCCGGCCGTGTCCACGATGAGAACGTCGAACAGCGAGCGCTGCGCCTCGGCGAGCGCCTCGCGCGCCAGCACGACGGCGGACTTCTGCGGATCGGACGGATAGAAACCGATTTCCAGCTGGGTCGCGAGCCGCTCCAGCTGCAGGATCGCGGCGGGTCGATACACGTCGGTGCTGGCGAGCAGCACTTTCTTGCGCTCGTTCTCCTTGAGCCATTTCGCCAGCTTCGCCGCGGACGTCGTCTTGCCGGCGCCCTGCAATCCCGCCAGCAGGATGACGACCGGCGGCTGCGCACGCAGGTTCAGCGGCCGCACGCCCTCGCTCATCAAGGCGGTCAGCTCGTCGCTGATGATGCGGACCAGCGTCTGGCCAGGCGTCAGGCTCTTGTCGAACTCCTGCCCGACGACCTTGGCGCGCACCGCATCGATGAAGGTCTTGACGACCGGCAGCGCAACGTCCGCCTCGAGCAGCGCCATGCGCACCTGGCGCAACGTATCGGCGATATTTTCGTCGGTCAGTCGCCCGCGACCGCGCAGGCCTTCGATGACGCCCTGCAGGCGTTCGGT
>CADEEJ010000146.1:6258-13058 GCA_902826315.1 uncultured Steroidobacter sp.
GTGTTTTCCGTCGTCGTTCTTGCGTGCTATCTGGCCAGTGCCGCGTGGCTCGCGTCCAGCGTGTACCGCGCCGGCGACCACGCTGCCCACGGTCGCCGCATCGCCGGCATCGCGCTCGGCCTGATCGCGCTCGTACTGCATGCCATCCTGTTGTGGCGCGGGCTGTTCTCGCGGCCGGTCCTGTCCTTCACCATCGCGGAGACGGCATCGCTGATCGGCTTACCGATCGGCTTGATCGCCATCGGCGCATCGTGGGTGCGACCACGCTTCGCGGGCATCGGGGCGGTGCTCACCGTCGTCGCCGGTGCGGTTGCTGCGATGACCGACGAGGGCTCGCGGGTGTACGCGCTGGAGCGCCCGGGCTGGGAAGTCGGCGCACATATCGTGCTGTCCACGCTGGCCTATGCCCTGCTCACGATCGCGGTCGCCCTGACTTTGGCGCTGCGCATGCTCGATCGCCGCCTGCGCAGCCGCAAGCCACTCGGCTGGCTCACAGCGTTGCCGTCGGTCGAAGCGCTCGAGTCCGGAACGTTCCAAGCACTCGCAGCTGGCTTTGCGGTGCTGACGCTGGCACTGTTCAGCGGCTTCATATTCATCGACAACCTGTTCGCACAGCATCTGGTACACAAGACGGTGCTGTCGTGCCTCGCCTGGGTGGTGTTCGCCGTGCTGCTGTTCGGCCGCTGGCGCTTCGGCTGGCGCGGGCGCACTGCGACCAATTGGGCGCTGAGTGGCTTCGCGCTGCTGGGCCTCGCGTACTTCGGCTCGAAGATCGTGCTCGAATCCTTCCTCGGCCGTCATTGGGGCTAGCGCTCGCAGCTACGGGCCGCGCACTTGCTCACGTTCTCCGCCACGGTTCTGCTCCTGATCGTCATCGTCGCGGCGCTCGCCGGACTTGCCGCAGGCTTCGCCCTCAGCGCCCGGCAGGTACGCGCACGACGCCCACGATCGATGGTCGTGAGTGAGACGACGCCCGCGGCCGATCTCGCGCAGCTCGCCGAGAAGATGCTCGGCCTCGAAACCGTCCGGGTCGATGACATCATGATCCCGCGCGGCGAGATCGCGTACGTCGACGTCAGCGACGATTGGGACACGATCCTCGAAGCGCTGCGCTCGACGCCGCACACACGGCTGCCTGTTTGCCAAGGCAACCTCGACAACATCGTCGGTGTCCTGCACATGAAAAAGGTCGCGCGTGCGCTCGCACGGGGCGACTTCGATCGCGAGCACCTGCTGGAGCTGGCTCGGCAGCGCGAGGCGTACTTCGTGCCGGAAGGCACGACGCTCGACGTGCAACTGCTCAATTTCAAGCGCGACCGGCGCCGCATCGCGCTCGTCGTCGACGAATACGGCGACATCCAGGGACTGGTGACGCTGGAAGACATCCTCGAAGAGATCGTCGGCGAGTTCACCAGCGCGCCGGCGACGCTGCACAAGGACGTTCACCGCGAGGCGGACGGCGGCTATGTCGTGAACGGCGCCATCAACGTGCGGGTACTGAATCGAACTCTCGGCTGGAGCCTGCCGACGAACGGTCCGCGCACGCTCAACGGACTGATCGTCGAGTACCTGGAAACGCTGCCGCAAGCCGGCACGATGCTGCGCATGGGCGATCTGACGATCGAGATCCTGCAGACCGTCGACAACAGCGTGAAGACCGCGCGCATCCGTCCCGTGCCGGTAACGCTCGACGAGCGCTCAAAAGGCGCTGCGTAGCGCGTCCGCCAGCCGCTCGACGCCGATCACCTGCAAGCCATCGATCGCGCGCCGCGGCTTGTTCGCCTCCGGCACGATCGCACGCTCGAAGCCGTGCTTGGCCGCTTCACGCAGGCGTTCCTCACCGTACGGCACTGGACGAATCTCGCCCGCGAGACCGAGCTCGCCAAAGCACACGAGGCGGCCGGCGAGCGGCTCGTCGCGAGCACTCGAAACCGTCGCGAGCACGGCCGGCAGATCGGCGGCGGTCTCCGAGATGCGGACGCCACCGACGACGTTGACGAAAACGTCGCGGCCCGAAGTCGCGACGCCGCCGTGTCGGTGCAACACTGCGAGCAACAACGCGAGACGATTCGCTTCCAGGCCGACGGCAACACGCCGCGGATTCAAACCCTGCGCGTCGTCGGTCAGCGCCTGCACTTCGATGAGCATCGGCCTGCTGCCCTCGCGCGCAACCATCACGGCGCTGCCGCTGACCGGTTGCGCATGCTGCGAGAGGAAGATCGCCGACGGGTTCTTCACTTCCTTGAGCCCCTGCTCGGTCATGGCGAACACGCCGACTTCGTTGGCCGCGCCGAAACGATTCTTGACCGCGCGTACCAGCCGGAAACGGCTGCCGGCATCGCTCTCGAAGTACAGCACCGTGTCGACCATGTGCTCGAGGATGCGCGGCCCCGCGATCACGCCCTCCTTCGTAACGTGCCCGATGATCAGCACCGACACGCCGGTGGACTTCGCGAAGCGCACCAGCGCCGCCGCGGACTCGCGCACTTGTGCCGCCGATCCGGGCGAGGACTCCACTTCGGTTGCGAACATCGTCTGGATGGAATCGATCACCAGCACTCGCGCACCGCTGTCGCGTGCGTGCTCGATGATCGTGTCGACGGAAGTTTCCGCGAGCAGCTGCAGAGTGTCGCCCGCCAGCCCGAGACGCCGCGCGCGCAGGCTGACCTGCCGCAGCGACTCCTCGCCTGTCACGTACAACGTCGGCGTCACGCGGCTGAGCGCGTCGCCTGCTTGCAGCAGCATCGTTGACTTTCCAATACCGGGGTCGCCGCCCAACAGTGCGACCGAGCCGAGCACGAGGCCGCCGCCGAGCACTCGATCCAGCTCCTCCAACCCGGTCGGCACGCGCGGCTCGTCGCGCTCGGCGACCTGCGACAGCCTCTGCGGCTCGGCTGTCGCAGCGGCCAACGCGCGCCGTTCCGGCTTGGCGCGCGCTGCAACGGATACGCGTCGCAGCGAGTCGCCTGCGCCGCACATCGGGCACAGGCCCTGCCACTGCAGACTTTCGTTGCCGCACTGGTCGCACACGAAGACTTCGCGGGATTTCGCCATGACTCTCCAAATTCGACGGGACGAGGACATGCTCGGCATTCCTACACTAGCGCATGCCGCTGTCGGACAGGGGCGCTGTATGCAGCAGGCCCGTGACGTCTGTTGCGATTTGCCGGCGCGCCGTTCGTCTATACTCGCGCCGGTTTCGTTCGAGGTGCCTGGGTGGCGGCAAGACTGACGCGATTTTCCTGGCTTCCCGGGGGGCTGGCAGCAGCCTTCATCATCGTCGTCGGACGCCTGATCTCCTCCACCGCTTACGCGCCGGTCGAGCTGATGCTCTACGACCGTGTGATGCGCGCCACGCCAGCGACACCCGGCTCCGACATCGTGGTCGTCAGCGTCGACGACGCCAGCATCGCCAAGCTCGGCGCATGGCCCTGGCCGCGCGACGTCCACGCCAGTCTCATCGCAAACCTCAACTCCGCCGGCGCGCGCGTCGTGGCGTTCAGCGTGCCGGTGGACACTTCGCCGCGCACCAGCGAGGCGGAGCGACTGCGCGGCGCGCTGGCACTGCTTGAATCTTCGGACCTCGGCGGCTCCGAGCAGGCACAGCAGCTGCGCCGGCTGCTGGGCGAATCGGCCGCGGGCCGCGAACCCGACGCACACCTGGCCGAGGCGATGCAGGCGCACGGCAACGTCGTGCTGCCGGCGGACGTCCGTCTCGCAGAGACGCTTGGTGGAAAACCCGAATTGCCACCGCTGTCGCTTTCGATTGGCGATGCGGCCACGCTGCGCGACGCGCGCACTGCCGAAGTCGTCGCCGCTCCGACTCCAGTGCTCGCGCGTGCCGCCGCTGCAATCGGTCACACCCAGACCATCGCTGACGGCGACGGCACCGTGCGCTCCGACGTAGCCGCGTTGCGTGTCGGCGAAGAAACGATGCTGCCGTCGCTGGCGACAGCGATCGCTGCGCGCGCCGTCGGTGTCGCTCCGGCGGAACTGAGTTTCGCTGGCGGGAACGCGCTGCACCTCGGCGAGCGCGTGCGCCCGCTCGGCGACTCACTGACGCTGCGCCCACACTATTTCCCGACGGAGCCGCCGCAGTTCGCGCAGTACCCGTACTGGCGCGTCCTGGCCGGCGAGATTCCGATCGAGCAGCTGCGCGACAAGATCGTGATCGTCGGCTTCCTCGACGCCGCGCTGGCGGCGCCGGGCACCGTGACGACACCCGCGAGCGACGACTCGCCCGCAGTACTCACCGCTGCCAGCACCGTGGCGAGCATCGTCGAAGGCAAGGTGTATTCGCGTCCCGGCTACGCGATCGCGATCGAATGGCTGGTGGCGATCGCGGTGATCGCGTTCGCTGCGTTCGTGTTGCCGATGACCGGCGCCATCTTCGGCGCGCTGGCGAGTGTGCTGTTCATCGTCATCCTCGGCGTGACCGAGATCGGGTTGCTCAGCTCGTCAGCGGTCTGGGTACGCTTCATGCTGCCGGGCATTGCGATCGTGATCGGCTACGGCCTGTACCTGCCCGGCGAGCTGATGCGCCGCGCGGCCGGCCGCAACGAAGATGCCAAGAACCTGTCGGCCAGCAGCCTGCGCAATCTCGGTCAGACGTTCCAGCGCCAGGGCCAGCTCGACCTGGCGTTCGAGACGTACCGCCGCTGCCCGCTCGATGCGGCAACGATGGAGCTGCTGTACCTGCTCGGCAACGACTTCGAGAAGCGGCGACAGATTCAGAAGGCGTCCAACGTCTACAGCTACATCGCGGCACGCGATCCGAACTATCGTGATCTGCGCGCGCGGCGCGCGCGCCTGAAAGAACAGCCGCTGACGCGCGGCGTGGCGCCCTCGCCTCCGCCGGAACCGGAGCGCGCCGCGCCGGAGCTCGAGACGCAACCCTCCGATCCGGATATGGCATATCCGGCGCCGCGCCACGCGCGCGCGGCGCGCAAAGCCCTCGGCCGCTACGAAATCGAGCGCGAGCTGGGCAAGGGCGCGATGGGCACGGTGTATCTCGGCCGCGATCCCAACATCAACCGCGTGGTGGCGATCAAGGCCATTCCGCTCGCCGAGGAATTCGAGGAGGGCGACCTCGAGGAAGCGCGCGCGCGCTTCTTCCGGGAGGCCGAAATGGCCGGGCGGCTCAACCACCCGGCGATCGTCACGGTCTACGATGCGGGCGAAGACCACGGACTGGCCTACATCGCGATGGAATACCTGCGCGGCACGCACCTCAGCCATTTCACAGAAGCTGCGCGCATCCTGCCTTTCAAAAATACGATGCTGTTGGTCGCACGCGTCGCGGACGCCCTCTACTATGCGCACCGCCAAAACGTGGTCCACCGCGATATAAAACCGGCTAACATAATGTTCAATCCCGACACGGACGAGTTGAAGATCACCGATTTCGGTATCGCACGCCTGACCGATACAAGCCGAACCAAAACGGGAATCGTCCTGGGCACGCCCTCATTCATGTCGCCGGAACAGCTGGAAGGTCGACCGCTCGACGGACGCTCCGACCAGTTCGCCCTCGGCGTCAGCCTGTATCAGTTGCTCTGCGGACAGCTGCCGTTTCGCGCCGAGTCGATGCCGCGCCTGATGCAGAAGATCGCCACCGAGCCGCACGCGTCGGTCCGGCTGGTGCGGCCCGAGCTGCCCGAGTGCATCGATCCCATCCTGACGCGCGCGCTGTCCAAGTCGGCGGACGACCGCTACGCCCACTGCGGCGAGCTGGCGAGCGCGCTGCGCGATTGCGCCGGTGCGCCGGACGCCGCGCAGCCGGCGCCCGCCAAGCACGAGTGGCTCATCCCGTGAGCGAGCAACGGGAGGCGAGCTAGTGCGCGGCAAGATCCGCTCGGTCGGCCTCACTGACGTAGGCCGCGTCCGCGAGCACAACGAGGACACGATCGGCGTCGACGCCGACATCGGCCTGTTCGTCCTCGCCGACGGCATGGGCGGCTACAACGCCGGCGAAGTCGCGAGCGGCATCGCCGTGAAGACGGTCATGAGCCTGGTCAAGGAAGCGGTCGAGCATCAGGACATGAGCTCGGCGGATCCGGAGACCGGCATGGCGCGGCCGAGCATCGTGCTGCGCGACGCGATCGCCCGCGCCAACAAGATCATCTACCAGACCGCCAAGACCCAGCCGCAATGCGAAGGCATGGGCACGACGATCGTTTCCTGCCTGTTCTTCGACAACAAGGTGGCGATCGCGCACGTAGGGGATTCCCGCTTGTACCGCCTGCGGGCGAACCGCTTCGAGCAGATGACGATGGACCACTCGCTGCTGCAGGAGCTGGTCGATCGCGGTTTCTACTCACAGGCCGAGGCGCAGCGGGCGACAAACAAGAACTACGTCACAAGAGCGCTCGGCGTGGAGCCGACCGTCGAGGTCGAGGTCCACGAGCAGCCGGTCCAGAAAGGCGACTTCTTCGTTCTGTGCTCGGATGGACTCTCCGACATGGTGGAAGACGACGACATTCACTTAACTATGAGCACCTTTAGTGCTAGTCTTGAAACGGTCGCTAAGCAATTGATTCAGCTATCGAACGACAACGGCGGTCGCGACAATGTGTCGATCATCCTTGCGCAAGTTGTGGACTCGTTCGCAGCGAAGACTGGTGTAGTTGACAGAATCTTGCGCTGGTTCGGCTAGCATCCGCACGGTTCCGGGAGTTTCGAGGGCGATACATGGCACGGTTGATCCTTAGCCTCGATGGTTCGGTCATGGCCGAATACAACATGAACAAGGAGCGTTACACCATCGGGCGGCTGCCGGACAATGACATCCGCATCGACAA
>CADEEJ010000147.1:0-6572 GCA_902826315.1 uncultured Steroidobacter sp.
GACATCGGCGCGCTCGCGCTCGGTGCGGCACTAGGCGTCGTCGCCGTCATCGTGCGCCAGGAGATCGTGCTGCTGATCATGGGCGGCGTGTTCGTGATGGAGACGGTGTCGGTGATGCTGCAGGTCGCCTCGTACAAGCTGACCGGCAAGCGCATCTTCCGCATGGCGCCGATCCATCATCACTTCGAGCTCAAGGGCTGGGCCGAGCCCAAGGTGATCGTGCGGTTCTGGATCATCTCGGTGATCCTCGTGCTGATCGGCCTCGCGACGCTGAAGGTGCGCTGAGCATGTCGCAAAGCGCGCGCAGCATCGTGGTTGGATTGGGGCGCACCGGCCTGTCGTGCGCCCGCTATCTGCACGCGCGCCACGAAAGCTTCGCGGTTACCGACAACCGCGCGGCACCGCCCGAGTTGGCGGCACTGCAGAAGCTCGCGCCCGAAGCCGAAATGCACTTCGGCGCGTTCGACGAAGCGCTGCTCGACGACGCCAATCGCGTGATTGCATCGCCCGGCGTGTCGCTGCGCGAGCCGTTCATGATGAGTGCAGCGATCCGCGGCGTGCCGATCATCGGCGACATCGAGCTGTTCGCGCGCGAAGCGAAGGCGCCGATTGCGGCGATCACGGGAACGAACGGCAAGAGCACGGTCACGACGCTCGTCGCAAAGATGGCCGAAGCCGCAGGCAAGCGCGTGCTGGCCGGCGGCAATCTCGGCCGTCCGGCGCTCGATCTGCTCGATGAGCCGGTGCCGGAGCTGTACGTGCTGGAGTTGTCGAGCTTTCAGCTCGAAACGACGCGTTCGCTGCGCGCGGCTACAGCAGTCGTGCTCAACGTGACGCCCGATCACATGGATCGGTACGAGTCCGTCGGCGAATACGCCTCGGCCAAGGCGCGTGTCTTCCAGCACTGTGACGCCGCCGTGATCAATCTCGACGATCCGCTGGTGCAAGCGATGACGCACCGTGCATCGCGCGTGCTCACATTCACTCTGCGCGCGGATCGTGGCGGCGATTACTACGCGTTGCGCATGGGCGAAGACGTCGCGCTCATGCACGACGGACGTCAGCTCATCGCTATGTCCGAAATGAAGATTGCCGGCCTGCACAACGTCGCGAATGCGTTGGCAGCTCTCGCCATGTGTGAAGCTCTGCAGCTCCCGCAGGAACCTTGCGTGCAGGCGCTGCGCGAATTTCCCGGCCTGCCGCATCGTTCGCAGTGGGTCGCGGACGTACGTGGCGTGCGCTACGTAAACGATTCGAAAGGCACGAACGTCGGCGCGACGCTCGCGGCCGTCGCCGGCATGCCTGGGTCGCTGGTGCTGATCGCCGGCGGCCAAGGCAAGGGCCAGGATTTCATGCCGCTCGCTGCCGCGTTCCGCGGCAAGGTCCGGCACGTCGTGCTGCTCGGGCAAGACGCGAAGCTGCTCGCTGCGGCGCTGGAAGGCGTTGCGAGCGTCGAATTCGCGAAGGACATGGACGACGCCGTGCAGCGCGCGGCGCGTGCTGCACGTTCCGGCGAAACCGTGCTGCTCTCGCCCGCGTGCGCAAGCCTCGACATGTTTCGCGACTATGCGCATCGCGGCTACATGTTCGCAGCGTCCGTGCGGAGGCTCGAAGCGTGAACACCGCCGCGCTCGCCTTCGCCCGCTCCAGCGCCCGCCCGCGGCGGTTCGCGTTCGACTCGGTCCTGCTGTTGACCGTCGGCGCGCTGCTGCTGCTCGGCCTCGTCATGATGACGTCGGCGTCGATCTCCATCGCCGACAAGCAAGTGCACGAGCCGCTGCACTACTTCGAGCGCCAGATGGTCGGCGTCGCACTCGGCCTGCTGTGCGCAGTCATCGCCATGGTGATCCCGACGAGCGTGTGGGAGCGGCTCAGCCTGCCGCTGCTGCTGTTCGCATTTCTCTTGCTCGTGATCGTCTTGATCCCCGGCATCGGCTACGAGGTCAACGGCAGCCGGCGCTGGCTGCGCGCGGGTTTCCTGAACTTCCAGGCGTCCGAGCTCGCGCGCGTGCTGCTGCTGACTTATCTCGCGAGTTACGTCGTGCGCAAGCAGGCGGAGCTGAAGCAGGACCTGAAGGGCTTTCTCAAGCCGCTGGGCGTGCTGATGGGCGCGGCGCTGCTGCTGCTGCTGGAGCCGGACTTCGGCGCTGCCACCGTCCTCATGGCGACCGGCCTCGGCTTGCTGTTCCTCGCAGGCGTGAAGCTGCGTCACTTCCTGGCGCTCGTCCTGCTCGCGGGCGGCGGCATGGCGATCATCGCGGTGACGTCCGCGTATCGCCTGAAGCGACTCACGGCGTTCATGGATCCGTGGGCGGATCCATTCAACTCCGGCTTCCAGCTCACGCAATCGCTGATCGCGATCGGCCGTGGCGAGCTGTTCGGCGTCGGGCTGGGCTCGAGCGTGCAGAAGCTGTTCTACCTGCCGGAGGCGCACACGGACTTCGTGTTCGCGGTGCTCGCGGAAGAGCTTGGTCTCGCCGGCGTCATCGTCACGCTCGCGCTGTTCGTCGTGCTCGCGTGGCGTGCCTTCCACATCGCGCGGCAGGCTGCGGAAGCGGGCTTGCCGTTCCAGGCGTACTTCGCGGCAGGCTTCGGCCTCTGGCTCGGCTTGCAGACGTTCATCAACGTCGGCGTCAACCTCGGCTTGCTGCCCACCAAAGGCCTGACGCTGCCGCTCATGTCCTATGGCGCGTCCAGCATCATGGTGACGCTCGGCTGGCTCGGCCTGCTGATGCGCATCCATCACGAAGCGAGTGCGGCGGGCCGGCTCGCGGTGCCACGACGGGAGCGGACGCAATGAAGCGTACCGTCCTCATCATGGCTGGCGGCACCGGGGGTCATGTTTTCCCGGCGCTCGCCGCTGCGCGCGTACTGCGCGAGCGCGGCTACGAGCCGGTGTGGCTCGGCACGCAGCGCGGGCTCGAAGCGAAGCTCGTGCCGCCGCAGCACATCGAGATCGAGTGGATCAGCGTGAGCGGCCTGCGCGGCAAGGGACTCGCAACCTGGCTCGCAGCGCCATTCAAGATGTCGCTGGCGATCTGGCAGAGCCTGCAGGTGATGCGTCGCCGTCAGCCGAACGTCGTGCTCGGCGCCGGCGGATTCGTATCCGGACCGGGCGGCGTCGCGGCATGGCTCACGCGCCGGCCGCTGGTGATCCACGAGCAGAATGCTGTCGCCGGCATGACCAATCGCCTGCTGGCGCGACTCGCACGCCGCGTGCTCGAAGCATTTCCTGCGAGCTTCCCGCCAGGCGTGCATGCCGAGCGCGTCGGCAATCCCGTGCGGCGCGAGATCGCTGCGCTTGCAGCGCCAGCGGAGCGTTTCGGTGGCAGAAACGGGGCGCTGCGCGTGCTCGTAATCGGCGGCAGCCAGGGCGCGGCGCGTCTCAACGCAGTCGTGCCCGCAGCGCTCGCGACGATCGACGTCGCGTCACGGCCGATCGTGATTCATCAAGCGGGTGAGCGACACCTCGCGCAGGCGCAGGAGTTCTACGCGAAGCACGGCGTGCAGGCAGACGTGCGCGCCTTCATTGACGACATGGCGGAAGCGTACGCATGGGCGGACCTCGTCGTGTGCCGCTCCGGGGCGCTCACCGTTTCCGAGCTCGCCGCTGCAGGATTGCCGGCGATCTTCGTGCCGTTCGCCGCCGCGGTCGACGATCACCAGACGCTCAACGCGAAGTTCCTCGTCGATACGCAGGCCGCCGTGTCGATTCCAGAAGCGCAACTGACGCCGCCGCGTCTCGCAGATGAGCTGCAGAAGCTACTTCGCGCCGGGCGCGCGAAGCTCGCCGAGATGGCAGCGCGCGCGCGTTCGGTCGCGATCATCGACGCAGACGTCAGGCTCGCCGATGCGTGCGAAGCAGTCGCGGGAGGCGCGCGATGAGCGAATCCAGTCGCATGCGCCGGATCAACCGCATCCACTTCGTCGGCATCGGCGGCAGCGGCATGGGCGGCATCGCCGAAGTGCTGCTGAATCTCGGCTACCAGGTGCAGGGCAGCGACCTGAAGCCGAACGCCGTGACGCAACGGCTGCAGCAGCTGGGCGCGCAGGTCACGTTCGGGCATGCCGCTGCCAACGTCGGCAAGGCCGACGTGCTGGTCGTGTCGACCGCCGTGCAGCCCGACAACCCCGAAGTGCTCGAAGCGCAGGACCGGCGCGTGCCGATCGTGCAACGCGCGCAGATGCTCGCCGAGTTGATGCGCTTCCGTTACGCGATTGCAGTGGCGGGAACACACGGCAAGACCACGACGACGAGCATGGTCGCGTCGATCCTCGCGGAAGGCGGCCTCGATCCGACGTTCGTCATCGGTGGACGGCTCAAGAGCGCAGGCAGCAACGCGCGGCTCGGCACCGGCAACTATCTGGTCGCCGAGGCCGACGAGAGCGACGCGTCGTTCATGCACCTGCATCCGATGATGGCGATCGTCACCAACGTCGACAACGATCACCTCGCCACGCACGACGGCGACTTCGACCGCCTCAAGCAGAGCTTCATCGACTTCCTGCACAACCTGCCGTTCTACGGCGTCGCGATCGTGTGCGCCGACGATCCGATGGCCGCGAGCCTCCTGCCGCGCATCGCGCGCCCGGTCGTGACCTACGGCATCGAAGCCGAAGCCGACATCCGCGCGATCAACATCTCGCGGCAAGGAACCCGGACGCGCTTCGACGTGCAGCGCCGCGGCTCGCAGGCGCTGCTGCCGGTGCAGTTGAACCTGCCTGGCACGCACAACGTGCTCAACTCGCTCGCTGCGATCGCGGTCGGATTCGAGCTGAACGTCGCGACCGACGCGATCCAGGCCGCGCTCACGAATTTCCACGGCGTAGATCGCCGCCTGCAACAGTACGGCGACGTGCAGACCGCGGTCGGCCGCGTGACGCTGATCGACGATTACGGTCATCACCCGACCGAGCTGGCCGCGACGCTCGAGGCGATCCGCCAGGGCTGGCCGGGGCGGCGCATCGTGCTGGCGTTCCAGCCGCATCGCTACACGCGCACGCGCGACCTGCTCGACGACTTCGCGCGGGTGCTCGCGAGTGTCGATGCATTGATCGTCACCGAAGTGTATGCGGCTGGCGAGCCGCCGATCGCCGGCGCTGACGGCAAGGCGATCTGCCGCGCGATCCGCTCGCACGGCCGCGTCGAGCCGCTGCTGCTGGAGAAGATCGAAGACCTGCCGCGCGCGCTGATCCAGATTGCGCACGACGGCGATGTGATCGTGACGATGGGTGCCGGCAGCATCGGCGCTGCGGCGGCGGAATTGCCGGCCGCGCTCGCTTCGATTCAGCCGCAGCCAGTCGTCGACCGGAGGCGGACATGAACGCGCTGGCGTTGCCTCCCGACATCGCTTCGCGCGTGCGACATGGCGAGCCCATGTCGAAGCACACGTCGTGGCACGTGGGCGGTCCGGCCGACATCTATTTCCGGCCGCTCGACGTCGCCGATGTCGCCGCATTCCTGCGCAGCCTCGAACCGCACACTGCGGTGATGTGGATCGGGCTCGGCAGCAACCTGCTCGTGCGCGACGGCGGCATTCGCGGCGCAGTGATCGAGACACATGGCGTCTTCGATGAGCTCGACCGGCACGGCGACACCGAGATCTGGTGCGGCAGCGGCGTCGCGTGCGCGAAGCTCGCCAAGCAATGCATCAAGTGGGGGCTCGGTCCCGCCGAATTCTTCGCCGGCATTCCGGGCACGCTCGGCGGCGCGCTGGCGATGAACGCCGGCGCGTTCGGCGGCGAAACCTGGCGACACGTGCTGGGCGTCGCGACGATCGATCGCGCCGGCGAGCGTCATGAGCGGCCGGCCAGCGATTACGTCGCGAGCTATCGCCACGTGAGCGGCCCGCCCAACGAATGGTTCCTCGGCGCGCGCCTCACTTTCGAACAGCGTCCCGGCGTCAGCAACGAAGACATTCGTCTGCTGCTCGCACGTCGCAAGGCGACGCAGCCGATCGGCGAATGGTCGTGCGGCTCGGTGTTCACGAATCCGCCGGGCGATCACGCGGCGCGTCTCATCGACACGGCCGGCCTCAAGGGACACCGCATCGGCGGCGCGCGCGTCTCGGAGATGCACGCGAACTTCATCGTGAACGACGGCACCGCGACGGCGGCGGACATCGAGCAATTGATTCAGTACGTGATGGACACGATCCAGCGCGTGCACGGCGTGCAGCTCAAGCCCGAGGTGCGCATCGTGGGAGAGGGACGATGAGCGTGCAAACGACGGATCCGCGGGATTTCGGCCGGGTGGCGCTGTTGCTCGGCGGCGTTTCGTCCGAGCGCGAGGTGTCGCTGAACTCCGGCCGCAACTGCCTCGAAGCGCTGGTTCGCCGCGGCGTCGATGCGCATCCAGTCGACGGCATTCCGGCGTTGCTCGCCGACATCGCCGCGAAGCGCTGCGACCGCGTGTTCAACATCATGCACGGCGGCGACGGCGAGAACGGCGTCGTGCAAGGGCTGCTCGATGCGCTGAACGTTCCGTACACCGGCTCCGGCGTGCTCGGCTCGGCATTGACGCTCGACAAGATTCGTACGAAGCAGGTGTGGCTGTCGCTCAACCTGCCGAC
>CADEEJ010000147.1:6672-13049 GCA_902826315.1 uncultured Steroidobacter sp.
CGCATCGTGCCGCCCGGCGAGTACTACGACTATCACGCGAAGTACGTCTCCGACGACACGCAGTACATCTGCCCCGGTCTGCACGGCACAGCGGAGACGGAAATGCGCGCGCTCGCGCTCGAAGCATTCCGCACGGCTGCGTGCAGCGGCTGGGGTCGCGTCGATCTCATGCGCGACCGCGATGGCGCGAACTACTTGTTGGAAGTGAACACGACGCCGGGCATGACCAGCCACTCGCTCGTGCCGAAGGGCGCGAAGGCGTTCGGCATCGAGTTCGACGACCTGGTGTGGCGAATTCTCGAAACGAGTCTGTCGCGCGGTACCGCGACAGCTGCAGGGGTGCAGCCATGATCTTCGGCTCTCGCAAACGCAATCGTCGCAAACCCGAGCGCTCCGACCGCAGCTTCTCGCTCGCCTGGCTCAAGCCGGTGCTGGCCGGCGGGCTGCAATCGGCGCTCGGTATCACCGGCATGCTGGTCGGCCTCGGCATCATGCTGTGGGGACTGGCGCTCGCCTTCGATCGGCCGATCGGCCAGGTCGAGGTTGGCGGCCGCTTCCAGCGCGTCGCACCGGTGCAGATCGAGGAAGTGGTCGCGCCGTTTCGCGGCGCTGGATTCCTCTCGGTCGATCTCGATGCGCTGCGCGCCGCGCTCGAAAGCATTCCGTGGGTCGACCGTGCGCGCGTCGAGCGCCGCTGGCCGAACGGCGTGCGCGTGTTCATCACCGAGCACGTCGCCGTCGCGCGCTGGGGCGAAGACGGGCTGATGAACACACGCGGCGAGCTGTTCTTGCCGCACGCGCGCCACATTCCTCCGGAGCTGCCGCAGCTGATCGGCCCGGCCGGCACGGAAGCGCAGGTCGCGCAGCTGTACCTCAAGACTTATCCGCGCCTGCTTGCGGTCGGCATGCGCTTGTCCCAGGTCGAGCTCGATGCGCGCGGTGCTTGGCAACTCACGCTCGGCACCGGCGCGCGTGTGCGCCTTGGACGGCAGGACGTCGCGACGCGCCTGGAGCGCTTCATCGCAATCGCCAGCTCGGTCGTCGCGCAGCGCGCCGCTGAGATCAATTACGTCGACCTGCGCTACAGCAACGGTTTCTCGATCGGCTGGATCGCGCCGACGCGCTTCGCGCAGGGCTCAGAGGGTGCAACGCCAGATGCCTAGAAAGAATGACCGCAATCTGATCGTCGGCCTCGACATCGGTACGTCGAAGGTCGTGGCGATCGTCGGGGAGATGACGCACGACGGCCGCATCGAAGTGGTCGGCCTCGGCTCGCATCCCTCGCGCGGCCTGAAGCGCGGCGTAGTCGTCAACATCGAGTCGACGGTGCAGTCGATCCAGCGCGCAGTCGAAGAAGCGGAGCTGATGGCCGGCTGCGAGATCCACTCGGTGTACGCGGGCATCGCCGGCAGCCACGTGCGGAGTCTCAACTCGCACGGCATCGTCGCGATCCGTAATAAAGAGGTGACCTCGGAAGACGTCGACCGCGTCATCGACGCGGCGCGCGCGGTGGCGATTCCCGCCGACCAGAAGATCCTGCACATCCTGCCGCAGGAGTTCCTGATCGACAGCCAGGAAGGCATCCGCGAGCCGATCGGCATGTCGGGCGTGCGCCTGGAAG
Source organism: uncultured Steroidobacter sp. (assembly GCA_902826315.1). Classification (GTDB taxonomy): domain Bacteria; phylum Pseudomonadota; class Gammaproteobacteria; order Steroidobacterales; family Steroidobacteraceae; genus Steroidobacter. Next base: position 8,294 of record CADEEJ010000147.1, read on the forward strand.
CAAAGGTGCACATCGTCACCGGCGCAGAGAGCGCCGCACAGAACATCGTGAAGTGCGTGCAGCGCTGCGGGCTCGCAGTCGAAGACGTCGTGCTCGAACAGCTCGCGTCCAGCTATGCCGTGCTCGCCGACGACGAGAAAGAGCTGGGCGTGTGCCTGGTCGACGTCGGCGGCGGCACGACCGACATCGCGGTGTTCTCAGGCGGCGCCATCCGCCACACCGCCGTGATCCCGATCGCGGGCGACCAGGTGACCAACGACATCGCGGTCAGCCTGCGCACGCCGACGCATCACGCCGAGGAGATCAAGTTGAAGTTCGCCTGCGCGCTGTCGCAGCTCGCGAACTCGGACGAAACGATCGAAGTGCCGAGCGTGGGCGATCGTCCGCCGCGCCGGCTCGCGCGCCAGACGCTCGCCGAAGTCGTCGAGCCGCGCTACGAGGAATTGTTTGCACTGATCCGCGAGGAGCTGCGCCGCTCCGGCTTCGAGGAAGTGATCGCCGCGGGCGTCGTGCTCACGGGCGGCAGCTCGAAGATGGAAGGCGCGGTCGAGCTCGCCGAAGAGGTTTTCCACATGCCGGTGCGGCTCGGCATTCCGCAGCACATCACCGGCCTGGTCGACGTCGTGAGCAATCCGATTCATTCGACCGGCGTCGGCCTGCTGCTGTACGGCCGCGAGAACTACCTGCGCGGCCGCCGCGGCGAGCCGCTCGGGCAGGTGAAAGGCGTGTGGGACCGGATGAGGGCATGGTTTCAAGGCAATTTTTGATGAGTTCGTTTTTGAGTCGAAGGGCTGTGACATCGATTGCGTCCTCTGAGCGCAACCGATGGCGCAGCGTAGTTGCAGGCGGTTGGAAGATGTCTCACAGACATTGAGGGGACTAACGATGTTCGTACTCGCTGACACAGAAAACCAAGGTGCCGTGATCAAGGTGATCGGGGTCGGTGGCGGCGGCGGCAACGCCGTCGCGCACATGATCTCGGCCGGGATCGAAGGCGTGGATTTTATTTGCATCAACACCGATGCGCAGGCGCTCAAGCATTCCAAGGTGAAAGTCGGTCTGCAGATCGGCTGCAACATCACCAAGGGCCTCGGCGCCGGCGCCGACCCCGAGGTCGGACGCCAGGCGGCCATGGAAGACCGCGATCGCATCATCGAGATGATCGAAGGCTCGGACATGCTGTTCATCACGGCCGGCATGGGCGGCGGCACCGGCACCGGCGCGGCGCCGGTCGTGGCGCAAGTCGCCAAGGAGCTCGGCATCCTGACGGTCGCAGTCGTGACGAAGCCGTTCGACATGGAAGGCCGCAAGCGTCTCGGCTCGGCCGACACCGGCATTGCGGAGCTCGGCAAGCACTGCGATTCGCTGATCACGATCCCGAACCAGAAGCTGCTGACAGTGCTGGGCGGCGACGTGACGCTGCTCGATGCGTTCAAGGCAGCGAACCAGGTGCTGCAGGGCGCTGTCCAAGGTATTGCTGAGCTGATCACCCGGCCCGGCATGATCAACGTCGACTTTGCCGACGTGCGCACGGTCATGGCGGAAACCGGCATGGCGATGATGGGCTCGGGGTCGGCGCGCGGCGACAACCGTGCGCGCGAGGCTGCGGAAGCCGCCGTGTCCAGCCCGCTGCTGGAGGACGTCAACCTGCAGGGCGCGCATGGCCTGCTGATCAACGTCACCGCCGGCATGGACCTGCGGACCAGCGAGTTCAGCATGGTCGGCGACACGGTGAAGCAGTACGCGTCGGAAGACGCGAACGTCGTCGTGGGCTGCGTCATCGATCCGGAGATGCGCGAGGAAATCCGCGTCACCGTGGTCGCGACGGGAATCGGCCGACCGGTTGCCGGACAGCAGCCACAGCACCAGGATGGCCGCCGCATGACGGCGATCCCTGGCGGGCGCAACCAACGCGTGCCGACGCTCGACGACCTGCACGTGCCGACGTACATCCGCAACCAAAGGGACCCGCAAGCGGTTACGCCGAGGCGGGCCGTGGGCGACGGGTTGAGCTCCGAGGACACCTCGATGCTCGACATTCCGGCGTTCCTGCGGCGGCAGGCGGACTGACAGCGGGACTGCCCACCGCGGTCGGTCCCGCGCGGCGCGGCAAAAGTAGCGGCAGGTCAGAGGCTTGCCGCTATGCTGCTGCGATGTTACGGTCTGCGCCCGTTGCGGCATCCGCAATGTGCCAGGAGGACGGTTTCCGAGGTTTGAAGCGAATGCTGCGACAACGAACGCTCAAGAACACGATCCGCGCCACCGGCGTGGGGCTGCATTCCGGCAAGAAAGTGCTGATGGTGCTTCGTCCCGCGCCTGTCGACACGGGCGTAGTGTTTCGTCGCACCGACCTCGACGAGCCGGTGGACATCCGCGCGTATGCGGAGAACGTCGGCGACACGATGCTCGGCACGACGCTGATCCGCGACAACGTGCGCGTCTCGACCATCGAGCACCTGCTGTCGGCATTCGCCGGGCTCGGGCTCGATAACGCCTACGTCGATCTGTCGGCGGAAGAAGTGCCGATCATGGACGGCAGCGCCGGTCCGTTCGTTTTCCTGCTGCAGTCGGCGGGCATAGAAGAGCAGCCGGCGGCGAAGCGCTTCGTGCGGGTGCTCGAATCGATCCTGGTGCAGGACGACGACAAGTGGGCGCGCTTCGATCCGTACAACGGCTTCAAGGTGAATTTCGAGATCGAGTTCAATCACCCGATCTTCAAGAAGCGCGCGCAGAGCGCCTCGATGGATTTCTCGACGACCTCGTTCCTGAAAGAGATCAGCCGCGCGCGCACTTTCGGCTTCATGCGCGACCTGGAATTCCTGCGCTCGAAGAACCTCGCGCTCGGCGGCACGATGGACAACGCGATCGTGCTCGACGACTACCGCGTGCTGAACGAGGACGGGCTGCGGTACGAGGACGAGTTCGTCAAGCACAAGATCCTGGACGCGATCGGCGACCTGTACCTGCTGGGCCGCAGCCTGATCGGCGAATTCAGCGGCCACAAGTCCGGCCACGCGCTCAACAACAAGCTGCTACGGACTCTGATCAACACGCCGAGCGCGTGGGAAGAAGTGACCTTCGACGACGTGAAGGATGCGCCGATTTCCTACATTCCTGCGGCCGCGATGGTGACTGCGTGAGTTTACGTACGCAGTCATCCCGGTGAAGGCGGCCCGACGAAGTCGCCGCAAGCGGGATTGGACGCTAAGTGACGCGCCTCGCTATCTCCTGCCCACCTTGACCTTCAATTTTGTGAACCGCGTCTCACCGGTTGCGCGCAGGGCGTCGAGCACCTGTTGCTGGGCATACCGGATGCGCGGGCACCAGGCCGCGGAATCGGCCAGCACGACCAGCGTTTCGTCCCGGCAACTGACTGAAACTACGTGGTCTTTCTCAGCGCCCTGCAGAGCGGTACGCACCTGCGCGGTCAAATCGACCGTGGCCTGCACACGCCGTTCCAGGTCCGCAAACAGCCCGCCGAGGTCTTGTGAGACGTGTTTGAAACGGTCAGACATAAACTGAAAGCATCGTTATGTGAGGCGTGTCTGCTTGATCTTTCGTCAGACGATTCTGCATATTCCCGTTTGAAAGCACGCACTGCTCAGGGCAAACCCGTCGAAAGGCGGGGACGCAAAGCCACCGGTCTAAGGATCGATCGTTCGCTCGATCACGATAGCGGGGTTGCCAGGATGTACAACACGAACTTGTCGGTTCTACGTCCAACGCCTGTCGTAGTGAACTCGGTGACGTCGCCGGTCGTTGATGATCGGGGCATACCGGAGACTGCGCTGTGATGTACAGAGTTTATTTACGGCCGACAAGAGGCTGAACGCATGAATGTCATCGTCTTCTCCAAGAGGCATGGGCGGGCCCGCCAGATCGAGCTCGGCCGTCCTCTTGCATTGACGGTGACCATCGCCGCAGTGCTCGCGGTGCTCTCCGGCGTGTTGTTCGCCGGCGTGCAGCTGGGGCGCAACGGCGCCGTGAACGATCCCGGTCAGCAAGTCGTCGAGTGGGGCGCGAAGCTCGAAGAGCAGCGCGCGCAAGTGCTCGCGACGCGCCGCGAATTGCAGGATCGCCTGGACGCGCTCGCCGGCCGCGTCGGCCAGATGAACGCACACGTCATTCGTCTCGATGCGCTCGGCCGCCGCCTCACCGACATGGCGAAGCTCGACAAGGGCGAATTCGATTTCGAGAGCGAGCCGGCAGTCGGCGGTCCCGAAGGTGTCGTGGAAGGCGCAGTCGCGGCGGCGCCGGAGCTGACCGCGATGCTCGATGACCTCGCGAACCAGATCAAAGATCGCGAGCGGCAGCTCGCAGTGCTCGAGAGCCTGATCTCCACGCGCAACCTCAGCCGCCAGATCGTGCCGGGCGGCCGCCCGGTGACGCAGGGCTGGATCTCCTCTTACTTCGGCCATCGCGCCGATCCGTTCACCGGCCGCAGCGCGTTCCATCGCGGCATCGACTTCGCGGGACCGGCGGGCGCTGAAGTCGTCGCGGTCGCTTCCGGCGTCGTCACCTATTCGAAAGAGCGCTTCGGCTACGGCCGTGTCGTCGAGATCAATCACGGCAACGGCTACGTCACGCGCTACGCGCACAACCAGCGCGTGCTGGTGCAGCTCGGGGACACTGTCCAGAAGGGCCAGGCGGTCGCGCTGATCGGCTCGACCGGCCGCTCGACCGGTCCGCACCTGCACTTCGAAGTGCTGAAGCAGGGCCGGGCCGTCGACCCGATGAGCTTCGTCAAGCGCTGACC
>CADEEJ010000148.1 GCA_902826315.1 uncultured Steroidobacter sp.
GCCTTCGGGTCGATCGGCGTCAGCCGGTATTCGTTCAGCAGCATCGTCTGGTGCTTGACCCAGCGCTGCCACCCTTCTTTGGAGACGTTGTCGTAGACGCGCTGCCCGAGCTCGCCGGGATACGGCGCGTAGTCGAGGCCTTCCGCTTCCACGCCTAGCACCACGCATTTCACTGTTCTTGCCATGGCCGCATTCAATCCTTGCGCGGCACGATTCGCAAGCGTGCGGTCGCGGTGGCAACCAACACGCCGTCGGCATCGCGCAGCTCGCCGGTAGTCTCCGCGTTGCGCTCGTCGCGCGTTACGAGTTTGCTGGTAGCGGTGAACGTGCCGAGCTTCGCTGGCTTCAGGAACGACACGTTCAGATTCGCGGTGAGCGCGGTCGATTCCGCCGGCAGCACGGCGTAAAGCGCCAGCGCGGTCGAGGAGTCGAGCATCGCGCACAACAAGCCGCCCTGCACGGTGCCGTGCCGATTCAGAAATTCGGGCAGCGCGCGAAAGCGCAGCACGGCGCCGCCGTTCACTTGATCGACTTCGACGACTTCGCGGCCGAGCAGTTTCCCCGCCGGCGGCACGTACGCGAGGATTTCGTCCTTGGTCATCGCGCGGGCGCCCGGCGCCGGCGCAGCCACGCTTCGACGATCAGCCAGTTCGGCACCCACGAAATCCAGGCGACGAGCGTGTAGGCCATCTGGAAGGACAAGCCGCCGATGATGAGCAGCGGCAACTCGATACGCAGCGTTGCCGCGCCGAACGTCAGCGCATAGTTGCGCAGCATCCAGCGCCGATGCACTTGCACGTTGCCGCGCCGGATAGCCAGGTACGCCTGAGTGCCGCTGTAAAGCCAGAACACGGCGAGCGTGGTGAAGCCGATGCTGCCGACGATTCCCGCGCTGCTCTGGGGCCCGAAATACAAACCAGCGAGACCGCCGGCGAGAACGGCGGTGAGATAAGTGCGTCCCATCCACACGTGCACTCGCGGCCACGCAGTGCGAATGCGTGTGATCAGCTGGAACGGACCGAGCAGCGCCGCGACCGCGCCGCCTATCCCGTGCGCATAGCCGGCGAGTGCCGTCGCGAAGAAGCGGTTCTTGATTTCCGCAGAGCCGTGGCCGTCCACGTACAGGAACATGATGGCGTTGCCCGCAGCAAAGAGGCCGCCGAGCAGTAAGAAGACCCAGCCGACACGTTTCCAGTTGCTGGTCGCGGCAGGGACGGTCAGTGCGCTTACGTTCATAGCAGGGAGCTTTGACGCTGCATGGGCGCTGCGGGTTGCGCGTCGAGTGAGCGGATCAGCTCGACGGCCGGTTTCGCGAGCCCGATTCTCGCCGGTTGCCGGGGCTCGTACCAGCAGTACCGATCGTCGTCAGCGACTGCCCCGACTGGGGCTGCGCGTACCAGTAGTGGATGCAGCGTCAGATCGAAATGCGTGAATGAGTGAGCGTACGGCGGCAGGGAGCGAATGCCCCCTCCCTGCCCTCCCCCGCGCAGCGCGGGAGGAATCCAAGCGTGCGCAGCCTCTATGTCGTCGAACTGCGGCAGCGTCCACAGGCCGCCCCAGATTCCGGCGGGCGGACGACGTTCCAGCAGCACTGCCCCATCGTCGCGAACCATGAGCACGACGTAAGCAGTGCGTTGTGGCCGGATCTTCTTCGGTCGCGGCGTCGGCAACACCGACTGCCGGCCTTCGATGCGAGCAACGCAATGCTCGGTCAATGGACAAACAGCACACAGCGGCCGCGAGCGCACGCAGAGCGTGGCACCGAGATCCATGATGGCCTGCGTGTAGTCCGCGACTCGCTCCGTCGGTGTGCACTCGTCGGCCAGCGACCACAGCGTCTTCTCCACGTCGCGCTCGCCGGGAAACCCTTCGATTCCGAAGTAGCGGGCGAGCACTCGCTTGACGTTGCCGTCGAGAATCGGATGCCGCTGCGCGCGCGACAGCGCGAGAATCGCGCCGGCGGTCGAGCGGCCGATACCGGGCAAAGCCTGCATCGCTTCGATCGATTGGGGAAACTCGCCGCCGTGCTCGGCAACGACCAGCTGCGCTGCGCGATGCAGATTCCTCGCGCGCGCGTAGTAGCCGAGGCCGGTCCACAGATGCAGCACTTCATCGATCGGCGCGTCGGCGAGCGCACGCACGTCGGGGAATCGCTGCATGAATCGTTCGTAGTACCCGATGACGGTCGCGACCTGCGTCTGCTGCAGCATGATCTCCGACACCCACACTCGGTACGGTGTCCGGTCCTGTTGCCACGGCAAGTGTTTGCGGCCGGCGCGATCGAACCACGCGAGCAACGGCGTCGCGAAAATCTTCACTCGCGACACACGTGCACGCGCGTCTGGCTGAAGTCGTTGACGAACGAGGGTGCCAGCTCGACCATGCGCCGCGCAGTTCGCGTGAGGTGTGCCTGATCGTAGAAGCCCGTGCGCTGCGCGATCTCCGCGATCGTGCTGCGCCCGTCCACGAGCTCCAGCGCGACCATCAGCCTGCGCCACAGCACGTACTCCCGGATGCGCACGCCGAGCTCGGCTTTGAAGCGCCGCATCAGCGTGTAGCCCGACAGGCCGACGCGACGTCCGAGCTCATCGGGGGTCGGTGTGTCGGTGACCGCGTCACGCAAGATTTGCAACACTTGCTCGATGCGCTCGTCGAGCTGATGAGGCGGCGCGTCGATCCCGCCGAACGCTTGCAGGATCGAGTGCGCCGCGCGGTGCGCATCGCGGCCCTCGCACGTGCCCTCGAACAGCGCTTCCCAGGGGATCTGCGAGCCGGCGAGCGCTGCGAGATCGAGCTGCACGATCGGCTCGCCGCTCAGCATCGGCTTGATATAGCGAAACCACGGGTGATCCGGGCCGATCAGGACCGAAACGATGCTCGCGTTGCGCGCATCGATGTGATGCCAGGCATTCGGTGCGACGATTGCGGCACGACACACGATCGGCCCCGCATCGCGCGACATAAGAGTGACGGGTGCGTCGGGTGCAACTGTGACAATCGCCCCGAAATGGCGATGACTGGAATTCTCGCGGCCCGGCCCGGCCGAAATTACGAAGCGATCGCATGCATAGATTTGTGTCTGCGCCAGTTTCATACAAGCAACAGCGAGGCCAGATTGCGCACAATGTTCGCGCTTTGCACCACGGTGCGCCCGCTGCAACCTTGCGGGCAGTGCTCGCGTCACATCGTCTCAGGTAAACCCTTAGCTGAGACTTAGCATCGCAGTGCAGGGGTTAGTTTACGGGCTTTCCACTCCGGGGAGTTGAGTATGACTTCGGTACGCAAGGCGGCAGTAGCCGCGGCCGTGCTTTGGGCGGCGTCTGCAGGAGCGACTGCTCCCATCGATCACGTCGATAACTTCGCGCTGCTCGACCAGGCAGGCAAGTATCACGACCTTTATTACCTATCGGACGCCAAGGCCGTCGTGCTGATGACGCACGACGACGAATGCGCGGCCGTCAACGACTCGCTGCCCGCGCTGGAGCAGGCCAAGGCCAGCTATGCCGGCCGCGGCGTCGAGTTCCTGATGATCAACACGCAGGACGACCGCGATGCGGTCGCCGCGAAGCTCAAGGGCACGAGCATCCCGGTGCTGATCGACGACACGCACCTGGTCAGCGAGTCCCTGCAGCTGACGAAGGCCGGCGAAGTGCTCGTCATCGACCCGAAGGGCTGGAAGGTCGCGTATCGCGGTCCGTTGGACAAAGCGAAGGCAGGCAATGGCCTGCTGACCGGCGCGCTGGACTCCGTGCTGGCCGGCCAGCCGGTGAAGCAGGCGAAAGTCGGTGTGCGCGGTTGCGCGGTCAAGGTCGCGAAGGCGACGCACGCGGGCGCGAAGGTCTCTTACTCCGAGCAGATCGCGCCGATGCTGATCGACAACTGCGTCACCTGTCACCGCGCGGGCGGCATCGGCCCGTGGGCGATGACGAGCTACGACATGGTCAAGGGCTTCTCGCCGATGATCCGTGAAGTCGTGCGCACCAAGCGCATGCCGCCGTGGCATGCGGATCCGCACACTGGCGTGTGGAACGGCGACCGCTCGCTGTCCGTGGAAGAGAAGCAGACGCTGGTGCACTGGATCGAGGCCGGCACGCCGCGCGGCAAGGGCCCGGATCCGCTCGCCGACCTGCACAAGACCTGGAGCGAGTGGGCGTTCGGCAAGCCGGACATGGTGATCGAAGTGCCTGGGTTCGACGTGCCGGCGACCGGCATCGTCGACTACAAGCGTTACGTGGTCCCGAACACGCTCGGCCGCGACGTGTGGGTGCGCGCCACCGACATCATTCCGGGCGATCGCGCGGTCGTGCATCACGTCATCGTTGGCGTGTACGACCCGAAGATCGCCGACGAGCGGATGCGCATGATCAAAGCGTCCAGCCCGTCGCTCGGCGCCTATGTGCCGGGCAACGGCCCGACGCTGTATCCGGAGGATACGGGCGTGCTGGTGCGCAAGGATCAGGCGTTCGCCTTCCAGATGCACTACACGGTTTCGGGCAAGGCGGTGCACGACACGACGCGGTTCGGCCTGTACTTCCGCGACGCGGCGCCGACGTACGAGTTCAAGACCGTCGCGCTGGCGAATCCGAACATCAAGATTCCGCCGAACACGAAGGAGCATTCGGAGACGATCACGCAGCAGTTCCCGCGCGACATGATCATCTTCCGGCTCACGCCGCACGCGCACTTCCGCGGCCGCGCCTCGCAGTTCACGGCGATCTATCCGGATGGCCGCGAAGAGCTGCTGCTGTCGGTGCCGAAGTACGACTTCAACTGGCAGACGACCTACACGCTGGCGAAGCCGCTGCAGGTCCCGGCAGGCACGAAGATCGTGCACACGACGGTGTACGACAACTCGGTGCAGAATCCGGCGAACCCGGATCCGAACCGCACGGTACCGTGGGGCGAGCAGTCGTTCGACGAGATGCTGTACGGTGTGGTGCAGTTCCGCGAGCTGACGCCGGTGAGCGCTACGCCGGTGCAGGTATCGTCGGCAGCGGGTAACTGACCCCGCCGGATCGAGCTCGACGAAGCGGCTAGCAACTCAGTTGCTAGCCGCTTTTTCTTCGCCTAGCGCTTTCGTCTCGACGTTCATGAACAGGTCGGTGGTCGCATCTTCCAGGGTGCGCAGCATCCAGCGCCGACCGATCACCGAAGGAATCCAGAAAGCCGGCGTGATGCTGGTGCTATAGGTCACCAAGGTGCCGCCATGCTCGCCGGGCGCGAGCTGCAAGCGTGTCACGCCATATTTGACGTCGCTGCGGCTCGGATCCGCCGTCGCGGCGAGTGCGTGCGGAGATTCCTCTACGCGCTCGATCCGCTTTACGTTCTGGCAGAACCATCCGAGGCACACCCGTAGGGTCGTCTCCAGCGTCGCCACGTTCGGCGCCGGCCGCTCGACGATGCGTGCTTCGAGAATGCGCGAATCGAGCTCGGGATATTTTTCGTAATCGCGCAGGATCGCTTCGACTTTGTCGAGCGGCGCATCCAGCTTGACGTTCAGGTCGCACTGATAACGCCGGTTGGCATAGCGCGTCGCGCTGTGCTGGATCTCGAAAGCCCCGGCCCCGACGCTCCAGAGCGAGGTGGCGGCGAGCACGGCGATGGCGAGACGTGAGCGGGGCATGGAGCAGGAACGGCAGGTGGAGCACGAATTGTATCTGTACGTGCCTTACCAGACGCTCACCGTTCACCCCAGTTCCCACATGCCCGCGCAAAGCGGGCAAATGAATGTGTTAGCGCTTGAAAATATCCTTGAGCTTGTCGCCGAGCTTGTCCTTGATCTTCTCCTCGACCTTCTTTTTGACCTCACCCTTCAGGTAGCTCTCCAGGTCCGGCCGCACCTTCGGGTCGCTCAGCGAGCCGGTGACCTTCACGGGGATCTGCGCGTCCACGAGGTCCTGCATCTGCGTGGTATCGGCGCCTTCACGCGGGATCTTCAACACGTTGGCGACCAGGCGATAGTCGAGCGCGCTGCGCGGCAGATCGACCTTGCCCTGTCCCGTCACCTTCAAGTACTGCATGGCGACGTTCAGGTCGTTGTTCGTCAGCACGCCGTCTTTCATCGCACCCGTTCCGGTCAGCGCGCTGAAGGGCGTGCGCGGCGGGCCGCTCGGACGCTCCGGTACCGCCTGCTGCTTCAACACTGCGCGGGCGCGACGGATCTCGTACCACAGGTCCGCACCTTCCAACGCGCCGTCCGCGACGTTGAAATCTACGGCGCCAGTCAGCGTGTTCATGATGTCGTCGGTCGTGCGGCCGCTGCCGGCAAGCTTGATGTTCGCGCTGCCTTTGCCCGAGACGCGGTTCGACTCGAACAGGTCCTTGAACAGCGGCGCGAAGTTCACGCTGCTGACGTGCTCATCGAGCGTGACGCGTGCGATTTTCCCGGTCGAGTCGATGCCGATGTCGCCGCGGTACTGGCCGCCGTACATCGAAGCTTCCGACGGATAGAAGCGCGCCTTGCCCTCGCGTGCATTCACGCCGAGCCGCAGCTTCGTGAACTTCATGCCGGCGAAGATCGCCTCGCCGACCGACAACTGACCGCGCGCGTTCAGCTTGCGCAGCATGTCGACCGGGATCTCGGTCGGCGGCTCCTTCGCATCCTTGGCGGTCGGCTTCTCGCTCGGCGGCGGCAAGTAGCGATCGGCATCGATGCGATCGACGTTCAGGTCGAAGCGCAGCGCCTTCGCCGCGAAATCGGCCACGCCGAGCATGCCGCGCATCGTCGTATCGTCGAGCTTCATCACGATGTCGTCGACCTGGGCCGTGGATTTCGTGAGCTGCACGTTGCCGGCAAAGCTCAGCTGCTTCAGCACGTTCGGATCGGTGGTCGCAGGGGCGGCGACGCCGACCTTCGGCAGCCACTCGCGCAGCGCGAGCTGATCGAGCTTGAGCGAGCCCTTGAGCGTAGGTGCGTCGAGAATCTCCGCGCCGGTGAGACTGCCGGTGATCCGTGCGCCGGCTGCATCGGCGTCGAGCCCGCCGAGCTCCAAGGTCTGCGACGCGAGATTCACGTTGCAATCCTTCGCGCTGAACGCAATCGGCACGCCCGCAGGCGGCAAGCCGTCGCTCTTCCAGGTGGTTTTCACCGTCAGGCTGTCGAGCGAGTACAGCTCTTTTGCGACATCCGCTTCGAGCGACTTGGCACGCACTTCGACCGGCACGCCGTCGGCGGGATAACCCGCGCCGGAAACGACGACGTCGATCTTCGGCTCGGCGAGGCGATGCACGTTGCGCTCGAGATCGGCAGTGACCTTGGCAGCGACCTTCACTTTCGCCGTCAGCGACTTGTCCTGGTCGAGCACGAAATCGGTCGTGAAATCGAACGGCTCGCCCGAAGCGAGCCGGCCGGTCTTGAGGTTGAAGTCGCGCACTTCGCGCCGGCTCTTTTCCTGCCGGTTCTCCATCACGACGGCCGCGTCGCTGATCTCCAGGCTCGCGACTGTCGGGACTTCGGTCGCAGCGCTTTCAGCTTGCGTCTCGGTCGCGCTCTCGCTCTTGCCGAGATCCGCCCAGTTCTCGCGTCCCTGCTCGTCGGTGATCATCCGGATGCGCGCGCCGTCGAGCCGCACGTTGCCGATTTCGACCTTGCCGCTCAACAGCGGCAGCAGGCGTACGCCGATGTGCGCCTGGCGAATGGAAACGAAAGGCTCCGGACCGAAGCCCGGCGCATCGCCGAGCGAGGCCGGGCCGCTCTCGAGCGCAATCCACGGAAACACCGACAGCTTGAGATCGCCGCTCAGCGTCAGCTCGCGGCCGGTCTTCTCTTCGACCAGCTTCTCGATGTCGTCCCGATAATCGTTCGGGTCGACGAACATGACGACGAGCACGAGGCCGATGACGATCAGGCCGATCAATCCAGCCGCGACATACGCGACGATCCGCAGCGGGCGCATTGGGAAATTCCTCGGCTAGTCCATCGGCCGGGCGGTGATGCAATTCCGGCCGGCGGCTTTGCTTGCGTAAACGCCTTCGTCGCAGCGGGCGACGAGCGCATCGAACGTCGAGCCCTTCGGCACGTTGTTCTGCCAACCGGCAACGCCGAAGCTCGCGGTCACGGCGAGCCCACCGGTCACGCCGGGAAAGGGTGTGGCTGCCACTCGGGTGCGCAGGTGCTCGGCGGCGATGGCCGCATTGGCGACGTTGGTCTCGGGCAGAACGATCAGGAATTCCTCGCCGCCGTAACGGGCGACCCAGTCGCTCGACCGCACGCCTGCGTGCAGCTGCCCGCAGAACCACTTCAGGACTTCGTCGCCGATCAGGTGGCCTTGCGTGTCGTTGATGCGCTTGAAGTGATCGACGTCGCACATCACCGTCGCGAGATGCCGGCCGTAGCGCGCGGCGCGCTCGATCTCGTGCGGCAGCTGCTCGGTGAGATAGCGGCGGTTGAACGCGCCGGTCAGCGGATCGGTGATCGACAGCCGCCGGGTCTCCTCGTTCGCCGTGCGCAGCGAGCGCTCGAGCGTCACGATGCGCCGGCCGGTGCTGAGCCGCGCGATCAGCTCCGGCTCGATGACGGGCTTGGTGAGGTAGTCGTCGGCGCCCGACTGCAAGCCGGTCACGACGTGCTCGATCGCGTCCCGGGCGGTGAGCAGGATCGTATAGATGTAACCCTTGCCGGGCGCGGCGCGCAGCTCGCGGCACAGGGCGATGCCATCCATCTCCGGCATTTCCCAATCGGTGATCATCAGGTGGAAATCGCCGGCGGCGATCTTGGCGAGCGCTTCCTTGCCGTTGCCCGCGACCTCGACGCTGTAGCCGGCGCGCTTGAGCAGCCGCGCCATGATCAGCCGCTGCGTAGGCTCATCGTCCACGAGCAGGATGCGCCAGGCTTCCTGCGCCGCTGCGCTCGGTGAAACTACGGACTCGGTCATTGCGCTGCGGATCGTACCCGCAGCCGCTACGGCAGGCCAATAGTGGTTGGGCCAGTCGCCTGCCGGCCGGCGGCCCTCAGCGATTACAGACCTGCACGGTGCCGTTCAACGCCTTGATCCGGATACGGCCGTCGCCGTTGCCTTCCTTGAAGCGCAGCGCCGTGCCCGGGCCGTATTCGCGCGTGCGGTGCGGCTTGGGGCCGAAGCAGTTGTCGATGTCGCCGTTGAACGTCTCGATGTCGAACTCCGCATCCAGGTTGCCGCGGAAGCGGAAGCGCAGGTCGCCGTTGATCCCTTCCGCGTCGATGCGCACGTCGCGGGTCAGCGACCCCGCGCGCAGCTCCAGGTCGCCGTTCGTGGTCTTGATCCGCGCCCGCGACACCTCGTTGGCGCGCACCTGCATGTCGCCGGTGACCGTGTTCAGCTCCATCTCGGGACCGATGTTCTCCAGCCGCAGATCGCCGCTGACGCTCGTCGCGCGCACCGTGCCCTTGCCGTCGTGACCGCGGACTGACACCTCGCCGCTCACGTTCTTGAGCTCGACGTCCTCGTTGTACAGCTCCGTCTGAATGAAGCCGCTCACCGATTGCAGGCGCTGCATGCCGCGCACGTCCTTGATCGTCTGGTCGGCGCTCACGGTGTTGGTCGTGAGCGAGCTGTTGCGCGGCACGTGCACGACCAGGTCGGTCGAGCCTTGATAGGTGCGGCCTCTCGGCAGCACGACTTCGATCGTCGTGCGCGCGCCGGTGGTCTTGAAGTCCAGCCGCTGCACGTTGTCCGGCAGATCGGCGTTGACCTGCACTTCGTTGCGGTCCCAGCCGGTCACCTGCACGTCGCCGGCGACGTTGACGATGACGACTTCGCCGCGCGGGTCGGCTTGCGCCCGCTTCTCGATTTCCTCCGCGCCGGCAGACTGCGCCAGCAGGAGCGTCGCGGCGACTACTACAGCCACTCTCATAGATCGGTCCTCATCGAGCTCGCGGTTGGCAGCTCGCTCACGTTAGCGAGCAACTGCAGCTCGCTCTGATAGGTGGACATCAACAGATCCTGCAGCAGCGGATCCGACGGATGTTCGGCCAGCGTTGCGGAAATCTCGGCCGCGGCGCGCCGCAGGTCCGCAAGATTCTTCTCGACCTTGGAGCGCGTGGCCGGCGGCAGCGAGGCGACGCGCTCCTGGAAACGCTTGTCGAGCTCGGCACGCGCATTCACGTAGCTGGCGCCGAGTCGCTCGGTCCCGAAGTTGAAGCTCGCAGGCTGGCTGGTCACCTGCGGGGCCGGCAAGGAGGCGGGCGGCGTCTGCGCAATCTGCTGCTGCATCGACTGCCGCGTGACGTAGTAAGTAACGAACGAGGTGGCGAGCACGAGCAATACTGCCGCGGCGAGACGAAACCAATTGGCCTGCAGCGGGCTCGCCGACCGCGGCGCGACGATCGGCGTCTGCTCGATCTGCGCACGAATGCCCGACCACAGGTCGCGCTCGGGAGCCACGTCCTCGGGCAGCGACGCAAGTGCTGCGTCGAGCGGGTCGCGCCCGCGATTGCCATTTTTGGGTGTTTCATTCATCGGCCGTCTCCGGCAAACCCATCCGCTCGCGCAACAGGCGTCGGCCGCGATGCAATTGCGCTTTGCACGTGCCGACCGCGATACCGAGCATGTCCGCAACCTCTTCGTGGCTGTAGCCGTATACCGCCTGCAACACGACGACGTGCCGCGAGCCCGGCGGGAGCGTCGCTAGCGCGCGCTCCACGTCCATCACTTCGCCGGCGTCGTAGTCGCGATGCGACTCGACCGGCGTGTCCTGCGCGTCGGCAACGGCTTCGTCGTCCGACTCCGCGCGCGTGCCGTGATTGCGCTGGTGCGTGAGGACCTCGTTGACTGCGATCCGGTGCAGCCACGTGCCGAAGGCGCTGCGACCCTCGAAGGCCGCGAGACTCCGCCAGGCACGTATGAAAGTCTGTTGCACGCAATCCTCCGCCACGTCGCGCCTGCGGGTCATGCGCAGGCACAGACCCATGACCTTGCCGCTATGAAGGCGATACAGGCGCTCGAAAGCCTTCATGTCGCCCTTGCGGGCTGCAGCCACCAACGCGCTGTCGGAAAGCGGCGAGCGATCCGCCATCAGTGCCGAACTGTGGGTTCCGGCCCCGGTCGTCAAAGTCGCCTCTCTCCTATCGCGTTGGTAGATTGGATGCCCTGCTGGGGGCGCAGGTTTAAGGCTGCGCCCTGCTAAGTAGCGTATTACGGTTAAGGTACCGGAAGGCCTGGCGAAGCTGCAGTTTCCAGGCTCTGGACGGTGGTCGAAGCGGGGTCAGCCCTGGTTGGCGTTCCACTCCCGGACGGCGCGCTCCAGCGCGTCGCCGGGCATCGGCCGGCCGATGAAATAGCCCTGCGCCCGGTCGCATTCCACGGAGTCGAGGAAGTCCAGGACCTCGCGCGACTCTACGCCCTCGGCGCACGCAGTCAGGCGCAGCTTGTGCGCCAGCAGCACCATCGTTTCGACCATCGTGCGAGCGTCCTCGTGCGTGAAGATGTCGCGCACGAACGAGGTGTCGATCTTCAGCTCGCTGAACGGCATCAGGTACAGCTGCTTGAGCGAGGAATAGCCGGTGCCGAAGTCGTCGATCGACAGGCCGAAGTTCTTCACGCGCATGCGCGTGAGCACGTCCATGGTCGTGCCCGGATCGAACATCGCCGCGCTCTCGGTCACTTCGAAGATGATCCGCCGCGCGTCGGCGCCGACCTGCGCCGCCATGCGCGCGACCTGGTCGGGGAACGCCAGATCGTTCAGCAGCTGCGGCGACAAGTTGATCGCCACCGACAGCTCCAGTCCGGTCGCGTCCCAGGCACGGACCTGGGCGAGCGATATTTCCAGCACCTGCTCCGTGAGACGCCGGATCAGGCCATTCTTCTCCGCCAGCGGAATGAAGCGCGCCGGCGAGATGAAGCCGAGCGACGGATGATGCCAGCGGGCGAGCGCTTCGACGCCTTCGACGATCCAGCGGTTCGGCGCGACCCGCGTCGCCTTCGGCTGGTAGTGAACCTGGATCTCGTTCGTATCGAGAGCGGCTTCGAGCACCGCGGGATTGATCGGCGAATCGGCGCGCAGGCACTGGCGCAGCATGAGCTCGAGATCGGCGAGCAGGATCGGCTTCTGCAAAGCGCCGAGCATCGTCAGCCCCTGGGCTTTACCGATCTGCTGCGCAGTGGCGAGCACGCGCTGATCCATGCCGCTGGCGACCAACACCTGCGCCTTGCTGCCGCGCTCGCCTAGATAACGCAGCAGCTCGATGCCATCGGCACCGGGCATCTGCAGGTCGAGTACGACGACCGTCGGCTGAAAATCCTGCACGGCGCGCCGGAACTCGTCCGGCTCCGTGACCGCCAGCGACTCGAAGCCGAGGCCGGTTGCGGCCTCGGAGATGAACTCGCACAGGTCCGGCTGATCGTCGATGACCAGCAGCTTGTTGGCCTGCTCAGGCAACGCGGGCCTCCCGATCGAGCACGTGCCGGATGCGCGTCGCCAGATCCTCGTTGCGATACGGCTTGGTGATCACGTCCGATGCCGTCAGCCCGGGCTGTCCGGCCAGTGCGCTGTTGTCGGCATAGCCGGTCGTGAACAGGATGTCGATATCCGGCCGCAGCTCGCGCGCGCGCGTCGCGAGCGCAGGGCCGAGCATGCCGCCCGGCATCATGATGTCCGTGAACAGCAGATCGATTGGCTCGCTACCCGCGAGAATGCGCAGCGCCGCGTTAGCGTTCGGCGCGGACAACGCGCGATAGCCGAGCTGCGACAGTGCAGTCACGACGGTTTCGCGCAAGTCGGCATCGTCTTCGACGACGAGGATCGTCTCGGTGCCGCCCGGCGCGATCTTCGTGACGATCGTGTCCTGCAGCGTCGCCTGCTCTTCCATGCAACGCGGCAGCAGGATCGTCACCGTGGTGCCCTGCCCGACTGCGCTCTCGATCGTCGCGACGCCGCCCGCCTGCTCCGCGAAGCTGTCGACCATCGCGAGGCCGAGGCCGCTGCCGCGCCCCGACTCCTTGGTCGTGAAGAACGGCTCGAACACGCGCTTGAGCACGTCGGGCTCGATGC
>CADEEJ010000149.1 GCA_902826315.1 uncultured Steroidobacter sp.
CGTCAATGTAGAGTGCCACGGAGGGCTCGTCGCCGGACTGTCCGACCGGTGTACCGACGCCGCGCAGAAACGGAATCGACGTGTTGGCCTGACGGTTGAACAGGAGACCCGGCACAAGCGTCGCAAGTGACTGCCCATCCGTGACACCCACTTTCTCGGCGGCGTCCGCGCTGAACGCCGCTACCCCGATCGGCACTCGTTGGTTGGACTCTTCCCGTCGGTTGGCCGTGACGATGACTTCCTCAAGCTGCCTCTGCGCGAGCACGGCGGCGTCCCGCCCTCCCGCATGAGCAAGCGTGGCTCCGCTCATGAGCGACACCATCAGGACAATTGTGCCCGTGAGCGGTGTAAGAACCACCATGGCGCACGATCTCTCAAAAGCTCGGAAATCTGCTCATCCGTATACCTCCACCCTCGCGGCTGCACAAGCACGTCGCCGTGACGAGGGCTAATATGTGGAGGCCTGCGGGCGTTAGAAGGCCGCGCCATACGCGGCATGCGTCGACCGCTGGCGCAACGAGGAGCAATGCAATTCGAACTCACAGACCTCGTCGATGCGCTTCCGGGATTAGGCTGGACTGCCTTACCGGATGGTCAGGCCGAGTTCCTCAATCAGCGCTGGCTCGACTATTCAGGGTTGACGGCCGAACAAGCAGCGGGCTCCGGTTGGCTGGAAGTGATTCATCCGGCCGACCGCAAGGCTCTGATTGACTATTGGCAATCATGCGTGAGCTCCGGCGCTCCCGGTGACACCGAGGCGCGCATCCGCCGCTACGATGGCGCGTATCGTTGGTTTCTATTTCACGCCAGTCCGCTACGGGACGAGGCGGGAAACATTACTCGATGGTTCGGCAGCAACATAGACATCGAAGAGCGCCGGCGCAGTGAGGAGGCGCTGCGAGCCAGCGAACTCTCATGGCGCCAGATTGTCGACCACGTTCCCGGGCTGGTGGCCACGATGGGCCCCAATGGCGATGTTGAGTTTCTCAACCGTCAGACCCTCGAGTATTTCGGCAAGACCAATGAGCAACTGAAGGATTGGTCGCTCATCGGCGCCGTTCATCCGGATGACCTGTCTCATGCCATCGAGGGACGCGCCAGGTCCATCGAAACGGGAAAGGCTTACAACATCGAACATCGCTGTCGACGGGCCGATGGCGTTTACCGGTGGTTCCAGGTCAACGGCCTGCCCGTGCGGAATGAAGCAGGTGCGATCACTGCCTGGTATCTGCTGCTCACTGACATCGAGGATCGCAAGAAAGCCGAAGAGGCGCTGCGTTCGAACGAGCGCAATTTGATGCTGATCTTGAACACCATCCCCACTTTCATCCACGTGCTGAACACCGATGGGAAGGTACTCTATGTAAATCAGGCAACGCTGGACTACACCGGCCTCACAGCAGAGGATGTGCCGAAGGACACCTATCGATCTCGTCTCTTTCACGCGGATGATCTAAAGAGAGTGCACGTGGAGCGCCTGGCAGCGCTCAAGCGGTCTGTCCTGTTCGAGAATGAGCAACGGATTCGGCGCAAAGACGGCATATATCGCTGGTTCCTGAACCGCTACAGCCCGCTGCTCGACGAGCAGGGAAAAATCGACCGGTGGTACACGGCCTCCTTCGACATCGAGGATCGCAAAAACACCGAGGCACAGCTCGAGCAAGCCTATCTTCGTCTCGCGGAAGCGCAACACCTCAGCAAGACGGGCAGCTTCATTACAGATTTGGTCGCAGACGAGCATCACTGGTCCGATGAGACCTTTCGCATCTTCGAGTTCGATCCGCAGACCAAGGTGTCGGTGAAGATGATTCGGGACATCGTCCACCCAGAGGACCTGCCTTCATTTGAGGCGATGCTAGCGCGAGCCGCGACGGGCGAGGATGTCGACTTCACTTTCCGGATCTTGACCGCGCGCGGCGCCGTAAAGTACTTGCATGGCATAGCACGCGTCATGGAGCAGATCGCCGGCCGGCCGTTGTTCATCGGCGCACTTCAGGACGTCACGCAGAGTCGCGAGGCTGAGGAGGCCTTGAACAAAGCGCGCTCCGAGCTTTTCCAAGTGTCGCGTGTGATGGCGCTGAATACACTGACCGCTTCGATCGCTCACGAAGTGAATCAGCCGCTCGCCGGTATCATCACTAACACGAGCACGTGCCTGCGGATGCTGGGCGGCGATCCGCCGAACCTCGATGGTGCCCGCGAATCGGTACGACGAATCCTGCGCGATGGCAACCGGGCCGCGGACGTGATCAACCGATTGCGTGAGCTCTTCAGCCACAAGGAATTCGCGCTGGAACCGCTGGACCTCAACGAGGCCACACGTGAGGTGATCGCATTGACACTGAGCGACCTGCAGAGGAATCGCGTGGTCGTACGCAGTGAGCTGGCCGAGAACCTTGCTCCCGCTATCGGCGATCGCGTTCAGCTCCAGCAGGTCATGGTGAAACGTGTACGGAATGCCTCGGATGCGATGAGCGGCGTCGATAACCGTCCGAGGGAGTTGCTGATCAGGACCGAGGCAGATCAAAGCGATCAGGTGCGCCTAAGCGTGACTGACGCTGGCATCGGCTTTCCAGCCGATACCGCGAGCAAGCTCTTTAACGCTTTCTATACGACCAAAAAGGACGGCATGGGAATCGGCCTTTCGGTGAGCCAGTCCATCATCGAGACACATCACGGACGTATCTGGGCGACATCCAATGACGGTCCAGGTGCGACGTTTTGCTTTTCAATTCCTTGCGTATGCGATAACGCTGCCCAACGTGTCGGACCCTAGGTGAAGTAGAACTCGCTCAGGTCGATGGCGACCATGAGCAGGTCGCGTACCGGCTTCAGGTCCGGCCCGCGGACGTAGGCGCGCCTGCGCGCAGGCATCTTCACGCCTTGCGCTTCGACAATATGGTCCACGTACTGCGCTGCCGGAAAGGCACCGGCGATATCGACCTGGTAGTCATGACGACGCAGCAGGAAGTCGCTGCCGAAGTAAAAATCCTGTTCGTCAACGACTACCGCGAACGCCAATCGTGGCACCGCCAGTTTTGCCCTCCTCCCATGGCGTATTGCGCCCTAGTTACTACTAGTGAATACGAGTAGCTTGCGCGGCCACCAGCTGCCACCTTGGTTCCTGGTTGTTGGTTGTTGGTTCTTGCGAACCCAGATTCAACGTACGAACACCACTGACGCGCGGCAGGCTTCGCCAGAAGGGGACAAGCCGAACCGCGATCCCGCGGAGTCGCCTGATAGGCCCTTCAAAATTGGGACACCATTTCGCTCACGAACATTCTCCCAGAGCCGGAGAAGCGATGCCGATGCCAGACCTCACCTACTTCACTCACGAAGTTGATGGACGTTCTTTCGCCGGCTGGTTTCGGACTGTCCAGCCAGGACGAATCGAGGTACTCGGCATTGGCCTGCTCCAACGGTCGCTCATCCAGCCCACGTCGCACCTGGCAACGTCGCGCGTCAGACTCTGACTCGATTCATCCGCGGCAAACAGCGGGGAGGTCTGCAAATCCCGTCGATTGAGCGGATCAAGGCATTAACTGAGTCGAGCATAAATTCTCTCCAAGGCAGCTCTTGAGGGAGGACGACGTAGATGACGGCGCTGCGAGCAAAGGCGAATGCCATCGTCCGGCGCCGAATTGCCTGGCAGCTGCTCGGAAGGTGTCCACAAAAGTGTCCACAGTCCACACGAAATGACGCAGAAAAATGGCTAGGCGGCCGTGCCGACCACCTGATGTAGCATCAAGGCGTCGCGACTCGCACAGTTTTTCATGCTTTGTACAGCAATTCGACGCGGGAAATTCCGCCGAGAATCGTGCACCTGACATTGGTGCCGGCTAAGGGACTCGAACCCCTGACCCCCTGATTACAAAGGAACGGGACCCGCGAGCTCAAGCTCCGCCCAAACGGTGAGGCAATCCGCGCAGTCGCGCAACAAGGCGCGACTTGCTGCGACTGTTCGCGACAAGAAAAGCCTTGTTTTAAAGGCTCTAATGCGACAGTCGCGCGACCGCTCTGCGACAGTCCTTTCGGTGGAAACTCGTGCCGAAGGCTGCTCGGATGTCGAATTCCGTCGCATTAGCTTGCAGGCTATCGCACGGCGGAGTGTCCACAGCGTGTCCACAGAAACTGCGTCAAGGAAGCTCACCTCGGCCTATCTCGCCGCCCTGAAACCAAATGCATCGGTATGCGACATCTCAGATCCGGCCGTTCCGGGCCTAGTGTTGCGTGTCGCAATCAGCGGATCAAAAGCCTGGCTGTTTCGGTTCAAGTGGGACGGTACCCCCACCAGGATCACCCTCGGCAAGTTCCCTGCTGTAGGGCTAGCGGAAGCGCGACAACTCGCGCTGAAGAACCGCGAGTGGCTGGACAAGGGAATCGATCCACGCAGAGCAACGGACCGCCTTGGCAGGCGGAATAGTGACGATCTGACGGCCGCGCCCACGAGAGCCGGTCTGGCGAATCCAGGCCAAGAGCCATCCGATCCGAGCGACTTCGAGACGCGACTCCTCTCCACTCCGAAGGACCGAATTCCACGACCGGATCCAGGCGACCGGTCGAGCGTCCTCTTCATCGCGCAAGAATACATCGAGAAGTGGTTCAAAGCACAAGGCAAGAATTCAAAGGAAGCCTGTCGGATGCTTCGGGCAGACGTGCTGCCCAACTGGCACTGGCGTGATGGAAGAACCATTACGTCGCGAGAGGTCATCGAACTCCTCGACAAGGTCGTCGAGCGCGGCGCTCCGATGATGGCGAATAACCTCGCGCAGATGCTCGGTCACATGTTCAAGTTCGCAATCCACCGCGGCACCCTGGAGAACTCGCCGGTTCAGCTCCTGTATCGACCTGGCGGCAAACCACGCCGACGCAAGCGCGTGTTCAGCGAAGAGGAGCTGCGATCCTTCGTAACCAACATTGATTCGATCTGCCGCAACAAGAAACGCAAACACGCTCTGATGGTCTTGCTGCTCACCATGCAACGCCGCGGGGAGCTCGCCAGGGCCGAATGGACGGAGTTCGACTTCGACAATCGCAGCTGGAAGATCCCGGCATCACACAGCAAGAACAAACGCGAGCACGCTGTCCCGCTGACAGATTGGGCAATCGCTGAGCTCAAGGCGCTGGAGGTCCTGGCAAACGGGTCTCGCTTCGTGTTGCCTGGCAAGAATCCAGAGAGGCATGCCGATCCGAAGCTCATTACACGAGGTGTGAAACGTCTCCTTCCCGCCTTTCTCGCGCACGGTATCGAAGCGTTTGTACCGCACGACCTGCGCCGAACCGGCCGAACGACTTTGGGACGACTCAAAGTTTCCCCGTTTGTCGGCGAGCGCGTGATCAACCACAGTAAGGACGTACTCGAGGAGACCTACGACCTGTGGGACTACTTTGATGAGAAGCGCGATGCACTGGAACGATTGAAGAACTATCTCGTGCAGCTCCGAGACAACGAGCGACCTGGCGCTGCCGGCAAAGCGAAACACGCGCCTCCGACTCGGCGCTCGGCATCGAGTCCGGCAGTTGCATCTCGCGGCTTGTCTGCTCCGCGCGCTACACGCTAGGCTCCGTGCAACGTCAGCTCCATGATGGCGCTGGCGACCGCTATCGGCCAGGAGCGGAAGTCGCGGCTACCGCAGGTACGCACACTCACCTGCATTCAAAGACCCATCACCTCGCTTCGAAATCAGGGCAGAAGCTGCATCGTAAGATCAGGCAGACGCGAAACGCTCAGGCTGAGCGCGTCGCCGAGCTTCACCAAGATATCGCGAACTTTGCAGAGATGGGCAAGAAAGGGGGCGCCCATTGCCGCGAAAGTTCTTGCTGTAATTAACCCTTACCCCAACATCCAAAGTTATCTCTATGCCCATGACAGCTAGCTCTGTGCTTTCCGTCGTTGTCCGTCCAGTTCAACTCTCGATGTCATTTTTGCTTTGCACTCTCGTTATTTCCCGGATGACTGCTCCAGTCACATTGGCCGCAAGTCGTGTAGTAAGCGCCATCCGGTTCAATGTCAATGTCGAAGTGTGATCGGATATTTCGGGACGAGCAGACTGGACAGCTCTCACGCCTATCGGTTTTCTCACGAACAAGAAGTTCGGCGGACTGACAAATGACGTTACTGCAGGCACCCATTGCGATCAGCGCTGCGGTCCGGTTTGCATCCCTGTCATGGGTGAGCCAGTTGACAAGCTGCCATGTCTTTTCCGATGTTGTTTTCATGTACTGGCGCAGTTCCTTGTTGCTGCCACCAGCACAAAGCTGGTTCATCAGAACATCCATCCATCCGATGAAATTCGCATCTTGTGGCCGCTCTTGAAGATTAGCGATCTCAACACGGCGTCTAAGTGCCGCAATGAGAGAAATGAGGCATTCGCGCAGTTGCATCCCGACGGCTTGATAGTCCTCAGGTTCGATTGCACGCTGAAAGCGTTCTTCTGCTTGCCCCTCTCGCCGATACACTTCATCAAACGGATCTGGGCGCGAGGCGTACGGGCTTACGGGCCGATACTTGATGCGAGTCATGAGGCCGATGTGAAAGGAAAGTGTGAAGTCCAGACTCGGAAAGTGCTTCTGCGAGTAGAGATTGGTCAGGTTTGTGATGACCCACCACCGCCCATTGTCAGTCGTGACATCCCACATCTCGTAGGTGTCATTCATGACGTGCTCTGTCTTCAGTCGCTCGACATGCTTGACCGTTTCGCCTTTAGCTTGCCCGTGGACGTAGTTCGCGATGTCTTGCTCCGCAGCCGTGTCACGCAGCGGGCTCAAATATCCGATGTGCTCGGCAGGAACGGGGAGTGGAATAACGCAATCGTCGGTGCTTGACGTGTTGCGAGCCCTACTTTTCCTTTTTGTGGAGGTCTTCCGCGCCACAGCTATCTACGTGCCTTTCTTCGTACTTGGTGACTTCACGCGCTTTCGCCAGTACGCCTCATAGTTCGGGCCTTTCGAGTTGGGAGGCGTCAGCGGCTCATGAATGTGAATTGGCACTGGCGCGGGCAGGTCGGGGCCAATCACGATTGCCTCCCCCGGAGCGAGCGTTGGAATGAAAAGTGCTGCATTTCGATCTAGGTCGCCGCAAGCGCGCTCCACTGCTTGCCGATCTTCGTCATTGGTAAGGCGGTGGACGATCAACGTACCAAGCTGACTGATGACGTCAGGTGGAATGTCTCTGGGTCTTTGGGTCGCCAGCACGCAAGACAGGCCATACTTCCGCCCCTCTTTTGCGATCAGGCCAAATGCTTCCAAGCGAACGCTCGCGTATTCGTCTCCCACGATACGCCCGAGGAACTGGTGGGCTTCATCCAGTATGATAATCAGAGGCTTCTCCCGAAACGCGTCCTGACGAGACTTGTTGAGCAGGAAGCGACCGATGATGTTCATCAAAATTTCGCGTGTGTGATGATCAAACCTGACGTTCTTGAACGAAACTCGAATGATGTCGTCGTCTTCGCCAGATATGTACGTCTCAAGCGTTTGAGCCAGAGAATTTCCTGCGGTACCGAACAAGCAAGCAAGTTCGCTCGAGTAAACTAACGTCCGGATGCGAGAGATTAGGGTCTCGCAATACCCGATAGCACTTGGATCGGCCTTGCCCCAGTTCTGTGGCGTGTCGAAGTCGTTTGTGTAAACACATTCCGCCTGTAGCTGCTCCGGTAGATCATCGATGGAGAAGTTGCAGAGTGGGCTGTGGACCTGGTCTTTGTGCTTTGTGAGAGCTTTGAAGTACGGAGCGCGCGGCTTTTGTGCCTTGATCAGAAGGCGGCTTTCGTAGGTAGACATGCTGTCAACTTTTCCGCCGCCCGCACGCATCAGTTTTAGGCTGCGAATTGCCTCCCGAAGTTTTGGCCCTTGGCTCTGACCAGAGGGGCGAAACAATGCAAAGAGATCATCCTCAGTCATCTGCGTGTACGGGAAATGCACCTGCGTGGTTCCCGGCTCATCAGTGTCGAACGCATAGTGCTTGGAAATGCTGGGGACGTCAGCAAACTCGCCCGTCGGATCGAAGAGGATTGCTTTGCCACCCGCAAGCCTTATCTGGTTCAAGAGTGTCGCGATGGTCCAGCTCTTTCCGCCACCCGTGGCTCCGAACACGCCGCAATGGCGACCGAACAGCCGTTCAGGCTGGATACGCAAGTTAATGCCAGAACCTGCATCAAGCCTGCCAATATCAAGTGTTAGCTTGTCCAAAGAGGTAAGCGCATTGGCAATCAGGTCGCCAAAGAGTGCCGAGTCGGCGAGGTACACCGCATCGCCCACCCGGGGATGAACACGCAATCCGCGTTGAAGCCTTGTTTGTTTCTGATCGATTGATGCGAGCAGTTGAATGCGACCAATCGGATGTGGTTCAGCAGGTGTCCCTAACGTGGGCTCCACGGAAAGACGCTCACCGTCGGGCAGGCGAACCTCCACGATCCTTCCCAACAACTTTGTCGCTTCGCAATCGAGAAAAACAAAATCTCCTACGGCTCCTCTTGCCATCCCGCGGCGCTCCGGGCGGGCCGTCGCATGTGGAAAGTTCGCATGCGCAACGGACGCGGCAACGCATGTAACGGTGCCAACATACTTGTCTGGATCGACAAGACTCCGTGTCGTCATGATATAGATCCAGCGTTCGAGGGAATGCCGTGCAAGACGCGCAAGCGTTCCGCATGACGCTCACGCTCCGTTTGGGCGACGAGATCAGGCAGTCCCAAAGCCAAGTCCTCGAAGCGACCATTTACCAAGGTCAATCGCTGATCCCCAATTGATGCGAGTTGCTTGAACTTGGCGAAGTAGCCATTTCCAGAGGATCGCAAAGGAGAACTTGCTGGAACGATGTGATCCGGTGAACTCAGAGATCCGTCATCCAGAAACGCAATATCGCAAATGACCAAGCGCATAGACATGTTCGCTTCGACAGCTGCGAGGATGGGTTTGCTGATGTGATCGTCGTTGAAGCCAAATCCCGAAATGATCAGCGCAGTGTCAGGTTCGCGTAGCGTCGATTGCAGCGCGCCCATCATGTCCAAGAATGGCGGATCAAACGCATCCTGATATTTGCTGTCTCGTGGGAAGATCAAGACAGGCTGGCCAACGCTGGCGTCCATCGAGCGATGGATCTCCCCGTCCTTGCGACGCCAATCAAGAGAGCCATGAAGCTTGTAGAGCTGGAAGACATTTTCAATGTAGTCCGGACCGTCTCTCCCGAACTCCCTGCGAACAAGATCGTAGGCAAAGTGGCCACGGTCATAGACCTGCGGAACTGAGTGCGAGAACCCGTCCACGATTGTGAATCGCAGAGAACGGGCGGCCCACTCGAAGCAAAGATCGTAGTTCGTCGTAAAGACTTTCGTTCGGGGCTTCCTTAGACCTCGGCGCGCGAGTTTCTGAAGCAGAATCGTGTGAGCGGAAAGGTCCGTATCATCTTTCAAGAAGTTGACGCGAATGGCGATCGCGGCTTCCGCGTCGCGGATAAATTTGGAGACCGCATCCTTGTCGGGCCCGTCGAACAGTTCGACATACAGCTTGCATTGCGTAAGAAGCTTTTCGATGTTCTTCCCAAGGGAAGCTGCCTTGGGAAGTAGCTCAAAGATTTTCTTAAACTGGTCGGCAGTAACTGCCTTTTGGACCGCATCCCACAGGTCCGACATCCCCGGAGCTTGCTGGTCCGTGGAAAGTTTGTTTTTCGCGCAGAAGGACGAGCCCGCGCCGGTTAGGACGACCAGGTTGGTGGCATTCAATGCGAGAGTGAGTGCTACGTCGAGTTCACGGTTGGAACCGGCAGCCGTGATGTGACCGTCAGCGTCCTTCAGATCGTCGTATGAGTGCCAGCCCGCTACTGGCTGAAACAGTCGCAAATTGTCTTTGTCGGCGGGCAATCCGTCCCAGTACGCCATGTCTTTTTTCCTCTTTCTGCGCGAGAGAGGCGGGTCGCTCTAGTAGCTCAGCACGCACACCCCTTCGGCCGATGACACACATCATCCTTCTCAATACACGTGTTCCCGCAAGGCTTTCCCTTCTCACAAGTCTTGCAACACTCCACCGCCTTCTCTCGCTCAGCCTGCTGGCCAGGATTCGGCAATGGAACCGGTCGCTCCACAGAAGCGACCACACGTCGAACGTATTGAGAGGAAGTTTCCGTGTCGCGATCGCCGCCGACACTGACTGCTGCGTATAGCAGCAGCGCGAGCATCCAAGTGCGCATGATCCGTCTCCCCGCTTGCACTTGCAGTTGCCGCGTCTTCGGCAGGGCGCTTTATGTTGAGATCGCCTGACCCTGCCGTTGCGCGGTCAATGGATCTTAGCCACAGCAAAACTGAAAAGCACGATCAATGCGGCGGGCTGTAAGGGCGGCCGACAGTTCGGCGTTGGAAGCCGGTCACCAGGGATGAATCGAGCGTGCTGGGCGGTCTGCGGTCCGAGGAGCGGGCTCGACGAACTTCCCCATCGATTGCTCGCTGCGCATTCCTCCTCACCCCTGCCGAATCAGCCTGACGCCCTCCCGATACTCCGTGACCTCGAACTCCGGGAACCGCCCTTTGAACTTCGATGAATCGAACAGGTTGTCCTGCTCGTAGCGCGGCAGCAATTCCCGAATCTCCCTCACTCGTGAGGAGAAGATGCCCGCAGCGGCGAAGGCCCATTTGCCGATGACCTTGTACGAGACGGGTCTTTCAAACGCTTCACACGCCATCGCAACGAACTCCCGATACGTCGGCCGGTCATCGCAACAAGGCAAGTGCCACGTCTGTCCGTATGCATCGGGCGTGTTGCCGAGGACGGCCAGCCCTCGACTCGCATCGGGAGTCCAGATCAGCGTGCGCCGGGTGTCGTCGCGCACCGGCACGCGCGGCTGCTTGCCAGCCTTCAAATTGTCGGTGACCAGCGCGTTGGTGAAGCTCTGAGTCTTACCCGGCCCATAAAATTCCGGCGCCCGAGCAATGAGCACCGGAATGGCGCCGCGCGCCATCTCCTCCAGCACCATGGTGGCCATGCGCGCACGCACCCGGCCTTTGCGTCCGACCGGCGCGAAGGGCGCTTCCTCCGTGAGCAACCGGTCGTCCTGCGGGTACATATAGGTATTGTCGAAGAAGGCGAACTTCGCGCCCGCCTCCCGACAAGCGTCCAGTGCGTTCTGAAGCATCGTGGGGAACTGCCTCTCCCACAGCTCAGCGTCCGGCGGCAGGCCGGCAGTGAAGTAGACAATGCTGCTGCCCTTGACCGCGTCGGCTGTCTGCCGGGCGTCGAGCAAATCTGCCGCCACGATGGCGTCGGATTCGTTGACCTTGCGCGGATTACGGCTCACCAGCCGCACGTCGCTGGTGTGATTGCGCTTCAGCTCGCGCGCCAGCTCCACGGCGATCTGTCCGTTCGCGCCCAATATCGTTTGCATCGTTGTCACCATTCTCACATGACCGTAGTAGATTGTGACGCCGCATCCGTAGCGCCGAGTCACTTGCTGCTGGAGTCGAACGACAATGAACCTCGCCTGCCTGCGCCTCACCCTCCTCATCGCCACTCTCGCCTTCGGCACGGCCGTCGCACAAAGCTCCGTCACAGGTCTCACGGGCGGGACACTGATCGACGGCTATGGCGGCCCGCCACTGCGCAACAGCGTCATCATCGTGGAAGGATCCAAGATCAAGGCGATCGGTCAGGTGGGTACGCTCGCGGCGCCGGCCGGCGCCGAGGTGATCTCGACCGAAGGCATGAGCGTGCTGCCTGGCCTGTGGGACATGCACGTGCACGTGATGCTGCTCGGACACTCGGACTACGCCCACTGGGACGCGACCTATCTGGCGGATTCCGAGCGGGTCATCATGCCGGCTGCCGCGAAGCAGCTCCTCATGGCAGGCATCACGAGCGCGCGTGACTTGGGCGGGCCGCTGGAGGCGAGCATCAACACGCGCGATGCGATCAAGGCCGGCCGAATTCCCGGGCCGACGCTTTACGTGAGCGGGCCGTTTCTGCAGCACCGGCCCTACCCCAACACCGAAGCCTTTCGTTGGGGCATTGACGGCGAGAAGGACGCGCGCGCAAAGGTCCGGACCCTGGCGCGTGCAGGCGTCGACGTCATCAAGGTCATCGACCAGGATGAGATGACTGAGGCCGAGCTTGCGGCGTTGGTGGATGAAGCGCACAAGGCCGGCAAGCCGGTGGTCGCACATGCGCACCGCCCCGAGGAAATATTGCGCGGGCTGGCTGCCGGAGTGGACTGCTTCGAGCACACGGGCCTCGCGGCCGCACCGGGTTATCCGGAGGATGTACTGCGAGCGCTGCGAGGTCGCACTGCGAAGATGTCGCTCGGCCCGCTCTTCTGGACGCCGACCGTGTCGGGCCTATTGTTCTACGAAGACGTGCGCAACAACCCCGAGTCGCTGGATGACCCGAGCTGGCAGGAGGGCGTCCCTCCAGCGATCGTCGCGGACATCAAGCAATCGCTCACGCACTTCGACCGTCTGCCCTACTACCAGCTCAACCCGCTGCGCCGGCCGACGCTCGCGCGCAAAATGCGCGAGTTGCAGAAATCAGGCGTGACGATGCTGGCCGGCACGGACAGCGGCATCCCCGGTCGCTTTCATAGCCAGTCGTTGTGGCAGGAGCTCGATGCCTGGGTGAACCACTACGGCATCGAGCCGATGGTCGCGATCCGCGCCGCGACCTACTGGCCGGCCGTAGCTCTCAAAGCCGAAGCGCGCACCGGTACGATTACGGAAGGAAAAGACGCGGACATCATCGCCGTGCGCGGGGACGTGCTTACACACATCAATTTGCTGAGCGACGTGGACGTGGTGATCCGTCAGGGAGTCCGGCACAAATGACTGCGCCGCGCGCCCGGTGACCGCTCTCGGCCAGAAGCCGACTATTTACCTTTAGCTGAAACGTCCCT
>CADEEJ010000150.1:0-8594 GCA_902826315.1 uncultured Steroidobacter sp.
CCCTTGTAGTTCAGCGTCTGCGCCAGTGCGACGTCGCGGCCGTCGACGCTGACCTGCACGCCGCCGAGCAGCTGCAGGTTGAGGCCGGTCGCGGTGACGATCAGGTCGGCTTCGAGCTGCTTGCCCGAGCGCAGCGCGATGCCCTGCGGCGTGAACGTGTCGATCTGATCGGTGACGACGTCGGCCTTGCCCGCCTTGATCGCCTCGAACAGATCGCCGTTCGGCACCAGGCACAGGCGCTGGTCCCACGGGTTGTAGCGCGGCGTGAAGTGCGTGCCGATGTCGTAGTCGGGGCCTAGCGCCTTGCGCACGCCGTTGAAGATCAGCTTCTTGATGGTCTCCGGCCGGCGGCGGCTCAGCTGGAAGAAGAGCATGCCGAACAGCACGTTCTTCCAGCGCGTCAGCAGGTACGCGAGCTTCACCGGCAGCAGGCGACGCAGGCCGTTCGCAATGAAGTCCTCGGCAGGCATCGAGATGACGTAAGTCGGCGAGCGTTGCAGCATCGTCACGCGCGCGGCGGTCTTCGCCATCTCGGGGACGATCGTCACTGCGGTCGCGCCGCTGCCGATGACGACCACGCGCTTGTTCGCGTAGTCGATGTCCTGCGTCCACTTCTGCGGATGCACGATGCGTCCGGCGAAGCTTGCAGCGCCTGGGAACTCGGGCGTGTAGCCTTCAGCGTAGTTGTAGTAGCCGCTGCACATGAACAGGAAGTTGCACGTGAAGCGGACGGGCTCGCGTTGCGGACCGCGCTCCGCCGACACCGTCCAGCGCGCGTCCTGCGACGACCATGCTGCGCTCTTCACACGATGGCCGAAGCGGATGCGCCGCTCGACGCCGTACGACTGCGCGGTCTCTCTCAGGTACTGAAGAATCGACGGCCCGTCGGCGATCGCTTTCGGTTTCGTCCACGGACTGAACGAGTAGCCGAGCGTGTACATGTCGGAGTCGGAGCGGATGCCGGGATAGCGGAACAGGTCCCAGGTGCCGCCGATGTCCTCGCGGCCTTCGAGAATCGCGTAGCTCCTGCCCGGGCAGCGCTGCTGCAGATGGCAGCCGGCGCCGATGCCGGAAATACCGGCACCGACGATCAGGACGTCGACATGCTCGAGCGCGGGGTCGCTGGACATGCGGCCTAAGGTATCACCGGCAACTCGATCGCGCTCGCCGTGCCCGGCGCATGCCAGACGCGGTGAGTGGCCTTCACATAACTTTCGGGCTTCGCGACCATGATGTTCGGCACGTACGTCTGCGGGTTGCGGTCGTACAGCGGGAACCAGCTGGACTGGATCTGCACCATGATGCGATGACCCGGCAGGAAGGTGTGGCTCGCCTGCGGCAGCCGGATCCGGTATTGCAAAGTTTTGTTCGCGGCGAGCGGCTGCGGCTTCGCGAAGTCCGTGCGGTAGCGGCCGCGGAAGATGTCGGCGGACAGCATCTGCTGAAAGCCGCCCATCGTCGGGCGCTCCTGCACCTCGTCGGGCCACACGTCGATGATCTTCACGACCCAGTCGGCGTCGGTGCCGCTGGTCGAAGCGAAAAGATTTGCGAGCGGCTCGCCGGCGAGACGCAGCGACTGCGTCAACGGCTCTGTCTGATACACCAGCACGTCGCTGCGCGAAGCTGCGTAGCGCTGGTCGTCGACCAGCCACTCGCCCCAACCGGAATTCTCGGCGCCGGTCGGCAACGTCGGGCGCTCGCGATACGTCACGGGTTTCGCCGGATCGGAAATGTACTCGTCGTACTTTGCAGCGCTGGCCGCCGGTGCATCGAAGCTCAGCTTGCCGCCGGGCAGCAAATACAGCGAGCGCGACTGCTTCGCGCAGCCGTCGCTGCAGACCTGCGGCCAGTTATCGTACTTGTGCCATTCGTTCGCGCCGGTCTCGTACACGAGCACGCGTGGCGTAGCAGGCCGCGGTGCGTCCTTCAGATAGTGATCGAGAAACGGTTGCATCACGGTGCGGCGGAACCAGCCGGCCGTGTCGCCTTCGAACTGGATCGCGCCGAGGGCGCGGCCTTCGCGCCGGCCCTGGCCGTGATTCCACGGTCCGAGCACGAGATGCAGCTTCTCGCCGCGCGGATCGTTCGGCGCGAGCGCCTTGAACAGCGCGGGGCCGCCGTAAATGTCCTCCTGATCGAACAGGCCCGAGACGATCATCATCGGCACGGTGAGCGGCTCCTTCGCCAGCACCTTGTCGACTGCCTGGGCCTGCCACCACCAGTCGTAGCTCGTGTGCTCGACGAGCGCACGCCAGAAGCCGAGCTGATCGAGTCCGCGCGCCTGCGCGAGCGCGCCCGCTGAGCCGGCACGCAGAAACGTGTCGTACGCGTCGTACTCGCCGGACCACCATTTGTGATCGCCCTTGCGCGCGGCCTCCTGGTCGTACGTGTATTCGAGCGTGCCGAGCTGACGGAACGCGCCGTTGTGGAACCAGTCGTCGCCCATCCAGCCGTCGACCATCGGTGCGAACGGCACCGCGACCTTCAGTGCGGGATGCGGATGCACTACCGACATGACGGCGGTGTAGCCCTCGTACGAGCCGCCGAACGTGCCGACGCGGCCGTTCGATTCCGGCACGTTCTTCACCAGCCAATCGATCGTGTCGTAGCAGTCGGTGGCGTGATCGTTGTCCGTTGGATTCGCGGGACCGCGCAGCGCGCGCGTCATCACGTAATCGCCTTCCGAGCCGTATTTCCCGCGCACGTCCTGGAACACGATGATGTAGCCGGCCTGCACTGCCGTATCGTTCATCTGCGGCACGGCTGCGATCATGTGCGGACTGTTGGAGCGCAACACACGGTTGCCCGCGTCGTACGGCGTGCGTGTCAGCAACATGGGCGCGTTCTTCGCGCCTTTCGGGATCAGGATGAACGTCTTGAGCTTCACGCCGTCGCGCATCGGAACCATTTCCTCGCGCTTGACGTAGTCGAAGCCCGCGTTGGTCGGCGTGAAAGTCGGCGGCGTCTCGCTCGGCAGCGAAGTGACGCGATCGTCGGCGTACGCCGCCCCGGACACCAAGGCGCACAGACAGACCGCAACGACAAGGTTGTTCACGAAAGGCTCCCTCAGAATCGAAGGAGCGCATGCTATCACCGCGGCTTCGGCTGTAGGTCGCCCGTCACACCGCCTCTTTCCCTTTCCACACTCCTTCACTCGCGTACTGCCGCCACGCCCACGGCAACCACCGCAACAACGCGAACGACAGCCACAACGCCCACAACAGCATCGCCAGCTTGTAGAACCAGATCGACACCGAGATGACGAACGGCTGCGGCAGCTGCGAGGCCGTGCGATCTACGAACCACCGCAACCCGTCCGAGCCGTTGCGCAGACCCATGTCCGGCTCGCCGAGCAGGCCATATGGAATCGCGCTGACCAGCACGGCGAGCGCCGCGACGGAGAACACCGCGAGCAGCACCTGCGCGGCATTGAATTGCCAGAGTCGCTCGAAGCGCAGACCCGGCCGACGATCGAGCAGGAACAGCCACGAAGCGAACACGAGCAGCACCCACCATGAGAACGTGCTCAGTCCCAGCCCCAGCAGCAGCCAATCGCGCGTACGCAGCGGCGTGCGCCGCAGTCTGCCGAGAGCCAGAGCGATGACAATGAACACTGCCAGCTCGCCCCAATACAGAATCGCAGGACCGACTCCCCTGCCCCAGGCAAACAGGATCCAACGATCGCGCGGCAGCGTGAGCACCGTGTCGACGTTCGTGCCCTCCGCGCCAAGGTCCACCGCAGGCGGCCGGCTGAATACACCGATGTCGTCGCCGCGGCTGAACTCCACATTCACGGAGTGCTGCCCCGGTACGAGCGACAACGGCAGCACACCGCCCGTCGGGCGCAGCGGCAGCATCTGCCCGTCCGCAAGCACGCTCTTCACCTGGGCATCTTCCGGCAGTCGCAGATCGTGACGGCCGCCGCGGCTGCTGCGATATGAAAACGCCAGCGACGTATCGGTGACGCGCTGACCGAAGCGCGACACGACACTTACGGTGTCGACGGCGACCGTTTCGCCCTGGCTCGCCGCCGGTCGCACGACCGTGAGATCGAGCGTTTCGCCGGGCCGCGGCAGGAACTGGTTGATCCACAGTCCCTCGGCATCCTCGTTCGGCAGGATCGCCGGCGTGCCGGCGAACTCGGCGTGCCAGGTCGGGCTGACGACGACGTCCCACTGTTCGACCCACGGCTTGTCGCTCGCTGCTGCACTCAACTGCAGCCGATCGACTCGCTCCAGCGCCGAATCCCAGCTCACGGTGCTTTCGCCCGAAGGCATCGAGACGAGCACGCCTTCGTCGCCGACCTGCAAACCGGGCGTGAGCACGGACTCACCCGGCAGCAACGGCAGACGCAACGTGAACGCACCTTCTTCCGGCGCGAGGCGTTCGACGATCGTCGTCACCGTCCAGTCGAGCCCCATGGACACGCGACGATGAATGCGTACGAACGGCGGGAAGCGCTGTGACACCGTCATCCGCTCGGTCGCGTCCGCGGCCGCGCGCCGCGTCAGCTGCAGCGAGCTGTTGAGCAAGCGGCCTTCATTGACGCCGGCTGCATCCCAACCTTCCGCGCGCACGACGACACGGCGCGGCACCGTCGGAAATTCGAGCGCGAGCTCGTCCGCTTGCACGACGCGTCCACCGATGCTCACGAGATGCACGCCAGGAGCAAGCGGCAGTTGCAACTGTTCAGCGATGCGCGCCACTGAGTCCGCTGCACGATCGTCGACTGTGACTCGATCGATGACCCATTGCTGTCCCGCCTGCGGAATGCCCAGCACGACGCTCGCCTGCGCGTGCACTTCCATCTGCACGTCCAGCCGATCGCCATTGACGAGCACGGTGGCCATCACGGCTTCGACACAATCGGGCGTGCATTTCGCCGGCGCGCTCAGACGTTTCTTCAACTCGGCGAGGATCGAGGAATCAGGCGCTTGCGCATGCACGCGCGGCGCGAAGCTGGACGCGAATATTGCGAGCAGCAGACCTGCTGCGGCAGCAGAACGCCAAGGCGGCAATCGCCAGTTCGTCGGAACTCCGTAGGCGAGCCTCACGACAGCGAGCAGCAGCGCAACAGCCGCGAGCACGCCGACGATGCGCCAGAGCGACAACAGCAGCGGCGGCACGATCGTCAGGCGTACTGTCTGCTTCTCGTCGACCGGTCCGCTCCAATGCAGGCGATACGTGAGGTACGACCAGTTCGGAATACCGGGGCCCGTCTGCAGCATCGCGTCCGGCGCGTAGCGCTCGAGCCGTTTCGGTTCGGAAACCTTCGGCATCATGATGCGGGGCGCCGACACCGACGGAGCAGCCGTCACGATGGTCTCCTCGATCAGCGCATCGCTCGGGGCTGATGCCGCATCGCCTGCGGCTTCCGCAGCGTCCTGCATCACTTCAAAGGCCTGCGGTTCGGCGCGCTTGCGCGACATCGCCATCGACGTAATCCCATACGCCTCGCCGTACTGCGCGCCACCCAGCTGCGGATGCAACGCATACCGGTACTGCTCCACGCCGAACGCGATCAATACGAAGCCGAGCGCGACCAGCGAAAGGAATTGATATCGGCCCACCCATTTACGCAGCCGGCCTTCCGGCACGAAACGCAACAAGGCGACCGCGACGAACAAGTTGATCCACAACCAACCGGGCGCTCCCGACTCGTGATGCGTAAGGACGATGACCGCTGCAGCGAGCACGGCCCCGCCCCAGCCGAGCAAGCGGAACGCAGCAGCAGTGGCCAGCATCAGCAGAAACAAGTCGAGCAGCTGCCATCGATTCACCCATGCGCCTTGCGCATCGTCTGCACCCCACGCGGCCAGCAGCCGATGACCCGGCGGCAGATGCAAAGTCGTCTGCACGTCGTCGAAGCGCGCATCCCAACCGGTCGCCGCGCGTGCACTGTCGCGCGGCACGCGTGCGAGCGTCGTGAGCTGCACGGTCGGATTGCGTATCTCGACGCCGGTGCGGCCGTCTGCGCCGTCCGTGATCAGCATCATCTCGGCGTGGCGCCGTGCATTGAGTAAACGATACGGCGGCAGCATGTCGAGGCGCCAGCCTTGCTGCATCGTGCCCGAGACGTAGTCGGAGGCGATGAAGTCGTCGTGATCGAACGTCAGCCACAACGTGCGCCTGAGCGCGAGCCGATGCGCGTCGGCACTGCTGAGCCCGCGACTGCGTTCCGCTATCGTAACCGTGGCGCCGCGCGGCAGACGGAACGACGACATGCCGCGCCACTCGTCGGGCACACCGGCCTGGATCGGATCGATCGCCGGCGCGCCTTCGAGCGCGGTGATACGCAATCGATCATTGCCTGCGTAACTCCAGACTTCCTCGTCGGCCCACGCACCTTCGCCTTGCGGAACTACGATCGAGTCCGCTGCCGACGCGGCACGCGCGACGACAATCAACTCATGCTCGCCCGAGCGCACTTGCACGCGCAGCCGTCCGTCCGGCTCGAAGCGCATCGGCAATTCGCCGGTCGTCGACATCGGCACGAAGCCATCGGGCAACACGCGCGCGAGCACTTCCTCGCGTGCGTCGCCGGAGACTTTGAGCTGCAGGCGTGTTTGCAGTCGAAGCGGAATATCGTCCTGGAGCAGGCGATAAACCTGCACTTGCAATGCGCGCGGCACGGTTACGGTGCGCACTGCGCCGAGCCACAGACGGCCGGCGCGCAACTCCACCGGAGCAATCGCTCGTCCGTCGATGCTCAGATCGACGAGCGCCGTGATTGGCGCAAGCTGCAGCGACTCCGGCCGACGTGCCCAGGTGAAACTGCCGCTGATCGTGTGATCGCCGGCGCTCAGACGTAGTTGCGGAACGCCATCGCGCTCGACTGCAGGCGCGGGCGTGCCGTCGACGCGCACGTCTTCGGGCCAATGCTCGCTATCGCCCGGCAATGCAATCCAGCTCTCGGCGTAAATGCGCCAGCTCTGGCGGAATTCGCCGCCGCCTGCTGACACAGCGACGCGCATGCGACCGGGCCACGTGCAGACGAACGCATCCGCGTGGTCCGCAGACACTCCGTTGCGCACTGGGCAACGGCGAAACTCCTCGCCGTACAAGACCCAGCTTTCCCACGGCTTCAGATCCGGCGGGATCGCGGCCTGCTGAGCGGGAACAGCGGTGATATGACAGAGGAGAACGGCAAGCAAAGCCAATGCTGAGCGGCGCATGCGAGCTCCTGATTTGTTATTGCTATCAAACGGTCAGGCACTCACGGCGGGTTAGCGCACGGCTCCCCCGCCCCAAACCCGCTCGACGCTGCGAAGCTTACTGCAGCGCTTTGCGCAGCGAAGCGTCGTCGTCGAACATGAGCAATTCGACGACGGACAGCGGCAAAGTTCCGTAGCTCAACAACTGATCGTGGAAAGCACCGAGGCGATACGTATCGCCCTCTTTCTTGTTTTGAGCGTCGCGATAGCGGCCGAGCAGCCGCATGATCTGCCACTTGCCGACGATGTACGAGATCTTTTGCGACGGGCTGGAAGCGGCACCCGCTGCTTCGCCTTCGGCGGCTTCGCGATCGAGGCCACCGCCTTCCATGAAGTACTGCACGGCCTGCTCGAAGCTCCAGCGGCCGGTGTGCAGATTCACGTCGACACCGATGCGCGCCGCGCGATAGCGGCTGAGCCGCAGCACCTGCGCCTGCGCGGCAGAGTTCTCCGGATACAGTCCCTCACGCGACAGCATCTCTTCCGTGTACAGCGCCCAGCCTTCGGCGAACACGCCGTCGCCGTGCTGGCGCCGGATCTCGTTCGCAACGTGATTGGAGATCGAGATCTGCAGGAAGTGGCCGGGAATGCCCTCGTGCCCGAGGATCGGCCGCGGATCCTCGATCGCCGCGCGGATATAGAAGTTGCCGCTCTTCGGGTCATACGTCGGGATGTAGAAGAAACCGCCCGCGTCTGCGTCATAGAGACCCGGCGGAGTCATGAAGCCGCCCGGGCTCGTCGGCTTGAATGCTTCCGGCAGCTGGCGGATGCGGAACGGGCCGATGTACGGCGGGATCGTGATCAACTGCTGCTGCTTCAGGAAGTCGATCATCTCCTGCTGGCGCGCTTCGTACGCGGCGAGAAATTCCTCCTGGTCCTTCGGCACGTGCTGCGCACGGGCCGGATCGGGCGAAGCGAGCCGTGGATCTTTCAACAGGGCTTCGAGCGCGCGATAGCGGCCCAGCTCGATCTCGCCGAGTGTCGCGACGTCGCGCGCATCGAACGGCAACAGCAGCACGCGCTTCAGCAGGTGGTTGTAGGTCGCCTCGCCGAGCGGCGTCCAGTCGGGCATGTTTGCTACGCCCGCTTCGAGCCAATCGGCATACTCGTGCAACGCCTTCAATGCATTGTCGCGTGCCTTGACGAGGCGCTTGCGCTCGCTCGCCGACAGCTCGTCTGCCAGCGTCATCAAGCTCGTCGTGTAGAGATCGTCGCCGCCGCGCGCCGCCTGGATCGCGAGCTGCGCGTACAGCTTCACGGGCTTCGTCAGATTGCTGCGTCCGGTTTTCAGCATCGCGGGCATCTTCTCCAGACGCGCTGTTGCAGCCAGCGCGCGCACGCGATGCGATGCATAGTCCTTCTGCAGCAGCACGAAGATGG
>CADEEJ010000150.1:8694-12850 GCA_902826315.1 uncultured Steroidobacter sp.
GCCAGCGCGCGCACGCGATGCGATGCATAGT
Source organism: uncultured Steroidobacter sp. (assembly GCA_902826315.1). Classification (GTDB taxonomy): domain Bacteria; phylum Pseudomonadota; class Gammaproteobacteria; order Steroidobacterales; family Steroidobacteraceae; genus Steroidobacter. The sequence continues at coordinate 8,726 of CADEEJ010000150.1, forward strand.
CCTTCTGCAGCAGCACGAAGATGGCGTTCGCACATTCGTTGACGTAGGTCTGCGGATCGGTCGCGACCGGATCGAGCGTGCGGCCGAAGAAGTCCGCGCCTTCGAGCTGCGCCTCGAACAGGACTGCGTCGGCGCGATCGTCGCGGCTCCAGCCTTCGGTCGACATCGCCTTGACCTGCGCCAGCAGCTCGCTGATGTGCTGTCGGCGTGCGGCGACTGCTTGCGGTGAGTAGTCGGTCAGGCGATCGTCGTAGCGATGCTCGCCGTTGCCGCTCGTCGCTACGGGAAAGGTCGCGTCACGCCACTGGTAGTAATCGTGCGCGAGCTGGCGCAGCTCTGCGGGGTCCGCGCCGGCGGCGAACGCCCACGACGTTGCAAGGGTAGCGAGGAGAAGTCGGACGACGCGACTGGCAAAGCTCATGTGCATACCTCGCACCGGGGGGCCGCGATAGTAACAATTCATCGTGCTCGTGCGTTCACCTGTCGGAATCATGAGGGCTCACATCGATGAACAGGACGCTCGGATTGCTAACTATGGCCGCGTGTTCGCTGACGTTGGCGGCGTGCGGCGGCGGTAAGGACGACGACATGCCGACGCCGGCCCCAGCAGCGCCGCCGGCCCGCGGCTCGCTGATCGAGTCCCCACCGGCCCGCACGGCTTCGCTGACTCCCGGGGCGATCGCGGCCGCCGTGAGCAGTCAGCCCGGCGCCGACCTGCTGATCGACCTGATCATTGCGCCGAAGTGCGGCATCGACGTTCACCAGGTCCGGTACAACACGGTCGATCCCACGGGCGCCGCGACGACTGCGTCCGCGGCGATGATGATCCCGACCGGCAGCGATCCGGTCTGCCAGGGTCCGCGGCCGATCGTCCTCTACGCGCACGGCACAGCGGCGCAACGCTCGCTGAATCTCGCGAACATCACGTCCGAGGACAATCTCGAAGGCCTGCTCGCTGCGACGGTCTTCACGACGCAGGGATATATCCTGATCGCGCCGAACTACACCGGGTACGACACCTCGACGCTGGCGTACAACCCTTATCTGAACGCCGATCAGGAATCGAAGGACATGATCGACGCACTGACGGCCGCGCGCAGCGCGCTGCCGACGAGCTTCGCGCCGACCGTCACCGATTCCGGCAAGTTGTTCGTCACGGGCTACTCGCAGGGCGGGCACGTCGCGATGGCGACACACAAGGCGCTGCAGGAGAGCGGCGGGACGATCACTGCGTCGGCGCCGTTGTCAGGACCGTACGCAGTCGCTGCATTCTCCGACGCCGTGTTCTTCGGTCAGGTCTCGCGCACGACTCCGTTGTTCCTGGTGTTCACCGCAGTCGGCTATGAGAAGGCGTACGGCGACGTCTACGCGAGCCCGACCGACATCTTCGAAGCGCGTTACACGAGTGGCATCGAATCGTTGTTGCCGAGCGCCGTGCCACGCACGCAGCTGTTCGCGGAAGGCAAGCTGCCGCGCGATCAGTTGTTCGACAGCACGCCACCCGATCCGAGCTTCGCACCGTTCACGCCGGCGACGTCGCCGGCAAACCTCGCGTCCGTTTTCGCGCAAGGTTTCGGCCCCGACCATCTCGTGACGAACGCCTTCCGCCTCGCCTATCTGCAGGACGCGCAGGCAAATCCGGACGGCGGCTTTCCGAACCAGCTCGACAACCGGCCCGCGGCGAATCCCGCGAACGGGCTGCGACGCGCATTCAAGCGCAACGACTTGCGCACGTGGCTGCCGACCGCACCGGTGTTCCTGTGCGGCGGCAACGAGGATCCAACGGTGCTCTTCATGAACACCCAGCTGATCCAGGCCTACTGGTCCGCGAATGGCGCAACAGCGCCGTTGACTGTGCTCGATCTCGACAGCGACATCACGAGCGGCGATCCGGATGCCGCACGCAAGGCCGCCTTCGCAGTAGCGAAAGCGGCAATCGCGGACGACGGCGGGGATGCCGCCGTCATCGAGTCCTATCACAGCACGCTGGTGCCGCCGTTCTGCCTGTCTGCAGCCAAATCGTTCTTCGACAGCAAATAGGTCTGCCCATCGCGCACACGCTTGCGCAGAGCCTCGCGCAGCTCCGGCGCGACTCTGCGCTCCAACGCGCTGCGCGAGATACCGAGCTCGCCGGCGAGCAGCCGATCGAGACGGATGTCGCACGGGAACGGCACTTCGAACTGGATGCAGAGATGCTCATCCGATCCAGCGTCGCACGCGAGCGATGTGCGCTCGACTTCGACTCGCACGTCGGTATCGATCTTGATGACGTGCGGTCGCAGCCGCGCGACGTCGAAGGCGTACTTCCACACCGCAGCCACATCGTGACGCGCGAAGCCGTCGAGCTGCGCGCCGAGATCGCTGACCGAGCGCCGCTCGAACAACGGGAACTTCCACACGTCGTCGCAGGACTCGCAGCGATACTTGAGCCAGACATCGAGTGACTTCTTGTTGGCGTTGACGCGGAATCGCTCGCTGCACACGAAGGCGCGCGCAGTCGAGCACGACGCGCAATAACGCCAGGGACGCGGCAGCTCCAGCGGTCGGATGCGCCAGCGTTCGGAACCAGAACCCATGACAGTGCTCCAGACAGGAAGCACTGCGCGATATGGAAGCGAGACTCCGGCGGACGAAGCTTATGGGCGGGAGCAATGAGATCGAGCGCCAGATCTCAGTCCGCTACCGCGCCTTGCTTCTTGAAGTGCGCGCACGTTGCAGGCGCGCGCAGGAAAATGCTCCAGCCGCGCGTTACCGGCGCCGCACTGGAGAGGCCGAGGGAAACTGAGATCGGCTACTGCTGAGGCACAAACAGCCCTGGGGGAGGGTCTCTTGAGGGCGCGTAGTGTGCCATAGTGGCGGCCGCATGGCAGAGGCCGAATCGTTCGATACCTTGATCGTGGGCGCCGGCGCCGCCGGCTTGGCCGCCGCCGCTGAGCTGAGCCGGCAGCGCGGCACTGTCTGCGTATTGGAAGCTCGCGACCGTCTCGGCGGCCGCATGTTCACGCGCCGCGAGCCGGGCGTAACGCTGCCGATCGAGCTCGGCGCCGAGTTCATTCACGGCCGCGCACCGGCAACGCTCGGCTGGCTGACGAAATCGAATGCCGCCATTGTCGATGCTCACGGCGAGCGCTTTACCCTGCGCGACGGCAAGCCTGAGCCCGCCGGCAATGTGTTCGAGCAGATGAAGCGCGGCCTCGCCAAAGTCCGACGACCGCGCAAAGACCTGCCGTTCAGCGAATTCATCGAGCAAGTCGCGAAGCGCAAGCTCTCACCGGCTGCGCGCCAGTTCGCGCGTGTGCTGGTCGAAGGCTTCGACGCCGCGGACGCGACCAGGGTCAGCACATGGGCGACGCTCGACGAATGGAGCGGCAACAGCTCCGCCGATTCGCCGGCTTTCCGACCGATCGGCGGCTATGCCTCGTTGGTCGACGCGTTGGCGTGTGCGATCGATCTCGATCGAGCGCGGATCCGGCTCAGCACGATCGTGCACACCATTCGTTGGCAACGCGGTCGCGTCACGATCGAGGCGACGCGGCACGGGCAGCCCTGCATCGTGCAGGCGAAGCGCGCAATCATCACCTTGCCGCTCGGTGTGCTGCAGCTGGCAGCGCACGCGCCGGGAGCCGTGCGGATCTTGCCCGATCCCCACAAACAAGCAGCGCTCGCCGGGCTCGCACCCGGACCGGTGATCAAAGTCGTGATGCATTTCCGCAAGCCGTTCTGGGAAGAGCTCGACGACGGTCGCTATCGCGACGCCTCGTTCTTCCGTGCGCCGGGCGCACCCTTCCCGACGTTCTGGGCAGCGGTGCCGCTGCGCGGCTCGCTGATCAGCGCGTGGGCCGCCGGCCCGAACGCGAAGCGCCTCGCGGGACGCAACGAAGCGGAGTTGACGTGCGCAGCGCTCGACAGCTTCCAATCGATGTTCGGCAGAAAGGTCAAGGTTCGAACGCTGCTCGAACGCGCTTACATGCACGATTGGCAAGCCGATCCGTTTGCACGCGGAGCGTACAGCTACGTTATTGCTGGCGGTACAGGAGCGCGCAAGGTGCTCGCAACGCCGGTACAGAACACCTTGTTCTTCGCCGGCGAAGCGTCCGATACCGAAGGCGAGTGGGGAACGGTCGC
>CADEEJ010000151.1 GCA_902826315.1 uncultured Steroidobacter sp.
GACTTCGACCTGATGGCATCGTTCGCCGCCGTGCTGCCGGTCATCGTGATCGCGGAAATGCTCGGCATCGATCCGGCGGATCGCGATTCCTTCAGGCGCTGGTCCGAAGTCAGCGTCGCGGCGTTCTTCAATCCGTTTCGCACGGCGGAGCAGAGCGAAGCGGCCATGCAGGCCCAGCAGGAACTCAACGCTTATTTCCAGCGAATGATCGACCTGCGCCGCGCTGCGCCGCGCGCCGACCTGATCAGCGACATGGTGCACGCCGAGGAAGCGGGCGATCACATGACCGACGACGAAATCGTCACTCAGTGCAACCTGCTGTTGATCGCAGGCAATGTGACCACGACAGATCTGATCGGCAACGGCGTGAAGGCACTGCTCGATCATCCGGACGAGCTGGCGAAGTTGCGCGCACGGCCGGAGCTCATCAACAACGCGATCGAGGAAATCCTGCGTTACGACTCGCCGGTGACGAACACCGGCCGCAACGTGCAGCGTGAGATCTCGATGCGCGGCTGCCCGATGCACCTGGGCGACAGCATCACGACATCGCTCGCCGCCGCGAATCACGATCCCGAGGTAAACCCGAATCCGCAGCGCTTCGACATCGAACGCACCGACATCCAGCATCAATCGTTCGGCGGCGGCAAGCACACGTGCCTCGGCGCCCCGCTCGCACGCGTCGAAGCGCAGGAAGGGATCGCCGCATTGTTGAAGCGCTTTTCGAACCTGCAGCTGTCGCCGCGCGGGCTCAAGTACCGCGCGATCCCAAGCTTCCGCGGCATGTCGGAGTACTGGCTGCAGGGTCGGAGCTGAATCAAGCGGCCATGCGCATCGCGAGCGTCGGTCATGCGGTCTTCGCGGCGACGCTGATCGCCATCGGTATTCTCGGCCTGATCAAGGGCGACTTCGCTCCGATCTGGCAGCCCGTACCCAAGGGCGTGCCTGCACGCGAGGTGCTCGCGTATCTCTGTGCCTTCATCTCGCTGGCCGCTGGCACAGGCTTGCTTTGGACACGATCAGCGGCCGTAGCGTCCCGCGTGCTGGTTGCCTACCTCGTGCTTTGGCTGTTGCTGTTCAAAGCGCGCTTCATCTTCGCCGCACCCGCCTCTGCCGTCTCTTACGAAACGAACGGCGAGACCGCCGTGCTCGTCGCGGCTGCTTGGGTGCTCTATGCCGGGTTCGCTGCGGACTGGGACCGGCAGCGCCTCAGTTTCGCTACGGGTGACGCAGGAGTGCGCATCGCGCGAGTGATCTACGCGCTGGCAATGATCGCGTTCGGCGTGGCCCACTTCGCGTATATCAAATTGACCGCTTCGCTCGTGCCCGCGTGGCTGATCTGGCAAACGACCTGGGCCTATCTCACCGGTTGCACGTACATCGCAGCGGGCGTGGCGATACTCATTGGTGTCTACGCACGGTTGGCAGCGGTGCTCTCGGCGGTGCAGATCGGGATGTTCACGCTGCTGGTGTGGGTGCCCGTCGTCGCGACGAATCCCAACGGCAATCAATGGAGTGAGTTCGTGGTGTCGTGGGCGCTGACAGCGGCGGCTTGGGTCGTGGCCGACTCCTACCGGCCGCAGTCTCGAAGCTGAGCTGACTACTGCTGCTCCAACAGCAGCGGCGGCGCTGCATTGCTCCGCTGCAGAAGCAAGCGGCGTTTGCCGTCGAGGGCCGAGGTGAACGTGGCGGTGACGTCATCGGGCAATCCGACGAGATGAAATGTGCCTGCGCTCACGGGTTCGAGACGCGCCGCCGGCAGCGTCGACCCGGGCTGCAGCACCAGCTGTCCTTCTTTCTCGATGACAGTGAAAGAAGGACCGAATCCTGCAACGGGTGTGTAACTACCGACGAGTTGCAACTGAGCCTTCGTCAAAGGCATCGGCCGCGCGCCACTCGCGACTTTCTTCTGCTCGGCAAGACCTGTCGCAATCGCCCGCAGCACTGCGGACTGGCCCGCATCGGAGGCGGCCGCGGCCAGCGATTCAACAGCAAGCCGATGCGCTTCGAGTAAGGCGAGTGCCGGGTCGACCGGTACTTCGGGCTTCACGCCGACGCCTTCCCAACTCGTGCCGGTCACCGGATGCTTCGCCAGTCCCGTTGGCACGAACACCGTGAAGCCATGACCCAGCGATCGTGGGCCGCCCGGATTCGCGCCGCCGCCCGTCGTCTCGCCGACGAGAATCCCGCGCTTGAAGGCCTGCACGTCATAAGCAAACTCTTCGCCGCCGGAGAAAGTGAACCGCGACGTCAGGACGTACACCGGCTTCTTCTTGCCGTAAGAGCGATCGCCCAGGTCGGTCGTCCTGGATTCGAAATCCCTCCCCTCGCTGCGGTCATGTATGCGCATGACGATGTACGACTCGCCCTCGCTGAGATAGCTCATGTAATACGCCACGGTATCGGGGTGGCCGCCGCCATTGCCGCGCAGATCGATGATGAGCGCATCGGTGTTGCGCAGGAATGCGAACGCGGCATCGATGGCGGCGCTCGCCTTGGAGGGAACGCCGCTCACTTCCATGTAACCGATGTTTCCGGGCAGGACCTGCAGTCGACCGATGGCGCTGCTGCGTACATCGGGTGCGCCCGGCGGAGGTCCGGGGGGTCTTGCACCCGGTGATGCCGCGCGAGCACCGTCGAATGTCACGCGCAGATGTCGGTCGTCCATGACGGCTCGAACGTCGGTCTGCAATACCCGCGCAAACTCCTCGGGCGAAGAAATCCGATCGTAGCCACCGGCGGCAAGCTTGCTGCGGACAGCCTTGGCCATGGTCTCTCCTGGCTCGGCGACCGCATAGCTCGACGCAAGTTTCTGCGCGAGCGCTTCGACGACTTCCGCGCGTGCGGTGGCATCCAGATCGGCAGCGGCACTGACAGCTGCGGTCAGGAAAAATCCGGCGAGCGCAACGAGGCCACCTGTCACGATCAGTTTCATAGGTGGCTAGATGCTCCAAGCAGACGAAGAGTCGCACTCATGCGGAAAACCGTCGCTGCGTGACGATCGAGACTAGCAGCGCGATCGCTATCAGCGTAACTGCGATCACTCCGGACCTGTCCGCGTGTCCGCTCGAAAGCGTCCAGCCGCCGAGCGACGTACCGATAGCTTGTCCGGCATAGAGCAAGGACGTATTGAGTGCCACGGTCGCGGAGGCGGCGTTCGGGTCTGCCGCGATCAGGCGCGCCTGTTGAGCTGCGACCGAGGGCCCGGCGCCCGCTCCCCAGATCGCGAGTCCGACGCCGGCAAGCAGCACGGACGCGCCGCCCAGCGACCAGATCAACAACCCGAGGATCACGAACACGAGCGACACGCGTGTAGTTCCCGGCCCGCCCAGCCTGTCGATCGCCGCCGCCGCGATCATCGAGCTGACGACGCCCGCCAAGCCGTAGACGGCGAACGAGATCGCGATCGTCGACGCGTCCGCGCCGGCCTCGGATTTCAGACGCGCGGCTATGAACGGATACTCGGTGAACTGGCCGGCAATGAAGACGCAGGTCACGACGAGCAGCAGCTGCACCTTGCGGTTCGTGAACACCGCCCTCCAGGCCGCGACCGACAGCGGCGGTGTGAAGAGTCCGCTGGGGACGGTCGCGAACACTACGAGCGTGGCGACCAAGCTCGCCGCGGCGAGCACGAGATAAGTCGCCGACCATCCGAAGTGCGCGCCGAACAAACTGACCAGCGGAACGCCGACGGCCAGCGCGACCGACCAGCCGAGGAAGATGAAAGCGACCGATCCGGCGCGATGCTCGGGCGCGATGAACAGGCTGATGGCGCTCGCGGCTTGCGGGGTGAAGACGGCAGCTCCGGCGACCATCGCCAGACGAACGGCGAGCAGCACAGCGAAACTCGGCGCGAATGCGGACAGCAGGTGACCCATCGCGTACAGCACGAGAGCCGCCGTCAGCAGGACGCGCCGGTCGAGCCGGTTCGTCGCGAACGCGAGCAACGGCGCCTCGATGCACAGGATCGCAGCGCCGTAGCCGATCAGCGATCCGGCCGTCGCAACGTCCACCGCGAACGCGCTGCCGAGCTCGTTGATGAGACCCGCCGGCGCGAGCACGCCGGTGCCGATCACGAAATTGCCGAACAGCAGCGCCCATCGCGCCCGCGCCTGAGCATCGTTCATTGGGTTTGTTCTTGGGTAGTCTTCCGTAGAGTATCGCGGAAGCGTCCGTGAGTGTCCGATTGCGCGGGCGCATGAGATCAAGGATAAAGCTGACGTGCCAGGCACACCGTCTACATCCCGGCTGGTGATCCGGATCAAGCTGCCGCCGCGCGAGGCGCCGCCCGCGGCTCCTGACCGGCCGCCCTTGAATAGAGGTGCCTTGCTGCTGATTCTCGGACCGGTCGCAGTCCTGCTGATCTGGGCCGCAATCAGCCTGTTCCGGAGCGAGCCAACGCCCGCGCCTGCCGCCACACCGAGCAAGCCCGTGCCCGTCGTTGTCGACGCACCGCCTCCGGCGCCTGCGACCGAGACCACGGAGGTGAAACCGATCGAGCCGGAAGTGCGACGGCAACCCGATGCGTCGCCCCTGGCCGTCGACGAAGTGATCCCCGACGTCTCACGCAGCGCCCGGCAGACGATCCGCGGCACGATCCGAGTGTCCATTCGGGTGATCGTCGACCAGCAGGGTACGGTGCTCGCCGCCACTGCGGACGAACCTGGTCCGAGCCGCTATTTCGAGCGGCTGTCGGTCGAGGCGGCGAAGCAGTGGACGTTCGTGCCGGCGGCTTCGCCGGAGCAGCGGGTCATGCTGGTGAGGTTCTACTTCAAGCGTTCCGGGACGACCGCTCGCGCGATCTCAGCGCCACGCTGAACGCTCTCACTCTGCGCGAAAGATCCGCGTCTCGTGCGCCAGCGGCCGCAGCGGCCGCGCGATGGCGGGAGGCAACCACTCGGCCTCGCCCAGGCAGAGATAGCCTTCGTGGCGGACGGCACGCTGCACCGAGTGCAACGCCAGTTCCTGGACCTCGTGCCCGAGATAAATGAGCACGTTGCGGAAGCAGACGAGATCGAACTCGCCGCTTCCGGGCGGCGGCTGTGACGAAAGAACATCGTGGCGGCTGAATCGCACGTGCTCGCGTAGCGCAGGACTGACTTCGTAGAACCCGTCGCTGCGTGCGACGTAGCGCTCGCGCAGATCCTTTGGCAACTCGATGAGCGCTGCGTCTGGATAGTAGCCGCGTGCCGCTCTTTGCAACGCGGCCGGATCGATGTCGGTAGCTTCGATCGTGCCGCTGACGCCTGCCTCTGCAAAAAGCATCGCGAGCGTGTACGGCTCCTCGCCACAGCCACATCCGACGCTCCACACCCTGAGCGGCCTGCCCTCCGCTTGCCGCGCGAGCTCCGGCAGCACCTCTCGGCGCAACATGTCGAACGTAGGCGCGTGACGGTAGAAGCGGCTGACTTTGATCGTGACGTGCTCGAGCAACCGCGCCGCTTCACCCTCGCGCTCGCGCAGGAACTGCAAATAGTCGGCGTAGGTTTCTGCGCCGACCGAAATCATCCGGTTCACGGTGCGGCGGGCGACGGTGGGCAGCCGGTAAGCCGCGAAATCCGTGCCGGTGCGCTCGCGCAGCAGCTGGAGGATTTCGCCGAACGCTGGGTCGTCGATAGCTGGGACGCCGGCCTCAGGACCAGCGAGCGATGGCATGTCGAGCTCTCTCCCCGGATCACGTCGCGACGCGACGCGAGTGCGATTTCAACAAATGCCCGGCTGGGCCACAACGGTCGAGAATCTTTACAGTCAGAGCGGCGCAGTCAGACCAGGCGCTGCCGGAGCGCCACGAGCACCGCCTTGGTGCGGTCGGTGACGCCGAGCTTCGACAGGATGTTGGAGACATGATTGCGCACGGTGCCTTCACCGAGCTTCAGCGCAGCGGCGATCTGCGTGTTCGCGAGTCCGTTCGTCATCAGGCTCAGGATTTCGCGCTCGCGTGCAGTCAACGGATCGACGGCCGACAACGGCGGCGGTTGCCAGTCGCCGTGTAGATCTGACATTTGTGCCGCAGGTGTCAGCGCCGCGTGCAGGTACGTGCCGCCTGCAGCGACGGTCCGGATCGCAGCGACGAGAATCTCCGGCGTGGTGCCTTTCAACAGAAACCCGCGGGCACCTGCGCGGATTCCGCCGATGAGCGCAGCGTCGTCTTCGAATGTCGTCAGCAATAGTGTTGGCGGTAATGCCGACTTGCGCGCGAGCGCCGTGAGAACTTCGACGCCATTCATCTTCGGCATGCGCACGTCGAGCAGCAGCACGTCGGGTCGTGTTTCCAGAACCTTCGCGACAGCCGATTCGCCTTCCTCGGCTTCGGCGACGACTGCGATGCCATCGAAGAGCGCCAGCAGTGCGCGCACGCCGCTGCGAAACAACGCCTGATCGTCGGCGAGACAGATTCGAATCAAGAGACGGCCCCCAGCGCGGGGATCTGCGCATGCACGCTGAATCCACGGCCCGGCTCGCCGGCAATCGAAACGCTGCCACCCAATGCCTCGAACCGTTCGCGCATGCCTGAGAGCCCGTGTCCCTCGACCGCTTCGCCGCCGCGGCCGTCGTCGCTCGCAGCGATCGACAGCGCGCCATTCGCAGCCTGCCGGATTTCGATCGCGAGTTCCTGCGCGTGTGCGTGCCGCAGCGTGTTCGTGATCAGCTCCTGGACGCAACGAAGAATCGCGTCGGCGCGGGCAGGATCGAGCGCAGTCAAGTCGTCGGGGAGTCGCAGGTTGACGCGCAGACCCGGCAGACCCTCAGTCAACGACAGCAGCGTAGCGCGCAGATCGACTGGCTGGACGCGAATCTGACTGACGACACCGCGGACCTGGTCGAGCAACGTACCGGCGATCGTGCGCGCGCACCGAACATGCTTCACGCCGTCTCCCTGTGCTGTCCGACTCGCGACATCCAGATGCACGGCGAGGCTGGTGAGGTTGTGCCCGAGCACGTCGTGCAGATCGCGCGAGATGCGCAGGCGCTCAGCCATGCGTGTGTTCTCGGCGAGCATTGCGTGCGTGGCGCGCAGCTCGGCGTTCGCCTTCGCCAGACTCTCGCGCGCGCTGGCTTCGCTGCGCGCGAGGTGGGCAGCGCTGACTGCAAAAAGCTCGAACCCGCAAGTGCTTACCAGCACGAGCAGCGACATGCCGTCCGCCTGGTCCACGCACTTCATGAGGGTCAACGCAATCGACTGCGCCAGCACGGCCGCGACCGCTCTGCGCAGCGTCGTCGACCATGCTATCTGCCACGAAACAACGACGAGCAGCGCCGTGATGAGGAAGTTGGGATACAGCCAGACGAGGTACAGCGCGCTGAGGCTTTGAACTACGAGTAGAACCGTGCGTTCGCGCTCGCCGCGGCGGGCCCTGAGAGCCAGCGCGTAGGCCACGATGAAAGCGATATAGCCGGTCGACCACGCGAGCGTCCAGTGCGGCCCGAGACCCAGCTTGTCGACTTCGAACAGCGCCGTGAATGCAGCGCGCATGCCAGCCGCCGCGATCATCAGGATGCAGCCGGTGCGCACCAGTAACGACTGCGTAGAGCTCATGCGGATCGAGTCTAGCCCTGCCCCGCTGGGGTGTCACATGACTCCTGTCATGCCTGTCACCCATGACGGCGCTCACTGTCGAGGCGGCTTCCTGCCGAACGAGACTGCGAGCAAGCCCATCACGGAGATCGACTCATGAGAACGACGTTTGCATGTCTGCTCGCCGCCGCTGCGTTGCTGAACGCATCCGACTCGCACGCTGATGCTCAAGCCGCGCTCGCGAAGATGCGCAGCCTCATCGGCGAATGGCATGCACCGCTGCCGAACGATGAAACCATGATCGACATCTTCCGGCCGATCGGCTTCGGCACGGCGCTGCTGCACGAGGAGTGGAAGAACAACGAGCAGCTCACCGCGACGGTGTTCTACGTGGACGGATCGAAGCTGCGCGCCGATCACTACTGCGACATGGGCAACCAGCTGCGCTATGTGGACGAGTCCACCGATCCGCAGGTGCTGAAGTTCGCGCTGGAAGGCGCGAGCAATCTCGACACGCACCCGCGGCACTTCCACTCGACCACCTGGCGCTACGTCGACGCCGGGCATCACGTGCAGGATTGGGAGATCGCGATTCCCGGCAAGCCGTCGAAGACGATCCGCATGGATTTCAAGCGCGTCGCCGTGGCGAACCTCGATCCGCAAGCCGTCGTGCGCGCCAATGTGCAGGCCTTGAACGATGGCAATGCCGCTGCGTTGCTCTCGCTGTTCGCTCCGGACGCACGAGTCTTCGGCGTCCCGCAGGATCCCGATCGGCTGACGGGCGACCTGTCGGACAAGATGGGCACGCAGGAGCAGCGCAAGGCTTTCTTCAGCGAGATGCTCGCGCGCCGTCCGCTGGCGCGCACGGACCTGCTCGCCACCGTTGCGGCCGGCGACCTGGTCGCAGCGAAGCTGAAGTTCACGAATCCGGATAACACGGTCGCCTACGCGCTCGCGATCTATCGCGTGCGCGCCGGGTTGATCCAGGATCTATGGCACGTCTTACAGACCCAGCAGGACGACGCGGCAGCCGCTCGCTCGTCACAAGACGTCGTCGCCAAGTTCGCGGCTGCGAACAACCGCGGCGACGTCGAAGCGTTTCTGGCGCTGTTCAGTTCCACCGCGAAGAACTTCCGCAACACCGGCGATCCGCACGCGCTCGGCGACAAGCCCTCTGTAAGAATCGTCGACGCGAAGAGCCGGCGCGAAGCCTATCTGCAAATGTTCGCGAAGGGCGCGCCGGCACAGGTCGAGACGCTCGGTACAGTCGCGCTCGGCAATATGGTCGTGGCACGTGAGGTCGCGACACTGCCGACCGGCAAGGTCCTCGACGAGATTTCGGTTTACAGAATCGACAACGGCCTGATCGAGCGTGACTGGTTCGTCTTCGACCAGGCGCGGTGACGTATCATGCGGTCATGCAGAAGTCGCGGTCACTGGTCTTCATCGCTGCAGGCGTTTCAGTTGCCGTGCTCGTGGCCGCAGGCGTCGCAGCCTATTCCGCGGTCAGAACACTGTCCGATGCCAGCGACCAGCTGGTGCGGTCGAAAGAGATTTCCATCGCGCTCGAACAGACCCTTTCTTCGTTGCGAGACGCGGAGACCGGGCAGCGTGGGTATCTCCTGACCGGACGCCAGGCCTATCTCGAACCGTATGCGGAAGCGGTGGCGAGCGTGAACCAGCGACTCGCCACGCTCAGAGCATCGAGCGAGCCCGACCCGAGCGCGCAACAGCGGCTCGCCGAGCTCGAACAATCCGCCCGGGCGAAGATGGAAGAGCTGGCGCGAACGATCGCCCTGCGCGATTCGGGTCAGCCGGACGCAGCACTGCAAGTCGTGCTGACGGATGCAGGCAAGCTCAGCATGGATCGCATCCGCCAGCTGACCGAGCTGATTCAGAGTCAGGAGGCCGTCCACTACGAGCAGTACCGCGACCGTGAGCGCAGCGCGCGGACTTTGAGCCTATGGAGCGGCCTCACGGTATCGATACTCGCCATCGCCTTGCTGGCATTGCTCGGGTTCATCGTCAGGCGCGACACAGCGAAAATTCGCGCGAGCGAAGAGCACCTGGCCATCACGCTCAGAAGCATCGGCGATGCGGTCATTGCCACGGACGCGACGGGCCTGGTGACGCTCATGAATCCAGTGGCTGAATCGCTGACTCGCTGGCCAGCCGCTGCCGCGCGCGGTCAGACTCTCGACGCGGTATTCCGCATCATCAACGAAGAGACACGGATCACGGTCGAGAGTCCCGTGGCCAAGGTCTTGCGAGAAGGCGGGATCGTCGGGCTGGCCAATCACACGCTGCTCATTCGGCGCGATGGCACCGAGGTCCCGATCGAAGACAGCGGCGCTCCGATTCTCGACAAGCAGGGCGAAATCATTGGCGTGGTGCTGGTATTCCGCGACGCTTCGCGCGAGCGTGCAGCCGAACGCGCACTGCTGGACGCCGATCGCCGCAAGGACGAGTTCCTCGCGACGCTCGCCCACGAGCTGCGCAATCCGCTCGCGCCGATCCGCCAGGCGGCCAAGGTGGCGCGGATGCCGGCAGCGACGCCGGCCCAGGTGCATTGGGCGCACGACGTGATCGAGCGGCAAGTCCAGAACATGGCGCGACTCCTGGACGACTTGCTGGATGTATCGCGGATCACCCGCGGCACGCTGGAGATCCGCAAGGAACCCATCGAGCTGCGGGCCGTCGTCGAAGCGGCAATGGAGATGGCGCGCCCCGCGATCGAGGCGCGTAATCACAGCCTGACGGTCGAGTATCCGCCCAGGATGATGCTGTACGCCGATCCGCTGCGCCTGGCGCAAGTGGTCGCCAATCTGCTGACCAATGCGGCGAAGTACACCAACCCGCACGGGCAGATCCGGGTTTCAGGGCATTGCGACGACACTGCGCTGATCCTGCAGGTGAGCGACACCGGCATCGGCATCAGCGCCGAGATGATTCCGCGGATCTTCGAGATGTTCGTGCAGGTCAAGAATGCGCTCGATAAATCCGAAGGCGGCTTGGGAATCGGCCTGGCGCTCGCGAGGGGTTTGACGGTCCTGCACGGCGGATCGCTCGAAGCGCACAGCGCCGGGCCCGGCACAGGCAGCACGTTTACGCTCCGACTGCCGATCTACCAGGCGACCGAAAAACCCGCTCCCGGCGACGCGACCGCTGCTGTCGCTCCTGCCGTACCGGGCCGACGCATCCTGCTCGCTGACGACAACGTCGATTCCGCGGAGTCGCTCGCGATGCTGCTGCGTTTGCAAGGACATCAGGTCGACGTCGTGCACGACGGAGCCGAGGCATTGCGCCGACTCGAAGAGCTGCGCCCGCAGTTTGCATTGATCGATATCGGCATGCCGCAGGTCAACGGGTACGAGGTGGCGCGGCGCACGCGCGCTGAGCCGTGGGGCGCGTCCATCAAGCTGATTGCACTCACGGGCTGGGGACAGGAACAGGATCGTCAGGAAGCGCTCGAGGCGGGCTTCGATCATCACCTGGTAAAGCCGGTCGACACCGGGATGCTGCTGGAAAGACTGGCAGAATAGCGGCGCAACGACGCCCTCGGAGAAGGCCATGACCCGGACAGGTTTGCGGAGTCTCGTCGCCACGGCAGCCGTGTTGCTGGCCACGGTCGCTGATGCGCAGGACACGCAGCGCATGGATCAGATCGTGCAGCAGCTGGTCGAGGCCAAGCAGTTCATGGGCTCGGTGCTGGTGGCGCGGGCCGACCAGATCGTGTTCGACAAGGCGTACGGCAGCGCGAACCTCGAATGGAACGTCGCGAACACGCCGACGACCAGGTACCGGATCGGATCGATCACGAAGCAGTTCACGGCGGCGAGCATTCTGCTGCTGGAAGAGCGCGGCAAGCTGAAGATCGACGATCCCATCAAGAAGCACTTTGCCGATGCGCCCGCCGCATGGGATGCCATCACGCTCAAGCATCTGCTGACGCACACGTCGGGTATTCCTAATTTCACCAGCTTTGCCGAGTTCCCGAAGATCAAGCAGTTCCAGACGCCGCTGACGGACATCATCGCGCTGTTCAAGGACAAGCCGCTCGAGTTCGCTCCCGGCGAGAAGTGGAATTACTCGAACTCGGGCTACGAGCTGCTGGGCTACGTGGTCGAGAAGGCATCCGGCATGTCGTATGCCGATTTCGTGCAAGCGAACATCTTCACGCCGCTCGCCATGAAGGACTCGGGGTACGACTCGAATACAGCGATCATCCCGCGCAGGGCGGCCGGCTACACGCGCAGCGGTGAGTCGATGATGAATGCCGACTACACGCACATGAGCATTCCGCATGCAGCTGGCGGCCTGTACTCGACGACGGAGGATCTGCTGCGCTGGCAGCGCGGGCTCTACGGCGGCAAGCTGCTATCGGCCGCGTCGCTGACGAAGATGACGACGCCTTTCAAGAGCGACTACGCACTCGGCCTCAGCGTACAAACCGCCAAGCGCAAGATGTACGTCCATGGCGGCGGTATCGAGGGCTTCAACACGCAGCTCGCCTATTACCCTGACACGCAAGTGACCGTGGTCGCGCTGGCCAATTTGAACGGCACCGCGCCGGCGGAGATCGTCGCGAAGCTCGGCGCGCTGATGCTTGGCGACGCAGTCGTGCTGACGAACGAGCGCAAGGAAATCAGTGTGCCGCGCGCGGTACTCGAAAAGTACGTCGGCACGTATGCGCTGTCGCCGCAGCTGAACGTGATGGTGACGCTCGATGGCGATCAACTGCTGACGCAGGTGTCAGGCCAGCAGCGTTTTCCCGTGTTCCCGGAGTCGCCCACGCGCTTCTTCGTGAAGGTGGTCGATGCGCAGTGGGAGTTCGTGGAAGCAGACGGCAAGGTCACGCACGTCGTCCTCTATCAGGGCGGACGTGAGATCAAGGCACCGCGCACCGCCGATACGGTCGCGGCAAAGCGCGAGATCACACTGCCGGTCGGTGCGCTACAGCCCTATGTGGGGACTTACCAGCTGCGCCCCGGCTTCGATCTGGTCATCAAGGTCGAAGGCGAGCAGCTGATCCTGCATCCGACGGGGCAAGGTACCGATCGTCTCTACGCCGAAGCTGCCGACACCTTCTTCAGCAAAGTCGTCGACGCGACGATCCAGTTTCATCGCAACAGCGAGGGAACGGTCACGCACCTGACGCTGAATCAGGGCGCGTTCAAAGGCGATGCGCAGAGGAGGTAAGCGCCGGGCCGGGCTTTACTGAATTCCCTCGTAGACCGCAGCGCGTACCGCTTCAGGAAACTTGCCGGCCATTCCTTCGAGCGTCGTGTTCGTCATCGCGACGACGGTGA
>CADEEJ010000152.1 GCA_902826315.1 uncultured Steroidobacter sp.
GACCGACACGCACACCTTTCTCTGCGCTGCCACCGCGCACTTCCAGCCGCGACTCATGCCGGTTGGCCTTGAGATCGACACGTCCCACCAGCCGGTCGCCGAGCAGGAAGGGCAGCACGTAATAGCCGTGCAGGCGCTTATGGATCGGCGTGTAGATTTCGAGGCGGAAGTAGAAGTCGAACAAGCGCTCCGTACGCTGGCGCTCCCAGATCAGCGAATCAAACGGCGATAACAACGCGCTGACGTCTGCCTTCCGCGGGCACGCGGCGTCCTTGTGCAAGTACCCCTGCTGCTTCCAGCCTTCCACCGCGACCGGCTGCAGCGTGCCCTCTTCGACCAGCTCAGCCACACGCAACGCTGCGTCTGCGGCCGGGAGTCGGAAGTAGTCACGTAGATCTCGCGCCGTGCCTACTCCGAGCGCTCGCGCCGAGATCGCCATGAGCTCACGACGTGCATCCTCGGGCGCGGGCGCACTGACGGCTCGAACACGCTCCGGCAGCACGCGCTCGGTGAGATCGTACAGACGCTCGAAATTCCGGCGCCGCGCGGTCGTGACGTCACCGATCCAGAACAGCCACTCGAGAATTTCCTTGCCCTGGCTCCAACCCCACCAGCTGCCTTTCGATTTGCCGCAGTCGGCCAGCTCGCTCGCGCCCAGCGCGCCGCGCTCGCGAATCTGCTCCAGCGCCGAGGTGACCAGATCCTTGTGCGAGGTTGCGTAGCGCCGCAGCCGTTTCCAAGTGCCCTCGCCGTTGCGCGCGCGCTCCATGCGCCAACGGAACAGCGGATACAGTTCGACGGGCAGGAACGAAGCTTCGTGGCCCCAGTACTCGAACAACGACCGGCTGCCGTCGTACGCCGCGCGCTCGAGCAACTCCGGTGCGTACGAGCCGCAGCGGGAAAAAATCGGCAGGTAATGCGAGCGCACCAGCACGTTGACCGAGTCGATCTGTACTGCGCCGAGACGGTGCGCGAGCTTGCCGACCGCTGTTGCACTTTTTGGTGCGGCGGTTGCGGGAACGAACAACTGCGCGGCGAGCGCGATGCGCCGGGCTTCTGCGAGCGAGAGCATTTGACTCAATGTCGTCGGTCCGCTGTCGTTGGACGATTAAAGTTAACTGCCTTGCGACGTCTTATGCCGGATTCGTCTTCGGCCTCACGCCCCTGCTGTGAACTGCGTTGCGTGCCGCCGTCCGCCGCTCTGGCAGCATGCAAGCGTGTTCATAGCGAGGTGCCCGTCCATGCGAGCATCCAATGTAGTGTCGATCGATCTGGCTGCGGACGAGTTGTTGTCGCCGCTGCCGCTTGCTTCCGCCAACGCCGAGCCCGCGGCCGAACAGGACACCGTGGAGATCGAGTTGACCGCGGAAGAAATGGACGCATTGCTGAGCATTGGATCCCCGCCTGCGCGGGGATGACGCACGCATCCGCATTCGTCACATATTCGGCTTGCCCGGATAGCTGCGCATCAGCTCGGTGACGACTGCGTTGATCGTCACCTTCTGATTCGCCAGCGCCTCCTCCGTCACGCGGCCCTCCGACACGCCTTCCCAGATCAGCTGTTTCTTTTCCGCGTCGACGATGTCGACGTTGATCGTGCCGATCTGGTAATTCACCGTGCGGTCCTGGTCGTACAGCGGCCAGCCGCGATAGAGCCCATCGCGATAACCGTAGTACCCGTAACCGAACGGATCCGGATTCGGGCGAACCTCGGTGCGCTCCCGCGTGTTCATGTAGAAGTTCACCAGCAGGTCCGGCTTCTCCTCGCTGTACTTGTAACCGCGCGCCTCCATCGCCGTCGTGACCGAGCTCTTGAAGTAGCTGGTGACGAGCGTCGCGTAGCCGCCGCGGTCCGTGCCCGTTTCCTTCGGGAAGCCGAAAGTGCGGTAGACGGAGAAGTCGGCTTTCTTGTCGTAGTCGACGCGGGTGTTTGGCGGGCGCGCGGTGGCGCAACCCGCGATAAAGGCGACGAGCAACGCCGCCGCTGCGAATTTCGTTCTGTACATGTGCACAGTGTGGCCCGGTGCAGTCAGAACGGCAACCGCTAGGAGGCGTCCGGATCCTCGTCCTTCGTGTGCTTGCGCGCGAAGCGCTCCAGGCGGCCAAGCACCACCAGTACGATGAGCGCGAAGATCGTTCCGAACAGGGCGAGGGTGTAGTCTCCCGCGCCGCACGCGACCCCTAGCGCTCCGGCGAGCCACATATTTGCGCCCGTCGTGAGGCCGCGCACATTGCCGCGGCTCTGGATGATCGCCCCGGCGGCCAGGAACGCGACGCCCGCGGTCACCGCCTCGATGATACGGATCGGATCCGCCGTCGTTTGCGCATTGTTGCTGACCACCGTGTGATGCAGTTCGAACGTGATCAGCGTGAACAACGCCGCCGCGAGCGAAACGAGGATATGCGTGCGCAATCCCGCCGGCTTGTTGCGCAGCTCGCGATCGAAGCCGACTGCCGCGCCAACGAGCACTGCAGCGAGCAGGCGCAGGAACGCCTCCCACGGGGCGATGTGCATCGATGAGCCCAAGAGCCAATCAAGGATCTGCATGCGTGGGTCCGGTTGCTTTGCGGAGCAACGTGGCGCCGGATCGCACGGTTCCCGATAGCGAGCGCCGGCACTTGCCGTTACCCTTGCCCTGGACGAATCGAGACCGTGAATGGACTACCAACGAACCGCAACAACCTTTTGCATCCTGCTCGCTTGCGCGCTGCTGGCGCCAGCCGGCGCACGAAGCGCGACAGCGCGCGATCCTTTCGAGAAGGTGCGCGAATCGTTCAAGCAGGCATACGAGCAGGTCGACGATCCGGCCGCGAAGCGGCATCCCGATGGCGAGGCGCTGCGCAGCTATCCCCTCTATCCATATCTGCAGGCCGCGCGGATCCGGCGTGCGCTGGCGGACGCGGGCGAGGAGCTCGGCTCCGTCGATCAGCGTGCGCAGACGTTCCTCGCGTATTACGCAAACGAGCCGGTTGGCCGCAACCTGCGTCGCGTGTGGCTGACGAGCCTCGCGGAGCGCGGTCAGTGGCAGCCGTTTCTCGATCACTACCGCGACAATCTCGCGGACGACGCGCTCGAATGTCAGAGCTTTGCGGCGCGCATCGCGCTCGATCGCACGGCCGAGCTTGCGCCACTCGTCGCTAAACGCTGGCTGACTCCGCGCAGCCTGCCGGACTGCGAGCGCGCGTTCGATTGGCTGCGCGGGCAGAACGCGTTGACGCCCGAGCTCATCGAGCAACGTGCGCGGCTGGCACTCAAGGAAGCGAACAGCGGCTTCGCGCGGGAAATGGCGGCGTTCCTGCCGCCCGAGCGTGCAGCGCCGTTACTGCAATGGGCGTCGCTGATCGAAGAGCCGCAACGACAGATCGACGCGCTGATCGCCGCGCCGTCGACACAGGTTGAAGATGAAGCGCTGCTCGCGGGCTGGACGCGCTACTCGCGCGGCAATCGCGATCTCGCGATGAGGCGATTCGACGCGTTCACGCGCGCTCGCGGTCTCACGGAAGTGACGGCCAGTCGCTACGCGCTCGCTCTCGCGCTCGCACTGTCGTGGGACCGAAACTCCGAAGCGCTGCGCTATTACGACCGCGTCGCGCCCGCCGACCTCGACGACTACGCGCTGGAGTGGCAGGCGCGCGCCGCCATCTGGAAAGGCGATTGGCGTCGGCTCGCCAATGCAATCGCCGCGATGTCCGACACGCAACGCGGTCTGACGCGTTGGCGCTATTGGGCCGCGCGCGCAGCCGAACGCAATGACGACGCGAAGCTGGCACGGCAGCTCTACGAATCGACGCTGACCGACGACAACTACTACTCCGTTGCCGCGGCGACGCGGCTCGGACAAGCGCTGGCTCCGCATCCCGAGCGACTCGTCCTGGACGAAGTGCAGCTGAAGCAGATCGAGCAGCTGCCGGCGCTGGTGCGAGCGCGCGAGCTGTTTCGCAGCGAGCTGCGCGACCTGGCGAACCAGGAATGGGCGTTCGGTTACGAGATGCTGCCGCAGACCTCGCGACCGCAAGCGGTCCAGCTGGCCTCGCGCTGGGGTTGGCACGACCAGGCGATCACGACGGCCGCGCAGCAGCGCCTGTTCAACGACTATGCCCTGCTCTATCCGCAGCCCTTCGACAAGCAAGTGCGTGCGGCCGCAGACCTGAGCAAGCTGCCGCCCGAGCTCATCTACAGCGTGATGCGGCAGGAAAGTCTGTACCGCACCGATGCTGTTTCTTCAGCAGGCGCTCGCGGTCTGCTTCAGATGCTGCCGGACACCGCGCGCCGAACTGCGAGTGCGTGGAAGCAGCCCAGACCGACGCCCGAGGCGCTGTTCGATCCGAACGTCGCGATCGCGCTCGGTGCCGCGCAGTTGAGCACGCTGATCGATCGCTTCGGCGGGCAGACGGTCGCGGCGCTCGCGGCTTACAACGCAGGTCCGAATGCCGCCGCGCGCTGGATTCCGCCGCAGCCGGTGGAGGCGGACGTGTGGATCGAGAACATCCCGTATAACGAGACGCGCACGTACGTGCAGCGGATCATGTGGCACAACGTGGTATTCAACTGGCTGAAGACGGGCGAGCCGCAGAAGGCGGAGGGCTGGTTGAATCCTGTAGGTCCGACTTCAGCCGGACCGCCGGAGTCAGGCTAAAGCCTCACCCACAGCAGCCAGTGACGGGGATGCCGCCGGCGCCTGGGTGAGCAATCGCTCGATCGCTTCCACCGCATCCTTCGCATTCGTGACCACGATGTCCGCGCCAGCTTCGTGCATGCGCGTCGAAGATCGCTCGGCGTCGACCTCCAACGCCAGCGGCCGGAGCACGATCACTTTCGTCTCAGGCACGGCATTGCGCAGTCGACGACAGTAGTTGCGCACCTCCGCACCGCGCGTCGGCGAGATCGCGCCGATGCACACGGCGACCGGGCGTTGCTCGATCGCCTCGCTGACCGCCTCGTCCGACGACAGGTCGAGCGGAATCAGCGTCATCGCCTTCGGTCCCACCGCGGCACGCAACAACTCCAGCGCCGTCTGATCTTCCGGGGTGCGGGCCGCCAGCCCGATCACCGGCGCGATCGGTGCGCTCTCGTCGGCCGGCGCCATCTGCAACACCATCTCGTTGATCACGTCCAGGATGAACAGCTCGTCTTCCTCGGTGATCTCGTTCTGCGAGCGATGCTGCGAGACCAGCAGCAACGCGGGCAGCAGTACTTCATGGATGAGGCCGACATTCCCCAACTCCGCGCGCTTGCGCTCGACCACGAGATTCGCTTCGTCCTCGTCGCGCGCCAACAGCCGCTGATAGAAACGGACGTGCGGCGTCAGTGCCGGCTCCTCGGCGAAGATCACGGCGAGGAAGCTCAGCGAGCGCACGTTGCGGCCGAGCACCGCGATGCACACGGTCAGCGGCGTCGAAACCAGCAGGCCGACAGGGCCCCAGACCCAGATCCAGAACAGCGCGGAGATCAGCAGCGCGAACGACGACACGCCGGTGCGCCGCCCGAACACCAGCGGCTCGACGAACCAGGCGGTCACGAAGTCGAGCACCAGAAACAGCGCGATCGTCTGCGCGGCCTCGGTCAATCCGGGAAACGTCGCGAACGCCAGCGCTGCCGGCATCAGCACCGCGAGCAGACTGCCGACGTAGGGCACGAAGCGCAGGACAGCCGTGAAGCCGCCCCACAACGCCGCGTACGGCACGCCGATCCAATACAGGCCCGCGGCTACGAGCGCGCCGAACAGGATGTTGATCAGCGTCTGCCACAACAGGAACTGGCTGACTCGATACGTCGCCTCGTCCATCACCCGTGTCGTGAGGGTCACGCTCTGCGAGCCGAGCAAGCGAATGAAGCGGTCGCGCAGGTCCTCGCGCTGGCCGAGCATGAAGGCGACCAGCGCAATGACGATGATCGCACTGGCAATCGGCTCGAATATCGTGTCTGCGGCGTCGCGCGCCCGTTCGAGCGGCGTACGCGGCTCGATCACGCGCACCGTCTGGGCGCTGCGCAGGGTGGCGGCGTTGTCGTCGAGCTGCTCGGTCACTCGATCGACGGTGCGGCTCAGCTGTCGGAAGCTCGCATCTTTGCCCGGCCGCAGCGCGGCGACTTTGCGTCGCATGGACGACGTGTAGCCGGTGAGCTCAGTGGACAGCTCCGCGAACTGATTGATCACGACGTAGCCGATACCGCCGACGACGCCGAGTGCCAGCAACATGGTCAGAGCTACGCCGGCGAAACGTGGCAGACGAGAACGATCGAACAGCTTGACGACCGGCGTCAGCGCGAACGCCAGGATGATGCCGAGCGCGAGTGGCAGCAGAACCGCTTTCGCGGCCCACAGCACGGTGACGACCAGCACGAGAGTCAACAGCGACACCCAAACGCCGTTGACTCGGACTCGGGGTTGGCTCGGCAGCACGATCAGGACCTGCGCCACGCGTGAGCGCTATAGGGAATTGCTGTACAAACTCCGCGAAGGGAGAGTCAGTTCCCTAGCTTTCTTCTTCGGACGGGGGTCGCGGCGGGCGTGTCATCGGGCGCGACGCGGACGGCATCCGCAGCGTGCGCAGGCGCGTCGCGCTTGCATCGAGGTCGGTGGGTGCCGGCGTAGTTCGCATCAGCTGTTCGAGATGCGGGCGCGCCTGGGTGAGGAAGGTCGGGACCGTCGCGGCCTTGAGCGGACGCGAGACCAGATAGCCCTGGATCTGCACGCCGCGATCCATCAGCAGCGGCCCGAGCTGCGACGGCCGCTCGACGCCTTCGGCCGTGACCTGCAATCCAAGGCTGTGGCACAAGCCGACGATCGAACGCACGATCGCGGGCGAGCGCGCGCTGGTGTCGAGCGAGCCGATCAGGCCGCGATCGATCTTCACTCGGGTGAGCGGCAGCCGCTCCAGCGAAGTGAGCGAGGAGTAGCCGGTGCCGAAGTCGTCGAGCGCGATGCTGACGCCGAGCTCTCGCAAGCGATGCAGCGCCGCGATCGTCGTGGGGCCGGTCTGCAGCACGTTCTCGGTCAGCTCGATTTCCAGACACTCTGCCGGCAGACCGTGCCTTCCCAGCAGCCCCTCCAACCGTTCGACGAAGTGGCCGTCGAGGAACTGCTGCGAGGAAATGTTGACCGCGACGCGGGCACGCGGCCATGGCCCGCTTTGCCAGAACGCCGCGGCCTCGATGGCACTGCGCAGCGCCCAGTCGCTGATATCGGTGATCAAGCCGGTCTGCTCGGCGACTTCGAAGAAGTCGGCGGGTGCGACCACGTTGCCATCCGGTTGCCGCCAGCGCAGCAGCGCCTCGACGGTGTGCGTCTCCAGCGTTTCGAAACAGACCTCGGGCTGATAGAGCAGCTCGAACTCGCCCCGCTCCACCGCGCGCCGCAACGACTGCTCGACCTTGAAGCGCGACGACGCGGCTTCGAGCAGCTGCGGCACGAACAGGCTCCAGCCGTTGCGCCCCAGCTTTTTCGCATGGAACAGCGCCGTATCCGCGGCTCGCAGCAGCGCGTGCGCATCGCTGGCGTGGTCCGGATAGATGCTGGCACCGACGCTGACGCTGATGCGCAGCTCGCGGCCGTGAACCGACAGCGAGCGATGGAATTCCTCGAGCACCTGCCCGCACAGGGTTTCGACGTCGCTGACGCTCTGCACCTCTTCGCACACGACAGTGAACTCGTCGCCGCCGAGCCGTGCGCTGAAGGAATTCTCGAGCAGCCCGTTCATGCGCAAGCGCTCGGCGACCGCCTGCAGCACGCGATCGCCGAAGGCGTGGCCGAGGCTGTCGTTGATCGTCTTGAAGTTGTCGAGATCGATGGAGAGCAGCGCGAGCCGCGATTCGCGATTCTTGGCGCGCTCGATCGAAGCCTCCAGGTTCACGAACAGCTGCCGGCGATTCGGCAGGTCGGTGAGCGGATCGTGATACGCGAGATGGTTCAGCTCGCGCGTGCGCTCGTCGACTTTCGATTCCAGTTCGAGCTGGTAGGCGCGCACAGCGCTCTGCGCATGTTGCAGCTGTTCGGCCATCTTGTTGAACGCGACGGCCAGGACGTCGAGCTCGCGAACACCCGCGCGCGACACTCGCGTGCGAACAGCGCCCCCTGCCAAACGACGCGTCGCATCGATCAGGCGGCGCACAGGTGCTGTCACGCTCGTAACCGTGATGATCGCGATCACGATCAGCAACAACATCACGGCGGCGCTCGCCCACACCAGCTGCCGGTCGGCCTTGTCGGACGCGCTGACCGCCAAGCGGTCCGCGTCGGCGAGCGCGTGGCGCGCCGGCTCGACGAGCTGCGTCACGATCAGTGCCGAAATCTCCGCACCCTTGTCCCGGAACAGCATCGAGCGGTCGTTGAAAGTGTCGATCGCCTTGAACGCGGCGCGCCGCCCGGCGATGACCGTCGCGAGATCGGCGGACACTTCTTTCAGCCACGGCTGGCCATGGACTTTGGCGAGCTCGGCGGCATGCGCCTGCAGGTACAGCTTGAAGCCGCTTTCGGCCGAGGCGATGCCCTGCACCGAGCGCGGCGATGACATGCTCGCCGCGGCGCTCACTCGCTCGCGAATCGTGTTGAGGATGCGCGTGAGATCCATCAGCCGCTCGCTGGCGAACACCGCGCCCGCTACGCGAACGGCACGGGCATGCGGCGCGTTGACGCTCGCTTCCAGCTCGTCGAAGCGTCCCCAGTACTCACGCAGCCGGGCACCGCGCGCGGCGCTGTCCGCGAGCATCGCTTCGCCCATCGCCTGGAACGTGTCGAGCTCGGCGGCAAACTCCGGCGCCGAGGCCGCGAGCTGCGGGAAATTCTTGGCGGCTTCGTCGTACGCGGTCGCGGCGTCGCTCATGCGCTGCGCAGCGAGCTGCGCCTGGTGCACGGAGATCGCATTGCTTTCGGACTGATCGACGATGACGCGCTCGTAAAGAGACACGGCGGCTGCCAGCGATTCGGTGGCACGCACCAGTGGCTCGTGTTGCACGAGCAACTCGCGTACGCGCTCGCGCGCCTCGCGGGCGCTTTGCTGGGTGATGAAATTGGCGGCAATGACGGCGAGCGCGACAGCCGCAAAGCCGATCGCGACGCGCAGCGCCATGCCCGGGCGATATCCGCTGGAATCGCCTTCGTCCGGCATCGGCTGCTGGCTGTCTTCCTGGGCTCTCTTCTTAATGAGTCGCGCGCTCATCCATCCCCGCTCGCTCGCGAACGCCTAGCCGTAAGAATGTGCCACTGCGGCCGCGGGGGGTCTGTAGGTCGCTAGCAGGAGTGTGCGCTGGTTCTCACATTGCAGGGTGGGCCTGCATGGCAGCCGGGATCGACGCTTGCTTGACCTCAGGCTGCGGGACGATGGAGCGGCAAGGCGGTAGACCGCAATCCCTTGCGCACCAGCTCGCGCAGGAAATCCGGCAAGACCTGCAGCAGCTGATCGGGGCGATTGTGCTGATTGCGCCCGTCGTGCATCAGCACGATGTCGCCGGCCTGCACGCGAGCCAGGCGCTCTGCGATGCGGGGCGCGGTGCCGAACCAACCCCAGTCGATCGCGCTTCGATCCCACATGACCATGCGCTCGCCTTGCAGTCGCGCTTCGTCCGTCATGCAGGGACGCGCACGGCCGTGCGGCGGACGAAAAAAGGCCGGCTCTCGACCGAGCACCTCGCTCAGTGCTTTCGCGCCGTCGCGCACTTGTGCCCGCGCGGCGCGCGACCTCATGAGCCACGGATGGCGATGGCTGTACGTGTGATTGCCGACCGCGTGGCCGGCCGCAGCTATGGAGCGCATCAACGCCGGCTCGCGTTGCGCACATTCGCCGATCGCGAAAAACGTCGCGTGCATGCGCGCCTGCGCGAGCACGTCGAGGATCTGCGGCGTCCAGCTCGGATCCGGCCCGTCGTCGAACGTCAGGTAGATTTCCGCGCTCATGCCTGCCGGCTCATGCTCACCGAACCAGGGGGCTCGACCTTGAGCTTGTTCAAGTTCTGTACGAGCGCGGTGCGCGTCAGCCAGTAGAGCCGCGGCTCGGCGTTGCCACGGTCGCGAATGCGCGCGGCCGGCGCGAACACGCTCATCAACAATCGAAAGTGCCCGGCGAGCAGCCGCGTGCGCCAGCTCTTCGGCATCGGCGTGCTGACGAAGCCCACGACTTCGCCGTGTGCGGGCAGCCAGGTCATGCCCTGGAACACGCTGACATCGCGCAGCGACGGATCGGATTGCGCAACCTCAGCCAGCGTGCGCAGCGACTGCCGCATCAGCTTCGCGAATCTGAACCCGACTCGCTGCAGCGAGCCTTCGCCGAGCGCGGCGATGCTCGCGTTGTTGAAGTGCAGCCGGCCGATCGGGTCGTTATCTCGCAGCAAAGTGCCGTCTTCGAAGCGCAGCTCCGGGCCGCGGTAGCGCGCCTGCCCGAGGAACAACACCGGCCCGAGGGTGCGCAGCCGATAACGCCGGTAGTACCAGGTATCGACGAGGCCGAGCAGTGCTTGGCCGATGCGACGCGTGACGCTCATGGCGCCCGATACACCGCCGACTCGCTCGAACTCGCAAGATCCACCGCGAGCCGTGCGACGCGTTGCGCACCTTCGCGTCGCCCGAGAGTCCAGGCGCGCATCTGCATCGCTTGCAGTGCCGCCGGGTCTTGCAACAACGCCGCGAGCCGATCGAGCAACTCGCCGTCTGCAACCAGTCCACCGACGCCATGGCTCTGCAGAAACGCGATGTTGAATCCTTCCTGACCGCCGAGCGAGCGTGTCGCGAGCAGCGGCCGCCCGCAGGCGAGCGCTTCGGCGACAGTGATTCCGCCGGGCTTGCCGACGACCACGTCCGCCGCACGCAGGTAAATGTCCATGCGATCGGTCCAATCGCACACGTGGAGCCGACCCGGATGCTTGCGGACGAGCACGTCGAGAGTGCGTCGCGCGTTGACATTGCGACCGGGCATCGCGATGAGTCGCGGCCCATCCTTGCGTTCGAGCAACGCGGCGACGGCCGCATCGACGCTCAGGCCGAGACCGCCGCCGAGCACGAGGACGATCGGCCCGGACTGCGGCAGCTGCAACTCCTGGCGCGCGTCGCCTTGCGACAGCGGCCGCGTGAAGTCCGGCATCAGCGGCACTCCGGTCGCAACTTCCACGGCATGCGGAAACGCCGGACCGACGCTGCCGAGAATCGACTCGTGCGCCACGCAGTAACCATCGACGCCGCTCTGCTTCCAGAAGTCGTGCACGCCGAAATCGGTCATGACGCCGATCAGCGGCGCAGTCGCTTTGCGCCGCTGCTTCAGATACGACGCCATCGCCGCAGGAATCATCTGCGTGCTGACGATCACGTCCGGCTCGAAGCGGCGCATCGCCGGCTCCAGGCGCCGGATCAAACGCAGCCAGCACCACTTCATGACGACCATGCGCGCGCGCACGCCGTTCCCCGCGAGACTATCGGCGTGGTAGGCGAGCGAGGAGTACAGCATCGAGAACAGCATCTTGTCGGATGCGTACTTGGCGTTGCGCGGCGAGTCGACGGTGACATCGGCGGCGATTTTCGAGATGAGCTCCAGCACTTCGAGCACTGCGGGCGGGGGGCCCGACTCGCTCTGGAGGATCTGCCGCCAGGTGTGCTCGTCGAGCGTGTAGAGGCGCTCGTAGAGCTGCGGATAGTTCTGCACCAGGCTGAGGTAGGTCTCATGCACGGCCCGCGCAACGCCCGCGTGCATCAGCGACCACAAGTCGAGCGTGTGCACGATCGCGGAATCGCTCAGTGCCGCTTCGATGGCCTGGGCAGCCCGTACATGGCCGAGGCCCAGCCCGGAGGTCAGCAGCAGGATCCGGCGGCGGCCGGCATCGTCGCCGTCCCAGTCGCCCGGAATGCGGCTCAGGAGCTCGCGCCGCTCGTGTGGCCCGGGGCCCTGCGATCGCGATCGGTCCAAGCGCATGGAGTCAAGTTCCCGTTGAGGCAGTCGGCCGTGAATGTTCCGCTCACAGCCTCGGTTCCGTCATTCTCCGCCAACCTCTTGAATTTTCCCAGCGTACGAACGTTCGGGTGGCGCCCGTTGCGCAGGCAGGAACCGGAATGTCATCTGACACGCACGGAGTGCCGGCCACGTACGTCGCGTGGCGATGGCGAGCGGCGCGGTCGCGCTGCTGCTAGATCTTCAATGCTTGCGCAATCTCGCGCGCACGCGTTTCGTGGTGAGCACGCCGAGGTACTGAGTGATCTTGGCCTCGGACGCGAGCTGCGTCAGCTCCTGCTCATAGACCTTGTCGACTTCGTCGATCGAGGTGTGAGTTTCTTTGGCGATGGCTTCCTTCGACGTCTGATGATTCTTAGAGTTGGCAAACGCACGAGTCGGGGTGGCCATCGCGAAAAACCTCCGAGCGCATCTTGATTTTTTCGGGAGCGCTGCTCAACGGCCGAGCGGCGAGCGAATGATCAACGAACGAGCAAACCAAGCGACGTGCAATGATCCGCCGCGTGCGCGCGAAGTCAAGCCTGTGTTATCCAGAAGTTGTCCACCGCTTCTGTGGATATCTTCGCGCTTGGAAATTTTTTCTTCGGCACCGACGCGCGCGCGTTGTCAAGCGGCTGACGGCTGAACTTTGGCCCCGCATGGAAATTTGTCGGAATTTTTCGAGAGCGCAGCGCGCACACCGGTCTTGCTTCGGATGCCTCCGACAGCTCCGCGTCGGTCGGACTTTCCGCCTGACTTCGTGCTCGGTTGTTGCGCGAGCAGTGCAGCCGCGAGAATTCGCGGAGAAAATGCCGTCGCACTGACGCATCAGCTAGAATTCCGCGGGCCCAAGCGGTCCCGGGGCCTGTAGCACAATGGTTAGTGCAGGGGACTCATAATCCCTTGGTTGCAGGTT
>CADEEJ010000153.1:0-9469 GCA_902826315.1 uncultured Steroidobacter sp.
ATCTTCGAGAAGTCCAGGATGTCGTTGATGATGCGCAGGAGCGAGGACGCGCTGTCGCGGATCGTCTCGACGTATTCGCGCTGCGCCGGATCGAGCTTCGTGTCCAGCGCCAGCTCGGTCATGCCGATCACGCCGTTCATGGGCGTGCGGATCTCATGACTCATGTTGGCGAGGAACTGCGACTTGGCGCGTGTTGCCTGCTCGGCGGCTTCCTTGGCGTGCGCGAGGTCGCGAGTGCGCTCTTCGATCAGCGCCTTCAGGTCGCGCGAGCGGCGCTGCAACTGTTGCTCGCGCAGCCGGAACAACAGGAATCCGAGTACCAGCACCACGCCGACGCAGGCGGCCTTGAACCACGTCGTCTCGTAGAAGTGCGGCAGCAACTCGAAAGTCTGCGCGGCACCGATCTCGTTCCACAGCCCGTCGTCATTGCTGGCGATGACACGGAACACATACTTGCCCGGCGGCAAGCGCGTGTAGTACGCGGTGCGGCGCGTGTTCGCGTCGATCCAGTCGGTCTCGTAGCCTTCGAGCTTGTAGCGGAAGCGAACGCGCTCCGGCGCCAGCATGCTGAGCGCGGCGTAGTGGAACTCCCAGTTCGTGCTGCCTGCAGGCACGCGCAGGTCGCCGTTGAGATCCAGCGCGTTGCTGTCGGCGATGACGCTCTCGATCACGACCGGCGGCGCCAGCTCGTTGGTGCGAATGCGGCTCGGATCGACGCGAACGATACCGCGGATGCTCGGCAGCCACAGCGTGCCATCGCTCGCACGGAAGCCTGCCCGCGAATTGCCGCCGCTGAATTCGCTGGTCCGCAACCCATCGGCGATGTGATACGCGCGGATGTGCGGCGCGCCGGAATCGGGGCGCGCCACGAGCATTTCGAGCTCCTTGCGCGCGACAGCGAACAGGCCGCGATTGGTCGCGAGCCACAGCGAGCCGCGTGCGTCCTCCACGACCTGCAGTATGTTCTCGCGCAACGCGGGCGCCGCCTGTGCAAGCGAGACAAAGCGTCCATCGCGATAGTAGACGAGCCCTTCGAGCGTGCCGAACCAGAGCGCGCCGCGCTCGTCCTCGTGGATCGAGACGATACGCGGGCTCGGCAAGCCCTCGGCGATCCCGTAGCGATGCAGCTTCTCACCTTCGAGCATCAACAACCCGAACGCGTCCGTCGCGATCCACATGCGATTGCGCCGATCTTCGAACACGATGCTCGTCATGAACGAGCCGATGTCGCGTAACGCGGCGGGTGGCGGTTCGACGCGGCCGTTCACGACCGTATAGACGCCGATGTTCGTGCCGATCCAGATGCGGCCGGTGTGGTCTTCCGCGATCGCCTTCACCGCGTCGCCACCGAGACCTTCCGCAGTGCTGAAGCGCTTGAGCCGGCCGCCCTGCCAGCGATACGCGCCGCGTCCCTGCGTGCCGAACCAGACTGCGCCCGAGCGATCCTCGAGTACCGCGCGCACGCGAACGTCCTGCAGGCCGAGCTGCGGTGCCAGGTGTTCGAGTTTGCCGTTTGCGTAACGCGAAAGGCCGGCGTCGGTACCGAGCCACAAGCTGCCGTCGCGGGACGGCGCGACGCTCCACGTGAGATTGCCGGGCAATCCTTCCGGCGGTCCGTATGGAACGAACTTGCCGGTGTGCAAGCGTTCGAGGCCTGCGCCGAACGTGCCGAGCCACAGGCTGCCTTCCGGATCTTCCAGCAACGCGCGCACGTCGTTGCTCGTCCGATCGCGCATGTCCAACCAGCTCGGAGCGTCGGCACCCAACCGCAGCACGCCTGCGCCGGTCGTTGCGACCCAAAGATTGCCGTCGCGATCGCGCAGGATCGTGCTCACGGCCGCGGCGAGATTCTGCGCGGCGGCGAATGGCTCGAACTCTCCGTCGCGTCCGCGTAACAGCCGACCGTCTTCGGTGCCGATCCACAGCGCGCCGTCGTCGTCTTCGAACATCGCACGCACTGCGTCGCTGCCGGCGCTCGCGGCGACTTGAACCTTCTCGAAGCGATCGCCTGACCGTCGATACAGGCCGCCCACATTGGTCGCCGCCCAGACAGTCCCGTTGTTGCCGACCTGCAATGCGCGGATCGCAGTGTCGCCGAGTCCTTGCTCGCGTCCGTAGCTACGCACGCTCTTGCCGGTGACTTCGATCAGCCCCTGATCGGTACCGACCCAGACGCGGCCTTCGCTGTCCGACTCGATGGCGCGGATGTAGCCATCGCGCAGTCCGGCCTCGTCGTACGACTCGAATCGTCCGGCGGCGAACGTCAACACGCCGACGCGCGTGCCGACCCACAAGCGTCCGTCAGCATCGACGTGCAGCCGTGTGATGACACGAGAGCGCAGTTGCGGCGTGTTGCCGCGGTCGAAAACAGTGAACCGCACGCCGTCGAAGCGCACGAGCCCTTCATGAGTCGCCAGCCACAGATAACCATCCGGCGTGCGGGCCAGGGCTTCGACCGAGTTCTGCGGCAAGCCCTGCTGAATCTGCCAGTTGTCGAAGACGTACTGGCTGACGGCGAGGTGCGGATCCAGGGCGAGGGCAGGGCGGGCAGTCGCGAACAGCGCGCAAGCCCCCATCAGCAGCCACACGGCTGCCGCGGCGGTGCGACCTGCAATTGCGCGATATCGGTTCGACATGGACGAAAAACTTTGGGGGCCTGCAGGTACGGATATCGGCCGAACCCCTCGCCGCTGGAGATAGCGGTGGGGCAAAATGTGTGAACCAGTTCGCTGGCCGGCGAGGAACGAGGCGACCCATGTCCCAGACGACGCAGACCTTCGACGGCGGCTGCACTTGCCGCGCGGTGCGGTACCGGATGACCAGCAAGCCGATGTTTGTGCACTGCTGCCATTGCCGCTGGTGCCAGCGCGAGACCGGAGCCTCGTTCGCGCTCAACGCGCTGATCGAGGCGACGCGCATCGAGCTGCTACAGGGGCAGCCGGAGGTGGTGCTGACACCTTCCAACAGCGGCAAAGGCCAGAAGGTCGCGCGCTGTCCGACATGTCGGATCGCTCTATGGAGCAACTACGGCGGTGCTGGCGACGTGATCCGCTTCGTGCGCGTCGGCACGCTCGACGAACCTGATCGGTGTCCGCCCGACATCCACATCTTCACTTCGTCGAAGCAACCCTGGGTCGTGCTGCCGCCCGGTGCTCGCGCCGTGCCGGAGTACTACAGCAGCAAGGATGTGTGGCCCGCAGAAAGTCTCGCGCGTCGCGCGGCGGCGCTCGGTTGAATCGAGGAGAACAACGATGCTTCAGCTCCGGCCCAATTGCGAATGTTGCGACAAGGATCTGCCGCCGGATTCCACCGAGGCGCGCATCTGCACCTTCGAGTGCACGTTCTGCGTATCGTGTGTGACAACTGTACTCAAGGGCATGTGTCCGAACTGCGGCGGCGAGCTGGTCACGCGTCCGCGCCGCCCGGCAGACAAGCTCGCGAAGTATCCGGCCTCGACTCAGCGTGTCTTGAAACCGCAAGGCTGCGCCGGCGCCGCCTGAGAAAACTCACGCGAAACCGCCTTCCGCCGTAAAGGTTCTCGACTGCGGAGGGTTTCGACGACTGACGAACGTTAGCCCGCGCTTCCGTCGCAGCGCACTGCTCGTGCGCGCGGCTTACAGGCATTTTGTGTTCCATCGATCACTGGCCTGTTTCGAGGAGACGCCCGCTGTGAACACCCTGACGAAAACCTTACTGTCCGTTGCCGTAGCAGCAACGCTGGCCGCCTGCGGCGGCGGCGGCTATGGCGGTGGTGGCGGCAACAATCCACCCCCGCCGCCGCCCGTCACGCTTGCCGATGGGCAATTCGTGCTCGAGCGCTTCGATGGCCTCGGTGTGAGCAGCACCGGCGCCAACGACGCGACGACCGACGCTGCCGGCAAATTCAAGTTCGTGGTCGGGCAGGACGTGCGGCTGTTCGTCGGCACGGGTGCGAACAAGCTGACGATCGGCACCATCACGCCGACGGCCGTCAATGGCGGCGTCGCGGCGGTCGGAGTGCAGGATCTGAAAGAGGTCGCGAACGACAACGACCAGGCGCTGGGCAACATTCTCGTGTTCCTGCGCGCGCTCGATGCCGACGGCGATCCGACCAACGGTGTGAAGATCGACGCTGCGGCCAACACTGCGGTCGCGGCGGCTGTCACCGGCGGCCGGACCGTGAACTTCAATGTGACCGCTGCCGCCTTCAAGCAGGACCCGGTCATCGTCGGGATCCTGACGGCGCTCAACAATCGCCAGCTCGGCGATGCAGCGACTGCGCTGGCGGATTTCAGCGAGCTGTTCCCGCAGAGCCGCACCAGCTCGATTGCGCTCACGAGCGACAACACGCGCGTCGTCGTCGTGAACCGCCAGAAGTCGACGGCTTCGGTCATCCGCGTGCGCGCGCAGACTGGCGCCGACGTCGCGGAGAAACTCGCCGAAGTTCCGGTCGGCGGCGATTCGCGCTATGTCGCGATCAGCCCCGATGACAAGCGAGCGTTCGTAACGAGCGCGATCACGGGCGAAATGACCGTGATCGACCTGACGCTGGCCACGCCCGCCGCGGTCGGTACCCCGGTCAAAGTCGGCATCGAGCCGCGAGGCATCGCGATTACGCCGAACGGCACCTATGCATTCATCGCCAATCACACGGTCGGCGAAGTCACGGTCGTGCGTTTGTCCACGCTGGAAGTCGTGCGTTCGATCAAGACCGGCGGCAATCCGCAAGCGGTCGCTGTCACCAACGACGGCGACAAGAACGATCTGGACGAACAGGTCTACGTGACTCGCATGTACGGCGAAGTGATCGACAATGCGAAACGGCCGGACGGCTTCGACGATGCGAAGCGCGGCGTCGTCGATACGTTCAAGGTCGGTGCCGCCGTTGATGGCACTGCCAAGGCTGCGCAGCTCTATCTCGAGCCGTTCAATTCCGGCTTCTTCGCGGATCGTCGCCAGTTCTGCCAGGGCACGCGCGATGAGCTGGAGGACGCGGGACAAGTCATCTTCTTCAACAGCGGTAAGGACGCCGCGGCCAATGGCGGCGGAAACGACGCCCCCCCCGACGCCACCAGCGACCGCCTCGACAACAATGTCTTCTGCCCGGATGCCTCCGGGAATTCCACGGACATCTCGGTGGATGGGCCGATCCAGAAGGTGGCCGCCAAGGTCTACCCGAACCAGCTGCACTCCGCGCTGATTCGCGGCCGCAACCTGTACTTGCCGAACATCGGCGCCTCGCCCGAGCCGCCGGTCAACTTCAACACCAACGTGCAGGGCCTCGTCGGTGTGATCAACCGCCCGGCGGGCTCGGAAGACAAGGCGCTGACGCTGAATCTCAACGTGCAGGTCGCGAAGGAGCGCAAGGTCGAAGGCGACGAAGCGCTCAACACGCTCGATCGGTTGTTCCTGAACGACCTGGTCGCAGTGGATGCCGACCGCGCCGGACGCAACTTCCTGTTCGTCAGCCGCGGCGGCAATTACGTGCTGCGCGCCGGCCTGGACCAGCAGTCCAAGCTGAACATCCTGGACACTGGTACGCCACCCAAGGCAGTGCGCATCCAGACGGGCAATATGCCCAGCGGCGTCGTGATGAGCCCTGACGGCACCCGCGCGTACGTGAACAACGAGATCAATCTCTCGATCACAGCGCTCAACCTCGCCAACAACACCGTCATCGGGCCGCGCGACATCGCATCGAGTGAGCCGTTTCCGCTCGACTCGCTTACGCATCGCAACCTGGTCGGCAAGCTCGTGTTCTTCACGGCGCTCGGCGTGCCGGATGTGATGAACACGGGAGGCGACGCCAACTTCGATATCCCGTTGCGCGACATCGATCCGCTGAAGCACCGCGGCAAGGCCTCCGACAATGCCTGGTCTAGCTGCGCCTCCTGTCACGACGATGGGCGCACGGACAACGTCACGTGGATCTTCGAGACCGGTCCGCGCCAGACGATCGGGCTGGACGGCACGTTCACCCACGACGTGCAGGGCGAAGCGCGCCTGGCGGATTCTCGTGCACTGAACTGGAGCGCCGTCCGCAGCTCGAACACGGACTTCAACAACAATGCGCGCGGCATCCAGGGCGGTAAGGGCTTTGCGACCGACGTCAATGGCGTCGATCGCTCGGGCCTGGTCTTCAATCACGGGCCGGTCTTCGGCATCAGCGACTCCCTCGACGCTCTGCAGCAGTGGGCAACCACCGTGCGCGCGTTGAAAGTGCCGAAACCGGCGAACGGCACGGACGACCCGCAGGGTCGGCAGGTTTTCGCAGACAACTGCGCGTCCTGCCACGGCGGCGCGAAGTGGACCAAGAGCCAGGCTACGCAGCCGACTCAAGACCTCGGCACGCAGCTGTACGCGCTGGGCGAGGTTGGCGGCCGCAAGGCAGCCTTCATCGAGAATCCGATCGGCGCGAAGTTCTTCGATGGCCCGAATGAGGCGAACGGAGTCAAGGCGTTCGACTTCGCCAGCCCGCTGGACGGCCTGCAGACCGCTGGCCCGCAGCTGGTGAAGATCGTTCGTCCCAAGGGCACGCTCACGCTCCTCGATGACGTCGGAACCTTCGATGGCGCGAACCCGCTGGAAATTCGCGGCGCCGCGGCGGTCGGTGCGCCTCCGGTTGGCGGAGTGGGACCGGGCCTGCAGTCGACGCAGGGCTTCGGCGCCTTCGGCGCGGCCGGCTTCAACTCACCCTCGCTGCTGGGCCTGAGCGCATCGGCGCCGTACTTCCACGACGGCTCCGCGCTGACGCTTGAAGCGGTGTTGGCCAAGCACAAGCTCGTCGGCGGTCAGACTATCGAGCAGAAGATTCCGGACGCGGCCGATCGGGCGAAGCTGTTGGAGTTCATCCGCAGCATCGACGACGACACGCTGCCGTTCAGCTCTGCCGCGGACGAATTCCTCGACATTGAATGAGGTGGCAGTACTGATTCGCTTCCCTATGCCGCGGCTCCCCCGTGCCGCGGCGAACCTTGAAGCCGCACACTTCGGTGTGCGGCTTTTTTTTGCCCAGGTATAGTCGAGCCGGGTCGATGCGGGGAGTCATCGGTGGCGAGCTGGCAGGCAAAAGCGACGAGTTTCGTATTGCGGCATTGGTTCAAGCCGCGATTGGCGCGTACACCCGACGCCGCAGCGGCACGCCGAGTCATGGGCGGTGGGCCAGTCATACCGCCGCCGCGCGGATCCCGGGCCGTCCCCGACACGGTCGGAGGTGTCGCGGGCGAGTGGCTGATCGCCGAGGCGGTGCCGAACGTCGCGACGCTGTTGTACTTGCATGGCGGCGGATACTTTGCTTGCACGCCGCAGACTCATCGCGCTGTCACCTCTGCATTCGCACTCGCCGGATTCAAGACGTTCGCGCCGGCGTATCGGTTGGCACCCGAGCATCCATTTCCCGCCGGGCTCGATGACGCGATCGCCGCGTATCGCGGTCTGCTGGAGACGCATACTCCGCAGCAGCTCGTGATTGCCGGCGACTCTGCTGGCGGTGGCCTTTGCGTCGCGCTGCTGCTGTCCTTGCGCGATCGAGGCATTCCACTGCCGGCCGCCGCAGTGTTGTTCTCGCCGTTCGTCGATCTCGCTGCAACAGGCGAATCTGCACGCCTCAACAGCGATCGCTGCGCGATGTTCACGCGCGATTCGTTCGGTCGCGCCGCTGAGTACTACGTGGGGCAGGGCGACCGATGCGCGCCTTTGGCGTCGCCGCTGTACGCGGATTTGCACGGACTGCCGCCGCTATTGATCCACGTCGGCGCCGACGAAACGCTGCTCGACGATTCGCGACGACTGGCCGAACGCGCACAGCGCGCCGGCGTGAAAACTCAACTCAAGATCTGGCCCGCCGTCCCGCACGTCTGGCAGCTGTTCCAGCGCTGGATTCCGGAAGGCCGCAGCTCGCTGCGCGAGGCCGGCATGTTCTTCGCGCGCGAAGTCGAGGTCGCTCGCGCCTAGGCACCCGCGTAGACGCGACGTCCGATGTGACGCAGGCGGATACGCGGATCGATGTGCACCGGATGGCCCGCCTGCGCTGCGAGCTCGCAGAAAAAATAGTCCTCGGACAGGAATTCGCCGTTGGCGACGCCGCTGCGAAAGAAGTGGTGCGTGGCCTGGCCATCGGCTCCGCGATAGCTGGACACGTCGCCGCCGCGCGCGATGTCAGTGAACACCCGGCGCTCAACTTTGAGAAATCCCGCGCCCGCATGCCGCACGGGAAACGGTTTGCCGGCGGCGATCTGCTGTCCGAGCACGTTCGCATCGTGCGGCTCGAACACCCATCCGCCCTGGTCGCGCTTGCGCGGATACATGCCGCTGGTCACGCCGTGCGACGAGCGCAATAACGTTTCGACATCGCCGCGGGCGAAGCCGATGTCACCGTCGATCATCAGCAGCGTCGTGCAATCGCTGGCGAGGAATTGTCCGGCGAGCATGTCGCGCGCGAGCGAGATGTTTGCCTGCCCCTCGACGCACGCCCATGCGTAGTACAGGCCATGACATTGCAGCAGGCCGTTGATGAAGTCGCGCTCCGCACGCCCGTCGTGCAGCGGCGTTGCGATCAGCACCTTCATCAGAAGCTGCGCTGGAACCGCAGGCCGAGGCTGACGTCCTGGAAGTCGACCAGCTCGTAGCTCTGCAGGCGCTGGTACTCGATGTAGCCCGAGACGCCGTGCTTGAACTGCGCGGAAAACCCGGCCGCGAACCGCCAGTACGAGCGGTCCGGATTGTCCGTCTCGACCAGGATCGGCGGTGTCGGATTGCTACCGGCGTCGAACGGATCGGCCGCGAAGCGCACGCCGAAGACTTCGATGTCGTCCTCGAACTCGCGCACGAAATCGGTGCGCAGATGCGGCAGTAGCACGCCCCAGGAAAGATTCCACGCGTAGGTGAAGCGCAGCCCGAGGTTCGCGGTCAACGATTTGAAGTTCTGCTCGTCGTAAACGAGGTTGAGCCCGGTCGCACCATCTTCGGTGAACTCGTCGATCGTAGCGTCGACGTAGAAGACGCCGACCGTCGGCGACAGCGTCAGACCACCCAGCAGGAAGTCGTAGCCCATCGACGCGCCGCCGCTGAGCGTCATTCCATCGGTGTCGCCGTGCGCGTTCTCGGCGACCAGGCCCGTGCCGTCGACGTAGGTGATGTTGCGCTGAGCGTCGTAGCCGACGCTGGCGACGTTGACGATCGCATCGAGGTAGAAGTTCTTGGCGGCGTACACGGAGCCGTACACCGAAGCCGCCCACGAGGTCGCATCCAGCTGACCTTCGCCCGCCGGCTGGAACTCGACGCTCGAATCGCCATAGGCGAGCGCGATGCCGCCGACTGCCTTGTCCGAGAAGCGATAGTCCATGCCGACGAGCAGGCCCCACTGATCGGCATCGAATGACGGCGAGCTGGCGGACGCATCCTTGTCGCCGAAGCTGTAATTGCCGCGGCCCCACAGTCCGAGCTTGTCCGATAGCAGGCCGCCGGGCTCGGTCGCGTCGCTGGCCGCGCC
>CADEEJ010000153.1:9569-12691 GCA_902826315.1 uncultured Steroidobacter sp.
GCGTCCGCCATCTTGCGCTGGTTCGGCGTCAGGCCGGTCAGCTCGCGCAGTGTCGAGCGCGCCGGCGCGACTGCAACGTTGATCGTCACGCTGTCAGTGGAAGCGATGCCGAGATCGTCAGTTACGGTCAGCGTGATGACCTGCGCGCCGTCCGGCAGCCGCACGGTCGGGTTGGCGCCGGTTGCGATCTGCGTGCCGGCAGCATTGCGCCACACGTAGGTCGCGATCGTGCCGTCGCCATCGGTCGACTGCCGGCCGTCCAGCACGACGTTCTCGCCGGGCTCGAGGTCGGTATCGGAGAGCGTTTGATCCGGACCGGCGTTCGCCGCCGGCGCCTGGTTCGCGATCGTGACCGAGACCGTCGCGCCGCCGTTGCGGTAGTCGGGATACAGGCTGTACTCGGAGATCTGATAGTCGAACTGCGCCGTGCCGAGGAATCCCGGCCCGGGCGTGTACAGCACGTTCGTGCCTTGCACGACTGCGGTGCCATTGGTCGGCGTGCCGATCAGCACGATGCGCGACACGGTCGGATCCGCATTCGTGTCGTTCGCGAGCACCGGGATGAGGACCGGCTGGCCGCGTCCTGTGGTCGCAGCATCGGCGACCGGCGTCGGCTCCGGATCCTGCGTGTCGATGCAAGCCTTGTCGGATGGCGCGGTGAGTGCAGGTTGGCTGAAGTTCGAATTGGGATCGAATGTGAGCACGCCGGTGGCGCGCGTCGTGGGTGTGTCGACGCCGTCTGCGACCGTGTACGTGAGGGTGAAGCGCGAGTCGAGACCTGCAGGACGCGTGATCGTGATGCAGTTGAGGCGCACGACGACCGTGTGGTTCGTCAAATCCGCGGTGGCGCTCACCAGCTGTACCGGGCGCGAGCCGCTCGCCGCGAGATTGTTCGTGACGACGTTGAACGTATAGGTGGGTACGCTGCTACCAGGAGTCGAGAATTCCTGGCTCGCCGCCGTCGCTGCCCCGGCATCCTGTGTCGTGGCCGCTACGACGAGCACAGCAGGTGCGTACAACGCTCGCCGCGCTCGCGCGATGTCCTTGCGATTCGCCATTTCGCCTCCCCAGGCTCCAACGCCGATTCGTTTGGTGCCGGAGAATACACGAGTTACGCTGGGGTCGAATGATCGACTCGTCCACACATTCCGCAACACTTCAGGTCAGCGAGAGCTGCACCGTCTCGGGCCTGCTCGATCTGCCGGCGAATGCGCGCGCGTGCTTTGTTTTCGCCCACGGCGCGGGGGCAGGCATGCAGCACGCATCGATGGCGTCGGTTGCCGGTGACCTGTCAAAGGCGGGCATCGCGACGCTGCGTTATCAGTTTCCTTACATGGAGCGCGGCTCACGACGACCCGATCCGCCGGCGCTGTGTCACGCGACGGTCCGCGCTGCAGTTGCCGAAGCTACGCGTGCGGCGCCCGGACTGAAATTGGTCGCAGGCGGCAGGTCGTTCGGCGGCCGCATGACGTCGCAGGCTCAAGCACTCGCACCGCTGCCTGGCGTGGCAGGTCTAGCGTTTCTGGCGTTTCCGCTGCACCCCGCCGGACGGCCCTCGCAAGATCGTGCCGAGCACCTGTCGGACATCCAGATCCCGATGCTGTTTCTGCAGGGCACGCGCGACGAGCTCGCGGGCCTCGATTTGCTGGAGCCGGTCGTGCAACGTCTCGGTGCGCGGGCTACGCTGAAACTGCTGCAGGAAGCGGATCATTCGTTTCATGTGCGTGCTTCGTCCGGCCGGCGCGATCCGGACGTGAGACGGGAGCTGATCGGCGCGCTGGTCGACTGGATCGACGGGCTCAAAGCATGAGCGACAAGCAGAGGCTCAAGATCGCTGCGCTGGTCGCGCTGTCCTTCACCGGTATCGTCGTGCTCATCATGGCGCTGCTGGTCAAGGCCGTGATCACGTTCCAGCTCGCGCTGCTGATGCTGGTGGCCCTGCTCGGCCTGTACTTCGGCTTCGGCGTGCTGATTTTCCTGTATCGCTTCGTCGACCGCCTGAAATAGCCCGCGGCGCTTTTGTAGGGGAACTTCCTCCGCTCCGTGTACGTTTGCGCAGGCAGTTATGGCTGTTCTGGTGGAGGAGCACATGAATATCAGAGTGATATGCGCCGCATTGGCGGCAACCGCGGCGCTCGGTCTGGCGGCGTGCGAGAAGCAGGGCCCGCTGGAGAAAGCCGGCGAAGAAGTCGACGAAGCGGTCGACACGATCAAGAATGGCGGCGAAGAGTCCACTGCCAGCAAGGTGGACGACGCGGTCGACGAGGCGCGCGAAGCCGTCGAAGACAAGAAGAATTGAGATCGATCCATGCAGCGAGCCTCCGGTCCGCCGCGTCGCACGGCGCGGTCGGACTGGTTGGCGCGCGCATCATGGTCGTCGAGGACGACCGCATCCTCGCACTGGATCTCGCCGAGACGCTCGACCAGCTCGGCTACACGGTCGCCGGCATGGCGACGCGAGGTGAAGAGGCAATCGAGCTGGCGCGGCGGCTCCACCCGCAGTTGATCCTGATGGATGTCGGACTCGCGGGCGAGATCGACGGCATCACCGCCGCCGAGACGATCCGCGACGAGCACGATGTGCCGGTGGTATTCCTGACCGCGCACGCCGACGACGACACGTTGCATCGTGCGACATCCACGGATGCTTCGGCCTATCTCGTCAAGCCATTCAAGCCGCCGGAGCTTCGCTGCGTCATCGAGATCGCGCTTCACAAGCATGCAGCCGACGTGCGGTTGCGTGAGAACGAGCGCTGGCTCGAATTGACACTGCAGCAACGCACGGCCGCGCTCGAAGCCGCGAACAGCGAGCTGGAAGCTTTCAACTACTCCGTCGCTCACGATCTGCGTGCACCGCTGCGCGGGATCGATAGCTTCAGCGCGCTGTTGACCGACAAGTACGCGCAGCAGTTGGGCGAGGAGGGGCGCGCGTATCTGGATCGCGTGCGAGGCGCCGCTGCGCGGATGTCGCAGCTCATCGACGCGCTGTTGTCGCTCGCGCAAGTCGGGCGCGGTCAGCTGCAACCTGTCGAGTTGGACTTCTCGCAATTGGTGCAGTCGGTCGCGAGCGAGATCTCGGCGGCGAATCCGGAGCGCAACGTGCCGATTGCGGTCGCGCCCGG
>CADEEJ010000154.1 GCA_902826315.1 uncultured Steroidobacter sp.
GAGCTTGCTCGCCTTGCCCGCGCCGATGCACCCGAGCATCCCCAGACACTCCTGTGCGGTAGGTAGGTAAGTGCCACCGCCGACGGTACCGACGATCAGATTCGGCAAGGTGACCGAGGCATAGATATCGCCACCGCGCGTGCGCTCGATGCGCGTGAGCGAGGTCGTCGCCTCCACGACGCAGGCGGCGTCCTGTCCGCAAGCGATGAACAGCGCCGCGATGGCATTGGCGACATTGCCTTGTAGACCGATCGTGCTCGATTGGGCCGCACCGTTCACGGCCTGATGCCAAGCGCGCGCCATACTCTCCACGTCCGTACGCCAGTAGCGCTCGATCTGTTTCGCAGGCAGCAGAACTTCTGCGCTCGCATTGCGACCGCGCGCGGCGCGAAAGGGCATCGCTGATG
This sequence comes from uncultured Steroidobacter sp., assembly GCA_902826315.1. Lineage (GTDB taxonomy): Bacteria > Pseudomonadota > Gammaproteobacteria > Steroidobacterales > Steroidobacteraceae > Steroidobacter. The sequence goes on from CADEEJ010000154.1 coordinate 408, forward strand.
CGTGCTTGTCCCCGGAGAGCATCGACTCGACGAGCCACGAGCGCGGCGCGACCGGTGTCTCGGCGAGCAGCCGCTGGCAAATTGCATGAGCAGCGAGCGTGACCATGTTCTGCCCAGCCGCATCGCCCGTGGTGAATTCGAACGAGGCATAAACCGTGTTACCGACGATCGATGCGCGGGCTTCAAGCAGCCGGCAGTAGCGCGAGCTCCCGGCGACCGTCTCGCGCAATGCATCAAGACGTGACGGCAGCCACGCTGCAAACTGCCCAGCTTCCATCAGGGTTGCGAACTCAAAGCAGGGCACGCGGCTTACTTGCTCGTGACTGCACAACGCGCTGGCGCCGCCGCAGCGATTGATGGCGCTGAAGGCATGCTGAAAGGAAGCAACCAGGGTGCCTTCGCTCGTCGCAAGCGGAACGAAGAAATCTCCGTGCGCGGCTGCGCCTTGAATCCGCACCGGACCTGCCACGCCGAGCGGCACGCAGGCGAAGCCCACAAAACCCTCGATGCTGCCGGCGAGGTGCGCCGGATCGATCTGCGGACCACACCCTGAAATCTGGTCGATTTCATAGCCGTCATCGCGCAGGCGCTGGTGCCGCGCGAGCATCGCTTCGCGCGACGGATCGGTGGTGGCGGGCAGACGACGCGGTGGTCGTGCGGCAGTTGACGGCGCGCGCGCGGTTTCAGGCGGCATATCGAGGTCGCCGCACACCGCGCTCGGTTTTGATGTTTCGCCGCTCATGTCTCTCCTGTGCCATCGGGCACTCGATCTCTATTTCATTTCTGCTCGGCTGTAGATATCTCGAAACACCCGATGCCAAGTCTCGGCCTGAAGCCCCATGGCTACACTTTGTTCTCGCCGCTGAAGAATTCCGTCCGACGAACTTAATGTCCGCTATTCGTGCCGTTTGCAATCGCGCACGTCGGCATGCCGTGTTCGCGGTCGATGGAGCCGGCGAGCACCGCTCAGCGAGAAGCCTCGGCACCACCGCACAGCTCCTTCATCATCTTCTCCGCGGCCGCGCGCTCAGCATCGATTTCCGCGCTGGAGTAGTAGACTCGGTTGCCCGCCTCATCGCGGCGATACAAGCGGTTGGCTTCGCTGAACATCAGATAGCGATCGCGCGCCTGCCGGCAGCGTTGCGCTATCGTTTGGTCGGCCTTTTCGAGTGCCGCTCGTTCACGCTGTTCGGCTTCGATCTGCCTTGCCCGATCCTGATCGGCCCTCACCCGCGTTTCTCGTTCTGAGGCCATGCGTGCGCGATCGGCTTCCGAGATCTTTGGATCTGACTGAACATAGATCCGCTGAGCCGAAGGGGTCGGTCGGTCGGAATAGGTCACTCGTCCTTTGGCGTCCACCGACTTGTAAATCTCCGTGTCAGCCAGCGTCTGGGCAGTGCTCAGCAACACCAGCGCAACGGTACAAAATGCCACCAGGCATAAGTAGGTGAAGCGTGGAAGCGACATTGTTGCGTTCATCGTTGTGCCCTCCTGCGTGGAATGAAGTTGCATCGGGCCTCGAGTTCATGAGTCAACTGCAGCTGTGAGAGTTACCTGCTGAGAGGCGCGATCCGCCTCAGCGCCTGCGCGTCCCGCCCGCAGCCCATTCGCGACCGCGAGCAATTCCGCCGCCTCGTGCACAAGCACGGCCGTCGCAACGCCAATCACCCCCAACACGGCAAGGGGAATCATTGCCACTAGCACGCCAATGGACAGCACGATGTTTTGCAAGCTCACGTCGCGAGCCTTGTGACCGTAATCCAATGCAAGCAGGATCTTGTTGAGGTCATCAGCCATGAGCGCGATGTCGGCCGCCTCGATGGCAGCGTCAGTCCCTGCCGCTCCCATGGCGACGCTGCAATTTGCCGCCGCCAACGCAGGGGCATCATTCACGCCATCACCGACCATCAGCACCGGCGCCTGCTGCATGAGTTCCTGGACTGCGGTCACTTTGTCGTGAGGCTTCAGCTCGGCACGCACATCATCGATTCCCAGGCGCTTGGCGATCGCCTCGCCGGTCAGGGTGTTGTCACCCGTCAACATCACCGTGCGCACGTGACGGCGGTGGAGGTCCGCAATGACCTGTGCCGCTTCGGGCCGCAGTTCATCCTGAAGAGAGATCACCCCGACCGCCTTGCTGGCGGTGGCGAGCACAACGACTGTCTTGCCGTCGGCCTGCAGCGCCGTGATCTGAGTATCGAACGCGTTCAGGGAAATCCGCTGTTCTCGCATCAGGATGGGACTGCCAATGATCCACGTCCGAGCGTCCACGGTGGCTTTCGCCCCGCCCCCGGTGATCGATTGAAAATCAGCCGCGGGTTTGCGCTTCAGGCCACGTCGCTCGGCCGCCGCAACGATGGCCTGAGCCAAGGGATGCTGCGAGAAGTGCTCAACGCTCGCTGCCGTGCGCAGCAGTTCCTCGGCATCCATTCCGCTCGGAATCAGATCGATGACGGCCGGTCGCCCGACCGTCAGCGTGCCAGTCTTGTCGAAGGCGACGATTTTGATGCGGCCGAGATGCTCGAGATGGGCACCGCCTTTGATGAGAATCCCGCGCCGCCCCGCGCTGCCAATGCCGGCCGCCATGGCCATCGGCATCGACATGATGAGGGCACACGGCGCTGCGGCCACCAGCAGCACGACACCACGCTGCGCCCAGAACTCGAACGGCAACCCGAACAACGATGGCACGATGATCAGCAGTGCGGCGGCAATCAGCACCGCCGGGCTGTAGCGTTTGCCGAACCGCTCGATCCACTGTTGCGCCTTGCCCTTCTGTTCCTGTGCCTCTTCGACCAGATGAATGATGCGTGCGAGCGTGTTATCGGCGAATGCGGTCGTGGCCTCGATCGTGAGAGCACCTTCCGTGTTGAGACTGCCGGCGAAGACCTTCGCACCCACGGTCTTGTCGACAGGCATCGACTCTCCAGTCACGGGCGCTTCGTTGAGGCTGGATCTGCCTTCGATGATGACGCCGTCCGTCACCACTGCTTCTCCCGGACGCACGACGAATCGATCTCCCGGCTGCAATTGGGCTGCAGGAATCAACGCCTCCCCGCCATCGCGCAGAACTCGCGCCTCCTTCGGTGCGAGATCGAGCAGCGATCGAATCGAGGAGCGTGTGCGCGCGTAGGTGTACGCCTCCAGTCCTTCCGCCGCGCCGTAGAGCACCACGAGTGCGGCGGCCTCATCCCACATTCCGAGCAGCGCCGCGCCCGCGGTCGCGGCGATCATGAGTATTTCAATGCCGACTTCGCGTTCTGCGATGAGCTCCGATATGCCTTCACGAATCCAGTGCCACCCGCCGATCGGAATCGCGAGCGCGTAGGCACCGATCGCGACGCCGTGAGGGAGTAGCTGCGTTCGTTCCAGAACGAATGCGACGCCGGCGATCACCCCCGCGATGAGTGCGCCACGTAACGGCGGGAACTGCCACCATCGACCCACCCCGACGGATCCCTCCGCGGGTTCCGCCATCGAGGGCCTCTGCATCGCAGGGTTCGCGTTATCCATCGGACAAGACCTGTGCGGTACCTTGGGTGTCATAGAGCAGCACGGTGACCTGCTCGGCAGGCATGCCGCTCGGATGCAAGACTTGGCGGCCGCCAGTGCCTTTGATGGCGACGCCGAGCGCTGGCGGATGTCGCTGCGCGAGCCAATGCAACGTCGAGCTTGAGATGTGACCCTCGACGAAATAGCCAAGGTACTTGCCGACATGACAGCTATGCAGCTCGTCGGGCATGTGGAGCGCGGTGCGCACGTGCTCAAGCGTCTCGTACTCGTACAGGCGTACCACGAACCCCTCGGCTTCCAGCGTTTCGGCCCATCCGAACACGCATCGACAGCCGTGCGTCCGATAGACCTGTATCAACCGCTCGGGCGCAACGCCGAATAACGGGTCCCAGACGGCCAACACACCTCCAATTGCTGCCGCGAGCAACGCCACCCCGAGCACAATGCGCAGTTGCCTGGCGAGATCTCTCCGCGATTCTTTCGCGGATTTCCTCTTGTGGGTGATCGGTCGTGGACGGGGGCGGGACATGGCAGCTCAGCGACGATGTGGGGCTCCTGACGATTAATACGCCCGCGTATCCACCAACCGGCGGCGGCTGATCGCGGGCTTGAGCTGTCCGGCCAGCGTCATGCCCCTGGTCCTGCGGACGGATCCCCGCCGATGGGCAGCGCTTGCTCGATCGGACTCACATAAACCCAGCCCGACACTTGCGGCCCGATGCGTGCGTGCGTGCGGATGATTGTAGTCACGGTGTCCGCTTCGCCGTCTTCGCACGCCAGCTCGAGCCGAACTTCGCCAATCAACAAGCCAATGCCTCCGGGCGAGTAATACCGTTCGTTGTCGCTCAGCGGCTTGAGCGTGCCTTTGACGTCCAGCAGCGCGAGGTTGCGGAAGCCCGCGTCCGCGAGCGCCTGAACGACCTGCGCGGTGCGGATCTGGTGGATGTAGGCCTTGATCAGTTTCATGAGTAGGACTCCTTGACGGCGGCCGTTTCGATCACAGGCTGAGGCTGTCGCCACGCCATCCGATAGAGGCCGGGAAGCACCAGCAGCGTGAGAAGCGTGGAGGAAATGATTCCGCCGATGACCACGGTGGCGAGCGGGCGTTGCACTTCGGCGCCCGTGCTCGTGTTGAGCGCCATCGGCAGGAAGCCGAGTGCGGCGACCAATGCGACCATGAGAATCGGTCGCAGGCGCAGCATCGCGCCCTCGCGGATCGCATCATCAATCGTTGCGCCGTTGGCGAGCCGGTCGCGAAACGCTGAAACCATCACGACGCCGGTCAGCACCGCCACACCCGATAGCGTGATGAAGCCCACGCCGGCCGTGATCGACAGCGGGATGTCGCGCAACCACAAGGCGATCACCCCGCCCGTGAGCGCGAGCGGCACGCCGCTAAAGACGAGCGCCGCGTCCTTCGCCGAACCGAAGGTCATCAGCAGCAGTGCAAAGATCATCACTAACGTAACAGGCACGAGCAGCGTCAGGCGCTCGGTGGCCGATTGCAGCTGCTCGAAGGTGCCGCCGTACGCCAGCCAGTAGCCGGACGGGAGTTTCACCTGCTGCTCAATCTTCGCGCGCACCTCGGTAACAAAGCTGCCGAGATCGCGGCCGCGCACATTGGCGGAGACCACCAGGCGGCGCTTGCCGTTTTCTCGGCTGATCTGGTTCGGCCCAGGCGCAAGATTCAGGGTCGCCACTTCACCGAGCGGTACATAACCGCGCACGCCCTCTCGCTCGGGCAATGGGATAGGCAGGCGCCCGAGCGCCGTCAGATCGCTGCGTAGGTGTTCGGGCAGACGCACGACCAACCCGAAGCGTTGGTCACCCTCAAACACTTGGCCGGCTTCTTCGCCCCCCGTCGCGGCGGCGAGCACGTCCTGGACATCCGCGACATTCAGCCCATAGCGGTAGAGCGCGGCCCGATTGGCTTCCACCGATAGCACCGGCAGACCGGCCACCTGCTCAACCTTCACCCCTTCGGCACCCGGAATCGTGTTCAACAGCGCCGCAATCGCGTTGCCGGTTTTCAGCAGTTGATCCAAATCATCGCCGTAGACCTTGATGCCCAGATCGGAACGCACGCCGGAGATCAGTTCGTTGAAGCGCAGCTGGATCGGTTGACTGATCTCGAAGGCGTTGCCGGGTATGCCTTCAAGCTTCTTTTCGATCTCTTCGAGCAGTTCCGCCTTGGATTTGTCGGGATTAGGCCAGTCCGCGTGATCCTTGAGCATGACGTAGCCGTCCGAGATATTCGGCGGCATCGGGTCGGTCGCAACCTCGGCGGTGCCGACGCGCGAGAAGTAGGTTTTCACCTCCGGCATGTCTTTGAGCGCGCGTTCGAGTTGGAACTGCATTTCCAATGATTGCGTCAGGCTCGTGCCCGGGATGCGCAGCGCCTGCACGGCGACGTCACCCTCGTCCAGACTGGGAATGAACTCCGAACCCATTCGCGACGCGAGCCATCCGCAGAGAACGACGAACGCAACGGCCGCTCCCACCACCGGCAGGCGAAAGCGCATCGCTGCATCGAACGCCGGTGTGTAGAGGCGTCGAGCGGTGCGGACGATCGCGTTCTCCTTCTCCTCGATGCGGCCGCGTAGAAACAAGGCCATTGCCGCCGGCACGAAGGTCAGCGACAACACCAGCGCAGACAGCAAGGCGATAATCACCGCCAGGGCCATGGGCCGGAACATCTTTCCTTCGACGCCGGTCAAGGCGAGGATCGGCAGGTTCACCAGGATCACGACCAACACGCTCACGAGACTCGGCGTGAACACTTCGCGCGTGCCTGCAAAGACCGTATGCAACCGTTCCTCGAGTGTCAGCAAGCGTCCTTCGTGATGCTGCCGCTCTGCCAGCCGCAGGATGCAGTTCTCGACGATGATCACGGCGCCATCCACGATCAGACCGAAGTCGAGCGCACCGAGTGACATCAGATTGGCGCTGACTTTGCTCTCGACCATGCCGGTCATCAGCATCAGCATGGAGAGCGGGATCACCATCGCCGTGAGTAGCGCGGCCCGAATGTTACCGAGCATCAGCAGCAACACCGCAACCACGAGCACGGCGCCTTCCAGCAGATTCTTTTGCACCGTTGCAATGGTTTTGTTGACCAGCACGGTGCGATCGTAGACCGGCTCCGCCGTGATGCCTTCCGGCAGGGTTTTGTCGATTTCCGCAAGCTTGGCAGACACGGCTTCCGACACCGTTCGACTGTTCTCGCCGATCAGCATCACGGCCGTGCCGAGCACTGTCTCCTCGCCGTCGCGCGTCGCGGCGCCAGTTCGCAACTGCTTGCCGAACGCGACGTCCGCTACGTCTCGCACGGTCACCGGCACGCCATCACGATGGGCGACGATGACGCGCTCGATCGACGTAATGTCCGAGACCTGGCCAGGGGAGCGAATCAAATACTGTTCGCCATTTCGCTCGATGTAGCCCGCGCCGACGTTGGCGTTGTTCTTCTCCAGCGCGCTGACCACATCATCGAAGCTCAGACCAAACGCGAGCAGTCGCGCCGGGTCCGGTGTGACATGGAATTGTTTCTCGTAACCACCGATCGTGTTGACCTCGGTGACATTAGGTACTTGGCGCAGCTGCGGACGGATCACCCAGTCCTGCAGCGTACGCAGCGCGGTCGCATCGTAAGGCTGGCCGTTGGGCTGTCGCGCCTTTTCATCTGCGTGGACGGTGTAGAGAAAGATTTCGCCCAAACCGGTGGCGATCGGTCCCATCTCGGGTTCGATGCCGTCGGGCAGTTGACTCTTGGCCTGCTGCAAGCGCTCGTTGATGAGGTTGCGGGCAAAGTAGATATCGGTGCCATCGTGAAACACCACGGTGACTTGGGACAGCCCGTAGCGCGACAGCGAGCGCGTGTACTCGACGCGCGGCAGGCCGGAAATCGCCGTCTCGACAAGATAAGTAATGCGCTGTTCGACCTCCAGGGGCGAATAGCCCGGCGCCTGGGTGTTGATCTGTACCTGCACATTGGTGATGTCCGGTACCGCGTCGATCGGCAAGCGCTGATAGTTCCAGACACCGGCGGCGGCGGCCACCAGGACCAGGAACAAGATGATCCAGCGGCGGGCGATGGAGAAGCGTAGAAGTGCGTCGATCATTGCAGTCCCCTCTCAGTGCCCATGCTCGGCTGAGCCCTTGCCGAGTTCGGCCTTCAGGATGAAGCTGTTCTTCGTGACGTAAGTTTCGCCGGGTTGAATGCCCGCGAGCACTTCGGTGACCTCGCCGTCGGTGCGGCCGAGCTGCACGGCTCGTGGTTCGAAACCTTCGGCGCCCTGTACAAAGACGATCGTGCGTTCCTCCATCGTCTGCAGAGCGTCGCTCGAGACCGCAAGCGACACCGGCGTGTTCGTGAGCGTCACTTCCGCAGTCACGTACAGACCGGGCGGCCACTTGCGTTCCGCGTTGTCGAGCAGAACGCGGGCGGAAAGTGTCTGGTTACTGCTGCTGCCAAAGGGCGCGACGTAGACGACTTTGCCGTCCGCGCTCAGGCCGGTGTCCGCACTCTTGACGCGAACGCTCTGACCGACACGCACCTTCGCGACATCGCGCGGGAACACCGATAGCTCCACCCACACCGTCGAGAGGTCCGCCACCGTGAATAGCGCTTTATCACCCGCCTGCTCACCAGGATTAGCGTTACGCGCAGTGATTACTCCGGTCAGCGGTGCGGCGACGGCGTAGGCCTGAAGGCTTTCGTTGCTCTCGACCGTCGCGAGCGTCTCGCCCTGGCGCACCGAGTCGCCCACGCGTTTGGTGACACTGCGAATCACTCCAGGGAATCGCGCGCCCACCTCGCGTACCCGCTCGGCGTTCGGTGCGATCACGCCGTAGAGCGGAAGGTGCTCCCGTACGTTGGCCGGACCCGCTTGCGCCAGTGCGATGCCCGCGCTCTTGATCTGTTCAGGCGTGAGCTTCACGTGATCGCCTCCGCCTTCCTCGTGGCTCTCCTCGCCCTCCTGGTGCTCTTCCCCCGCATGCTCGTCTTTTGCTTGTGCCGCAGGCGTGTTGGCCGCCGAAGGTTCGCTGTCATTGCAAGCGGTGAGCGACAGGACCAAGAGAGTCGCCGTAATGAACGATGTCGCCATACGAAGCGTTGTCAGTTGAGTGGGAGCAATGGTTTTCATGGCAGGGGCGCCTCAATATCGTTCGTGGTGAGCGGCTCGCTTGTGACCCGTTCGAGTTCCGCCAGCAATTGGTGGTAGTCGGCTGCGGCATCGATGGAGGCCGCTCGCAGCGCCAGCAGTTCCTGTTGCGCGGTCAGCAGCTCAAGGAAAGAGAATCGTCCCCGTTCGTAGCCGTTCTGCGTTTGCTCGAGCGCCGTTTGTGCCTGCGGAACAGCCTCGTTGCGCAGCGATTCAGCGCGTTCGCGTGCCGTCGTCATTTCCTGATAGACCGCGTACAGCGTTCCGCGCGCACGGGTCAGTGCGGCCTGCAATTCAGCATCGGTCTGCGCGCGCCGCACGCGGGCTTCACGAATCGCGCCCTGATTACGATCAAAGACCGGCAAGGGCATCGAGAATCCCGCGACCAAGGCGTTGTCACTACTCTCTTCGAATCGGCGCACGCCCAGACTGAACGCAAGGTTGGGGCGAGCCTGTGCCTGCGCCAAACGTAGCTCGGCTTCTCGAAGCCGCGCCTGGGAGGCGAAGCGCGTGATATCGGGATTGCGCTCAATCTGCGCGATCAGTGCGGCAAATTGTTGTACCGACTCAAATGCGAACAGGTCGGCATTCGCAGTCGTAAAGGCGGGCTCCGTGGTACCCCACAAAGAGGCGAGGGCATAACGCGCACTACGCAACGCCGTGGTGGCCTGACGTTCTTCGATCAGGGCGCGCGTTACGGCAATGCGAGCGCGACTGGCCTCGGCAATCGGCGCGCGCGCCGCCTCAACGCGCGCAGCGATGGCATCGAGGGTTTGCTGTGCGAGCCGGGAAGCCTCGGCGGCGAAGCGCGTGCGCTCCTGCGCGGCGACCACGTCGATGAAGCGCCGCGTCACCTCTGCGAGAACATCGAGCTGCCGGGCGCGCTGTTCAATGCTGATGAGATCGCTGTCGGCCTCGGCAACCGATCGGCGCAGGCCACGTTTGCCGCCGAGCTCGATGACCTGACTCAAGCTCAACGTCGTCTCGAGTGCATCGACGCCGTTGGCGGCGCCGCTGCCGGCGAAGTTTTCAAGCTCCAGGTCGAGCTCCGGATTCAGCCGTAGACCCGCCTGAAGAATGCGCGCCTGCGCCGCCGTCAACTCGTAGCGGCTGGCCAATAGCTCCGGATTGCGCCGCAGCGCCGTCTCAATCGCCTGCGCCAGAGTCAGCTCACCCTGGGGCTCCTGCGGCTCAGCGGCACTCGCAATGAGGCAAAAAGCAGCGAGAAATGAAAACACACATGCGCGCCATGCGCACACCAACGAAATTCCCATGAAATCCTCCACCGCGCGGGCACTTCAGTGCACGCGCTCGTTAACCGATCGGATCGAACGATGGAGGATTAGCGAGGCGGTCCGCGCAGCGGCGGACGAAGATTGAACTGAATCGAGGGAGTGGATGCGACCGCCGCAGGTTGCGGCGGCTCGGCGGCGAAAACGGAGAGGTAATCGACCACCGACCAAGCGGTGGGCGGGATCCACAGATCGGCAGACTCGCCTTGCTTCAAGGCGCCGTCGCCGACGACTTTCACATCCTGGTCAGTGTGGCTCTGCGGGTCGCGCTCGCCACTGTGGTGAATGCCGCCATCTGCCACGTGCAGGGCGGCACGAGGCTCGAGTCCATCCAAACAAAAGTGCGTGTGTGCATCCGCCGCACGCACTGCAAAAAGTGCCAGGATTAGCACCCAATAGCAGACCTGCCTGGAGACGGACGGACGTCGCATGGCGGGGAGTATGCCTAACTGGGAGAAATTTCTCACGTTTTGTTCATTCGGAATGGGACGGCGTTAACGCATGTCCAACCTGCACAGCCGAAAGCCCGTAACGACTACAGAGTCAGACTCGGATGGGTTTACGCCTCGACCTCCACGAACCGGCGGCCCAGCGACCTGCACAACCGGCTGAACGCGCTCCTGAATCACTCGCCGGCGGGAGACGTGATTGAGTTGCATCGGCAACGACCCTGTCGCGTTCCCTAGCCCACCGCGAGCAATTCGCGCCGGGCCTGCTGAACGACACTGCGGGCGGCCACGAGCGCCAGCGATCCCATGATGAGCGCCACCAGGACGTCCGGCCATCCCGCCCCGAACCCACCGACCAACACGGCCGCCGCGATGACCGCCATATTTCCGATTGCGTCATTCCTTGAGCACAGCCACACGGAGCGCATGTTGGCATCGCCCTCGCGATAGGAGAACAACATATAGGCGACGCCGACATTCACGCAGAGCGCAAGCACTCCGATGAGTCCCATCGTGGGGTGATCGGGCACTGAACCCGTGAAGGCATTCCATGCGGCGTGCCCGATGATGAATGCTCCATACGCGCCCATGCTCAGACCCTTGATCAGCGCGGCGCGCGACCGCCACACCACGGCAAGACTCAAGACCACCAGCGACAGACCATAGTTGGCAGCGTCGCCCGCGAAATCGATGGCATCGGCGAGAAGCGACACGGAATCGGCACGCAGGCCGGCAGCGCTCTCAACGGCGAACATGGAGACGTTTGCCAAGAGCGCTATCTGCAACACACGCCGATAGCGCGTTGAGATCGGTCTTTTCGACGCGGTACAGCCGGAAGCGCAGCAGTGTGTATCCATGCTCAGGGTCTCGCTCGCCAGCGTTGCCTTCGGAACTTGGAATCCGCATGGCGCTATCTAACACCCTGTAGTAACTTCAGGGTCAAGTTGAACGAGGTGTTTTCGTGTCCAAGACCTACCAGATAGGCGAGCTCGCGCGATTGTCGGGTGTGCCGGTCGAAACCGTGCGGTACTACGAGACGCTCAAGCTCATTCCCAAGCCGCCGCGCAGCCAGGGCAACTACCGCATGTACGCGCAAGAACACCTGGAACGCTTGTCGTTCATTCGCCACTGCCGCTCACTCGATATGTCCATCGACGAGATTCGGCCCCTGCTGCGTGTCAGGGACAGGCCCGACGCGGACTGTAGTGAGGTGAACGCCGTCCTCGACGAACACATCGAGCATGTCGGCGAGAGACTGGCAGAGCTTCAGAGGCTCAAGCGACAACTCCTTGCCTTACGCCAGCGCTGTCAGTCCGCGAGCCGCGGCGCCGACTGTGGAATTCTCACCGGACTGAGTGGAGCGCAGCCGCCTCCGGTGGGTCGAGGAGCCGCCGCACATCGCAAGGACGGCGTCCATCGCAAGTAGCAGCCGCGGCGCTGCTCATCACAGATGATGCACCCCACGCGTCCTTCGCGAATTGCGGCAACCGAGCGCGCCTACGCCTTCCTGCACCAGCTCTCGTCGCACGCGTAAGAACGCAAACTTCAGCCGTTCGCGCCAATTCCGCCTCAACCTCCACTAATGATCGTGTCGATGATGCAACTCCGGCAGGTGCGCATGGCTATGGGTAAGCGGCTCGTGATTGTGGCGATGCCTATGCGGTTCGGGACCCTCGCTGCCATCGTGTGGATGCCAATGATGTTCATCATGCACGTGTAGATGTTCGTGCTCGAGCGCCTCGTGTACATGGACGTGCTCATGTCGTTCAGTCAGCACCAGCCACGTCGAGGCGGCCGTGAGAACGACG
>CADEEJ010000155.1:0-3698 GCA_902826315.1 uncultured Steroidobacter sp.
GCCGGCGACGCGGACGTGTGCATGGTCGAGATCGGCGGCACGGTCGGCGACATCGAATCGCTGCCGTTCCTCGAGGCGATCCGCCAGATGGGCGTGGAGCTCGGCCACAACAACGTGCTGTACATGCACCTGACGCTGATCCCGTACATCCCCAGCTCCGGCGAGATCAAGACCAAGCCGACGCAGCACTCGGTGAAGGAGCTGCGCTCGATCGGCATCCAGCCGGACGTCCTGCTGTGCCGCTCGCAGAACAAGGTGCCGGACGAGCAGCGGCGCAAGATCGCGCTGTTCACGAACGTCGAGGAGCGCGCGGTCATATCCGCGGTCGACGCCGACGACCTCTACAAGATCCCGATGCTGCTGCACGAGGAAGGGCTCGACGACATCGTGGTCGACAAGCTGCGCCTCGACGTGCCGCCGGCCGATCTGTCGGAGTGGCGCCAGGTCGTTGCCGCGAAGACGAACCCCGACACGACGGTCACCATCGCGATGGTCGGCAAGTACGTCAACCTGCGCGATTCCTATATCTCGCTGACGGAAGCGCTGATCCACGCCGGCGTGCGTACGCGAACACGGGTCAAGATCCAGTTCGTCGAGGCCACCGACGTCGAGAAGCACGGCACGGGCCTGCTCGATGGCGTCGACGCGATCCTGGTGCCGGGCGGCTTCGGCGAGCGCGGCATCGAGGGCAAGATCCAGGCGATCCAGTACGCCCGCGAGAACCGCATTCCGTACCTGGGCATCTGCCTCGGCATGCAGCTGGCGATCATCGAATACGCGCGCGACGTCGCGAATCTGCACGGCGCGCACTCCACCGAGTTCAACCGCTCGGCGCCGCATCCGGTGATCGCGCTGATCTCCGAGTGGCAGGACGAGAAGGGCACGACCGAGCAGCGCACCGAGAAATCCGAGATGGGCGGCACGATGCGCCTCGGCGCCCAGGAAGTGCGGCTGTCGCACGGCTCGCGCTCGCACCAGATCTACGGCTCGGACCTGATCCAGGAGCGGCATCGCCACCGCTACGAGTTCAACAACCGCTACCTGCAGAAGATGATGAACGCGGGGCTGCGCTTCTCCGGCTTCTCGCGCGACGGCCTGGTCGAGATGATCGAGCTGCCGACGCATCCGTTCTTCGTCGCCAGCCAGTTCCACCCCGAGTTCCGCTCGACGCCGCGCGACGGCCACCCGCTGTTCACCGGCTTCGTGAAGGCGGCGCGGGCGTATCGGCAGGAGCAGATGCCGGTGGCCCAAAGCGCGTGAAGCTGATCAATTTCACCGTCGGCCCCGATAAGCCGCTGTTCCTCATCGCGGGGCCCTGTGTCGTCGAGAGCGAAGGCCTGATCCTCGATACCGCCGGCAAGCTCAAGGAGCTGACCGGCCGGCTCGGCATCCCCTTCATCTTCAAATCCTCGTTCGACAAGGCGAATCGCTCCTCGCAGAAGAGCTATCGCGGGCCGGGGATGGAAGAGGGCTTGCGCATCCTGTCCGAGGTGAAGCGCCAGCTCGGATTGCCGGTGCTGACCGACGTGCACGAGGACACGCCGATGGCGGAGGTTGCCTCGGTGGTCGACGTGCTGCAGACACCGGCCTTCCTCGCGCGACAGACGAACTTCATCCTCAATGTCTGCTCACAGAACCGGCCCGTGAACATCAAGAAGGGCCAGTTCCTGTCGCCGTGGGAAATGCAGAACGTGGTCGACAAGGCGCGCTCGACCGGCAACGAGCAGATCATGGTGTGCGAGCGCGGCTTCAGCTTCGGCTACAACAACCTCGTCTCCGACATGCGCTCGCTGTCGGTGATGCGTGCGACCGGTTGCCCCGTCGTGTTCGACGCGACCCACTCGGTGCAGCTGCCGGGCGGCAAGGGCACTGCGTCGGGCGGACAGCGCGAATTCGTACCTGTGCTCGCGCGCGCGGCCGTCGCTGCCGGCATCTCCGGCATCTTCATGGAAACGCATCCCGACCCGGACAAGGCGCTGTCCGACGGGCCGAATGCCTGGCCGCTCGCGCGCATGGAGCCGTTGCTGACGACGCTCGTGCAGCTCGACCGGGCCGTCAAGTCCCGCCCGTTCGAGGAAAGTCTGTTATGAGCAAGATCGTCGACATCCGCGGCCGCGAGATCATCGACTCGCGCGGCAATCCGACCGTGGAGGCCGATGTGATCCTGGATTCCGGCGTGCTCGGCCGCGCCGCCGTGCCGTCCGGCGCATCGACCGGTGCGCGCGAGGCCATCGAGCTGCGCGACGGCGACAAGAATCGCTATCTCGGCAAGGGCGTGACCAAGGCCGTCGGCCACGTGAACGGCGAGATTCGCAAAGCGCTGCTCGGCAAGAATCCGGCGGCGCAGGCGGAGATCGATCAACTCATGATCGCGCTCGATGGCACCGAGTCGAAGGCGCGCCTCGGTGCGAACGCGCTGTTGGCGGTGTCGCTTGCAACCGCGCACGCGGCCGCACGCGATGCCAAGCAGCCGCTGTATCGCTATCTCGGCGGACCGGGGCCGAAGACGCTGCCGGTGCCGATGATGAACATCATCAACGGCGGTGCGCACGCGGACAACAGCGTCGACATCCAGGAATTCATGATCCTGCCGGTCGGCGCGCCATCGCTGTCGGAAGCTGTGCGCTACGGCGCCGAGATCTTCCACACGCTCAAGAAAGTCCTGCACGAGCGCAAGCTCGCGACCGCGGTCGGCGACGAGGGCGGCTTCGCGCCGGACCTGCCGTCGAACGAAGCAGCGCTCGAAACGATCCTCGAAGCGATCGATCGCGCCGGCTACAAGGCCGGCCGCCAGATCTTCCTCGGCCTCGACGTCGCCAGCACCGAGTTCTTCGCCGACGGTATCTACGAGCTGGAGTCGGAGCATCGCAAGTTCACCGCCGCGCAGTTCGCCGACTATCTCGAAGGCCTGGTCGGGCGCTACCCGATCATCACGATCGAGGACGGCATGAGCGAGAACGACTGGGACGGCTGGGCGGGGCTGACGCAACGGCTCGGCCAGCGCGTGCAGCTGGTCGGCGACGACCTGTTCGTGACCAACACGAAGATCCTGCAGGAAGGCATCCAGAAGCACATCGCAAACGCTATCCTCATCAAGGTGAACCAGATCGGCACGCTGACCGAGACGCTCGCCGCCATCGACATGGCCGCGAAGGCGAACTACGCGGCGGTGGTCTCGCATCGCTCGGGAGAGACCGAGGACGCGACCATCGCCGACATCGCGGTCGCGACCACCGCGACGCAGATCAAGACCGGCTCGATGTCGCGCTCCGACCGCATCGCGAAGTACAACCAGCTGCTGCGGATCGAAGCGGAGCTGGGTCCGGACGCGCGCTACGCAGGCGCCGAGGCATTCCCGGTGCCGCTGCCGAGTACCTCGTGCTGATGCCATGAAATTCCTCGCCGCCGGACTGCTGATCCTCCTGGCGCTGCTGCAGTACCGCCTGTGGTTCGGCGACGGCAGCGTGCGCGAGGTGGCGCGGCTGAATACGGAGATCAACACGCAGCAGGAGCAGAACGCGCGCCTGCGCGAGCGCAACCGCACGCTCGCGGCCGAAGTGCAGGACCTGAAGAAGGGCACGACGGCGATCGAAGAGCGGGCGCGGACCGATCTCGGCATGGTGGGAAAGAGCGAGACGTTCTACCAGGTCGTGTCGCCTGAAGATGCCCCCACCCAAACCCTCCCCCGCTAGCGGGGG